>NZ_JAAKZW010000202.1 GCF_011044995.1 Streptomyces mesophilus | reverse complement strand
CCGCACGGCCGGATCCGGCGCACCCCCTCCCCACCGTGCATACCGGTCGGTATGCTCGCGGCGTACGCGCGACCCACCGCGCAGCCCGCGCACGACGACCGCCGCCCCGGGAGGGCCCGTGTCCGCCACCAGTGACGCCCGCGCCGCACAGTCCGCCACGGACAAGACCCGTACCGCTCTGCGTATCTGTCCGCTCTGCGAAGCCACCTGCGGCCTCACCCTCACCATCGAAGGCACCCGCGTCACCGGCGCCCGCGGCGACCAGGACGATGTGTTCAGCAAGGGGTTCATCTGCCCCAAGGGAGCCTCTTTCGGCGAGCTCGACGCCGACCCCGACCGGCTGCGCACCCCGCTCGTCCGCAAGGACGGCCGGCTCCAAGAGGCAAGCTGGGACGAGGCGTTCGACATGATCGCCGAGCGGCTGCGGCCGATCGTCGAGGCCCACGGGCCGGACGCGCTGGGCATCATGCTCGGCAACCCCAATGTGCACACCATGGCCGGCGGCCTGTATCCGCGCCTGCTGATCTCCCCGCTCAAGATCCGCAAGGTGTTCAGCGCCAGCACCCTCGACCAGATGCCCAAGCACGTCTCCAGCGGGCTGCTCTTCGGCGACCCCTTCGCGATCCCGGTGCCCGACCTCGACCACACCGACCATCTCCTGCTGATCGGCGCCAACCCGCTGGAGTCCAACGGCAGTCTGTGCACCGCCGCCGACTTCCCCGGCAAGCTCAAGGACCTCAAGAAGCGCGGCGGCACCCTGACCGTCGTCGACCCGCGCCGCACCCGTACCGCCAAGATGGCCACCCGGCACCTCTCGATACGCCCGGGCAGCGACGGGCTGCTGCTCGGGGCCCTCGCGTACACCCTGTTCGAGGAGGGCATCGTCGAGCTCGGTGACCTCGGGGCGTACGTGGAAGGGGTGGACCAAGTCCGCGAGGCGCTCGGTCGGTTCACTCCCGAGGCCGTGGCGGACGCCTGCGACATCCCGGCCGAGGAGATCCGCACCGTCGCCCGTGAACTCGCCGGCGCCCAGACCGCCGCCGTCTACGGCCGGATCGGCGCCAGCACCGTCGAGTTCGGCACCCTCACCAGCTGGCTCGTCGATGTGCTCAATGTGCTGACCGGCAACCTCGACCGCCCCGGCGGCGCGCTCTTCCCGCTCTCCGCCACCGACAAGGCACCGCGGCCCGCGGCGCCCGGCAAGGGCTTCGCGCTCGGCCGCTGGAAGAGCAGGGTCTCCGGACACCCGGAGGCCAAGGGCGAGTTGCCGGCCGCCGCGCTCGCCGAGGAGATCGACACCCCGGGCGAGGACCGGATCAGGGCCGTGCTCACCATCGCCGCCAACCCGGTCCTGTCCGCACCGGACGGCAACCGGCTCGACCAGGCGCTCGAGAGCCTCGACTTCATGGTCAGCGTCGATCCGTACCTCAACGAGACCTCGCGCCACGCGGATGTCGTGCTGCCCCCGCCGCCGCCCGCGCAGAGCGCACACTTCGACTTCGCGTTCAACGCCCTCGCCGTACGCAACCAGGTCCGCTACACCCGCGCCGCCGTACCCCTGGAAGAGGGCCTGCTCCAGGAGAGCGAGATCCTCTCCCGCCTCATCCTCGCCGCGACCGGTATGCACGGGGTGCCCGCGGAAACCGTCGACCGGATGGTCATCGAGAGCACCCTCGGCAAGGCCGTGGCCGACCCGCTCCAGCTGGTCCACGGACGCGACCCGAAGGAGCTCGCGGAGGAGCTCACCGGGGACAGCACCGTCGAGCAGCGGCTCGACATGATGCTGCGCCTCGGCCCGTACGGCGACGGCTTCGGCGCCCATCCCGAAGGCCTCACCCTCGCCAAGCTGCTCGCCCACCCGCACGGCATCGACCTCGGCCCGCTGCAGCCGCGGATCCCGGGGCTCCTGAAGACCCGCACCGGAAAGGTCGAGCTGCTGCCCGAGCCGATCGCCGAGCACCTGCCGCGGCTTGCGGCGGCGATGGACCGTACGCGCGACGGGCTCGTCCTCATCGGCCGCCGTCATCTGCGCTCGAACAACAGCTGGATGCACAACGTCCGCACCCTCGCCGGCGGCTCCAACCGCTGCACTCTCCAGATGCACCCCGACGACGCCCGCCGCCTCGGCCTCACCGACGGCGAGCGGGCACGCGTGAAGGGCGACGGAGGCGAGATCGAGGTGCCGGTGGAGATCACCGACACCGTACGGACGGGGGTGGTGAGCCTGCCGCACGGCTGGGGCCATGACCGGCCCGGCACCCGGATGTCCGTCGCGCACGCCAGCCCCGGCGCCAACTACAACCAGCTCCTCGACGGCACCCGGCTCGACGTGCTCTCGGGTACGGCGGTGCAGAACGGTGTGCCCGTCCAGGTCGCACCCGTGGGGACGGCGTGAGCCGGCCTCTGTGCGCACAACCCTCTGACGCACCGCTGTGACCTGGAGTTTTGCGCTTATTGCTCGCGCGTCAACATCTTGTTAACGCAAGTTCGCGGCACCTAACGTCGTCCGGACCGCCGCCTCTGGTGGAAGTTCAAGGGCGAACGTTAGGTGTCCATATGCTGACCATCCTCGGCTTCGCCATGATCGCGACCTTCCTGGTCCTGATCATGCTGAAGAAGATGTCGCCGATCGCGGCGCTGGTCCTCATCCCCGCGCTCTTCTGCGTGTTCGTCGGGAAGGGAGCCCATCTCGGGGACTACGTCCTCGAAGGCGTCACGAGCCTCGCGCCCACCGCGGCGATGCTGATGTTCGCGATCGTCTACTTCGGAGTGATGATCGACGTCGGCCTCTTCGACCCGATCGTCCGGGGCATCCTGCGCTTCTGCAAGGCCGACCCGATGCGCATCGTCGTCGGTACGGCCGTGCTCGCCGCGATCGTCTCGCTCGACGGCGACGGCTCGACCACGTTCATGATCACGGTCTCGGCGATGTACCCGCTGTACAAGCGCCTGGGCATGAGCCTGGTCGTGATGACCGGTGTGGCCGCCACCGCCAACGGCGTGATGAACACGCTGCCCTGGGGCGGTCCGACCGCCCGCGCCGCGACCGCGCTGAAGCTGGACGCGTCCGACATCTTCGTGCCGATGATCCCGGCCCTCGCGGTCGGTCTGCTCGCCGTCTTCCTCCTCTCGTACGTGCTCGGCCTGCGCGAGCGCAAGCGCCTCGGTGTGCTGACCCTCGACGAGGTCCTGGAGAAGGAGCCGGAGCCCGAGACGGTGCTCGTCGGCGCGGGCGGCGGCAAGCGCGACGGCAAGGCAGGCGACAAGGTGGCGCTGAACAAGCCCACCGGTGGCGCCGGTTCGGGTACGGACGCCTTCGCCGCGGACGCCTCCGCCACGGACGCCTCCTCCTCCGACGAGGACGAGGACGACTTCCAGGGCCTCGACCCCCACCGCGACACCCTGCGCCCCAAGCTGTACTGGTTCAACGCGGGCCTCACCGTCGCACTGCTCGCCGCCATGATCATGGAGCTGCTGCCGATCCCGGTCCTGTTCCTGCTCGGCGCGGCCCTGGCCCTCACGGTCAACTTCCCGCACATGCCCGACCAGAAGGCCCGGATCGCCGCCCACGCGGACAACGTCCTCAACGTCTCCGGCATGGTCTTCGCCGCCGCCGTCTTCACCGGTGTCCTCCAGGGCACGGGCATGGTCGACAGCATGGCGCGCTGGCTGGTCGACACCATCCCGGCCGGCATGGGCCCGCACATGGGCCTGGTCACCGGACTGCTCAGCCTCCCGCTGACGTACTTCATGTCGAACGACGGCTTCTACTTCGGCGTCCTGCCCGTTCTCGCCGAGGCCGGCGCCGCCCACGGCGTCTCGCCGCTGGAGATCGCCCGGGCCTCGCTCGCCGGCCAGGCCCTGCACATGTCCAGCCCGCTGGTGCCCGCGGTGTACGTGCTCGTCGGCATGGCGAAGGTCGAGTTCGGCGACCACACCCGCTTCACCGTGAAGTGGGCGGCGCTCACCTCGCTGGTGGTGCTGTTCTCCGGAATCCTCTTCGGGATCATCTGACCTCATGACCGAGGACATACGGCCCGGCAGGGGCTGGCTGCTCCGTCTCGTCATCGCCTTCGGCTTCGCGCAGGCGGCGGTGTCGATGGCGCGACCGGCCGTCTCCTACCGGGCCCTCGGCCTGGGCGCCGACGAGCGGGCGATCGGTGTGATCGCCGGTGTGTACGCGCTGCTCCCGCTGTTCGCCGCCGTACCGCTCGGCCGCCGCACCGACCACGGACGGTGCGCGCCCCTGCTGCCCGTCGGAGTCGTCCTGATCGCGGGCGGCTGCGCACTGAGCGGCATGGCGAACTCCCTGGCGGCGATGGCCGCCTGGAGCGGCGTGATGGGGCTCGGGCATCTCGCCTTCGTCATCGGCGCCCAGTCGATCGTGGCCCGCCAGTCCGCACCGGCCGAACAGGACCGCAATTTCGGCCACTTCACCATCGGCGCCTCGCTCGGCCAGCTGATCGGTCCGATCGCGGCGGGCGCCCTGGTCACGGGCGGCTCGCACGGCGACGCCATGGCCCGTACGAGCGCACTGGCCCTGCTCGTCTCGGCGGGCGTGGCCATGGTCTCGTTCGTGTCCCTGTGGCGCATCGAGCACCACAAGCCGGCGAAGAAGCCGACCAAGGACGCGAAAGTCCCGGTCCACCGCATCCTGCGGACGCGCGGCGTTCCCGCCGGCATCCTGATCAGCCTGGCCGTGCTCTCGGCCACCGACATCCTCACCGCGTATCTGCCGGTGATCGGCGAACACCGCGGCATCGCACCGTCCGTGATCGGACTGCTGCTCAGCCTGCGCGCGGCCGCCACCATCGCCTGCCGTCTGGTGATGACCCCGATGATCCGGCTGATCGGCCGCACCGCACTCCTGGTGTCGACCTGTCTGCTCGCCGGACTGCTCTGCGCCGGTATCGCCCTGCCTGTACCGGTATGGGCGCTTGCCGTCATGCTCGCCGTCCTGGGCTTCTGCCTCGGGGTAGGCCAGCCGCTGTCGATGACCACCGTCGTCCAGGCCGCCCCCGCCGAGGCCCGCTCCACCGCCCTCGCCCTGCGCCTGACCGGCAACCGGCTCGGGCAGGTCGCGACCCCTGCCTCGGCCGGACTGATCGCGGGCGTGGCGGGGATCGGTGCACCTTTCGTCATGCTCGGTGTGCTTCTGGTGGGTGCGGCGGCACTTGGGCTGCGTCGTCCGGGGCCATCCCCTTCGTCGCCGCCATCCCCTTCCCGGGCCGCATCAACTACCGTCACGGACCGGGACGTTCGGACCCCCCTGGCGCGCGAAAACTAACAGCGCTAGTTTGGAGGCCCTGCGCAGCACTTCTGCCTGCGCGGCTCTCGTACGACGAGGTCGTACGAGAGGTTCGGACGCGACCCGTACGCGGGGTGCGTACGCAGGTGACGTCAGGGAGGTCGAGGCATGAAGCCGCACGAGGGGCTCTACATCAACGGCGCATGGACGCCCGGGGCATCCGCGGAGACCATCGAGGTGGTCAACCCGGCCGACGAGCAGGTGATCGGCCATGTCGCCGCGGCCGGCCGCGAGGACGTCGACACGGCGGTACGCGCCGCCCGCGCCGCGCTGCCGGGCTGGGCCGCGACACCGCCCGCCGAACGCGCCGCGAAGCTCACCGCCTTGCGGGACGCGCTCGCCGCGCGCCACGAGGAGATCGCCGAGACCGTCACCGCCGAACTGGGCGCCCCGCTCGCCTTCGCCAAGATGGTGCACGCGGGTCTGCCGATCGCGGTCGCCGGTACGTATGCCGAGCTGGCCGCCACGTACGCCTTCGAGGAGAAGCTCGGCAACTCGACCGTGCTGCACGAGCCGGTCGGCGTCGTGGGCGCGATCACGCCCTGGAACTACCCGCTGCACCAGATCGTCGCCAAGGTCGCGCCCGCGCTCGCCGCCGGCTGCACCGTCGTCCTCAAGCCCGCCGAGGACACGCCGCTCGTCGCGCAGCTCTTCGCCGACGCCGTACACGAAGCGGGCGTGCCCGCCGGTGTGTTCAACCTGGTGACAGGTCTCGGTCCGGTCGCCGGGCAGGCGCTCGCCGAGCACCCCGATGTCGACCTGGTCTCCTTCACCGGCTCCACCGCCGTCGGCAAGCAGATCGGCGCCACCGCGGGCTCCGCGATCAAGCGCGTCGCCCTGGAGCTCGGCGGCAAGTCCGCCAACGTGATCCTGCCGAGCGCCGATCTGGCCAAGGCGGTCAACGTCGGCGTCGCCAACGTGATGTCCAACTCCGGCCAGACGTGCAGCGCCTGGACCCGGATGCTGGTCCACACCGACCAGTACGACGAGGCCGTCCAGCTGGCCGCCGCGGCCGCCGCCAAGTACGTGGCCGGCGACCCGCACGACGAGACCAGCCGCCTCGGCCCCGTCGTCAACGCCAAGCAGCACGCCCGCGTGCGCGGCTACATCACGCGCGGCATCGAGGAGGGCGCCCGGATCGTCGCCGGCGGCCCCGAGGCACCGCACCCCACCGGCTACTACGTCAGCCCCACGATCTTCGCCGACGTCCGCCCGGAGATGACCATCGCGCAGGAGGAGATCTTCGGCCCGGTGATCTCGATGATCCGGTACGAGGACGAGGCGGACGCACTGCGTATCGCCAACGGCACGGTGTACGGGCTCGCAGGCGCCGTCTGGGCCGGTGACAAGGACGAGGCCGTGGCCTTCGCGCGCCGCATGGACACCGGGCAGGTCGACATCAACGGCGGGAAGTTCAACCCCCTTGCCCCGTTCGGCGGTTACAAGCAGTCCGGGGTCGGCCGTGAGCTCGGGCCGCACGGTCTGACCGAGTATCTGCAGACGAAGTCGCTGCAGTTCTGATCCGCCGCCCCGTCTAGTTCAGGAGTACGCAACCGTGGTCCGCGCCGCCGTTCTGCCCGCCGTGGGCTCCCCGCTGGAGCTCGTCGAGATCGATCTGCCCGAGCCGGGCCCCGGGCAGGTGCGGGTCAAGCTCGCCGCCGCCGGGGTCTGCCACTCGGACCTCTCCCTGTCCAACGGCACCATGAAGGTGCCGACGCCCTGCGTCCTCGGCCACGAGGGTGCGGGCACGGTGCTCGCGGTCGGCGAGGGCGTGGACCATATCGCCGTCGGCGATGCGGTGGTGCTCAACTGGGCGCCGTCCTGCGGCAGCTGCCACCACTGCACGATCGGCGAGGTGTGGCTCTGCGTGAGCGCGCTGGCCGGGTCGGCGAACGTCTACGCCCGTACCGCCGACGGCCAGGACCTCCACCCGGGCCTGAACGTCGCCGCGTTCGCCGAGGAGACGGTGGTCGCCGCGAACTGCGTCCTGCCGGTCCCGGACGGCGTCCCGCTCACGGACGCCGCACTGCTCGGCTGCGCCGTGCTGACCGGGTACGGCGCGATTCACCACTCGGCACGCGTACGGGAAGGAGAGTCCGTCGCCGTCTACGGCGTCGGCGGCGTCGGACTCGCCACGCTGCAGTCCGCCCGTATCGCCGGGGCCGGACCGATCATCGCGGTCGACGTCTCCCCGGCGAAGGAGGAACTGGCCCGCGCGGCCGGCGCCACCGAGTTCGTGCTCGCCTCCGACACCACCGCCAAGGACATCCGCAAGCTGACCGGGGGCCGGGGTGCGGATGTCGCCGTCGAGTGCGTCGGACGGGCCGACACCATCCGTACGGCCTGGGAGTCCACCCGTCGCGGCGGCCGCACCACGGTCGTCGGCATCGGCGGCAAGGACCAGCAAGTGACGTTCAACGCCCTGGAGTTGTTCCACTGGGGCCGCACCCTGGCCGGCTGCGTCTACGGCAACTGCGACCCGGTCGCCGACCTGCCGGTCCTCGCCGAACACATCCGCGCGGGCCGCCTCGACCTGTCGGCACTGGTCACCGAGCACATCGCACTCGACGGCATCCCGGCCGCCTTCGAGAACATGATCGCGGGCAAGGGCGGCCGGGCGCTGGTCGTCTTCTAGCTTTTGGCTTTTGGCTTCTTGCTTTTGGCTTCTAGCGCGTCTTCGTGGAGTCGGCCGGGTCCACCACGGGACCCGGCTCCTGCGCGGTCGCCACCACGCGAGAGCGTCCCTTCGAGCGTGAAACCCCCACGCCCGCAAGGCAGATGGCGCCGCCGAGCAGCGTCAGCCAGCCCGGCACCTCGTCGAGCGCCAGCCACGACATCAGGACCACGATCGCGGGCACGGCGTACGTGGTGGCGCCCATCTTGCCCGCGGTCGTACGGGCCAGGGCGTAGGCCCAGGTCGTGAAGGCGAGCGCGGTCGGGAAGATGCCCAGGTAGACCATGTTGAGCGTCGCGGACACGGGGGCGTCGCCCAGCTCGGACAGCAGCACCCCGCTGAACGGCAGACAGGCCACCGCGCCGATCAGGCACCCGAAGGTCGTCACCTGCAGCGGACTGGCGTGCTTCAGTGCGGGCTTCTGCGCGACCACACCACCGGCGTACGAGACGGCGGCGAGCAGGCAGAGCAGCACGCCGAGCAGCGAGGCGTTGCCCTCGCCGGACATCGACAGACCGACCACCGCCGCGCCGAGGAACGACACCGCCATCCCCGCGAGCAGCCGCTTCGGCAGCCCTTCCTTCAGCAGCCAGCCGGCGAGCAGCGCCATGACCAGGGGCCCGACGTTCACGACCAGCGCGGCCGTGCCCGCGTCGACCTTCTGCTCGCCCCAGTTGAGCACCACCATGTACAGGCCGAACCAGAGCAGCCCGGAGATCGCGATCCCGGGCCAGGCGGCCTTGGGCGGCAGCCCCTCGCGGCGTATCAGCAGGAACGCGCCGAGCGTCACCGCACCCGCGAGCAGCCGGCCGAGCGCGAGTGCGCCCGGTGAATAGGCCTCGCCCGCGCTGCGGATGGAGACGAAGGCGGAGGCCCACAGCACGACCGTGATGCTCGCGGCGCCGAGCGCGAGCAGTTCGGAGCGGCGGGAAACGGGTGGAGAGGTCGTCATGCAGCGGACCCTACGTGCCCGACGCTTCGGCGCCCACCGAATTGACGCCCGGCGTCAATCGGGCGGCCCGCAGGGCCCTGAACTGTTGCTTCACACGGCCCTGAGCTGTCGCTTCACAGCGCCCTGAACTGCTGCTCCAACCCGTCGAGCAGTGCCGTGAGCCCGGTCTCGAAGGCCCGCTCGTCCACCTTCTCCTGGCGGTCGGCCAGCAGGTGCGCCTGCCCGAGGTGCGGATAGTCGGCGGGGTCGTACGCGGTCTCGTCGTCCACGAAACCGCCCGCGAACGAGCCGATCGCCGAGCCCATGATGAAGTACCGCATCAGCGCGCCGATCGAGGTGGCCTGAGCGGGCGGCCAGCCTGCCGCTGTCATGGCGCCGAACACCGCGTCGGCGACCTTCAGACCCGAGGGCCTGCGCCCCGGCCCGCGGGCGAGCACCGGAACGATATGCGGGTGGTCCCGCAGCGCCGCCCGGTAGGACACCGCCCAGTCGTGCAGCGCGTCCCGCCACGGCCGCCCGTCCTCGAACATCGACAGATCGACCTGGGCGCTCACCGAGTCCGCGACCGCCTCCAGGATCTGGTCCTTCGTACGGAAGTGGTTGTAGAGCGACGGCCCGCTCACTCCGAGCTCCGCGGCGAGCCGCCGTGTGGAGACGGCCGCGAGCCCTTCGGCGTCGACCAGCGCACGCGCGGTCTCGACGATGCGGTCGGTGCTCAGGAGGGGCTTGCGCGGTCGGGCCATGCGGCACATAGTAGGGCCCTGAAGTCAAAAACTAGCAGTGGTAATTAAACGTAGTGGGGTGGGCGCCGATGAACCTGGAACTGAGCGACGAGCAGACGGCCGTACGCGAACTCGCCCGTGACTTCACGGCCCGCGAGATCGCCCCGCACGTCACCGCGTGGGACCGCGCCGAACAGGTCGACCGGGCGATCGTGAAGAAGCTCGGCGAGGTCGGCTTCCTCGGGCTCACCGTCGACGAGCAGTACGGCGGCAGCGGCGGCGACCACCTCGCGTACTGCCTGGTCACCGAGGAGCTCGGCCGCGGTGACTCCTCGGTGCGCGGCATCGTCTCCGTCTCGCTCGGCCTCGTCGCCAAGACGATCGCCGCCTGGGGGAACGAGGAGCAGAAGCAGCGGTGGCTGCCCGGCCTCACTTCCGGTGCGTACGTCGGGTGCTTCGGCCTCACCGAGCCCGGCACCGGCTCCGACGCGGGCAACCTCACCACCAAGGCCGTACGGGACGGCGACACGTATGTCGTCAGCGGCACCAAGATGTTCATCACCAACGGCACCTGGGCCGAGGTGGTGCTGCTGTTCGCGCGCACCAATGGCGCACCCGGCCACAAGGGCGTCTCCGCGTTCCTGATCCCCACCGACAGCCCCGGTCTGAGCCGCCGCGAGATCCACGGCAAGCTCGGTCTGCGCGGTCAGGCGACCGCGGAACTCGTCCTCGAAGACGTCCGCGTCCCCGCCTCGGCGATGCTCGGCCCCGAGGGCAAGGGCTTCTCCGTCGCGATGTCCGCGCTCGCCAAGGGCCGGATGTCGGTCGCGGCGGGCTGCGTCGGGATCGCCCAGGCGGCGCTGGACGCGGCCGTCAAGTACGCGGGGGAGCGGGAGCAGTTCGGCGGCCCGATCGCCCGCCACCAGCTGGTCCAGGAGCTGATCAGCGATATCGCCGTCGACGTGGACGCGGCCCGGCTGCTGACCTGGCGCGTCGCCGACCTCATCGACCGCGGGCTGCCGTTCGCCACCGAATCGTCCAAGGCCAAGCTGTTCGCCTCGGAGGCGGCGGTGCGCGCGGCCAACAACTGCCTCCAGGTGTTCGGCGGTTATGGCTATATCGATGAATACCCCGCCGGGAAGCTGCTCCGGGACGCCCGTGTGATGACGCTGTACGAAGGCACCTCGCAGATACAGAAGTTGCTCATCGGGCGTGCGCTGACGGGAGTTTCGGCGTTCTGAGTACCGCCTGAGTATCTGTACGGATGTGGCCTGGCTCACAGATGCTTCACCCTGTCGCGTATGACTGACGCGCCGATCAAGCAGCAGAACACCACCGGCTTCTACGGGATGGCCATCGCCTCATTCTCGATCGCCCTCGGTTCCGTGGGTATCGCGCTCCTCTATATGGACGTCGATGTCTGGATCCGGGCCTTCATGGCGATCTCGGTCCTGTATCTGACGACCTCCGCGATCACGCTCTCCAAGGTCGTGCGCGACCGGCAGGAGGCCGGGCAGATCGTCAGCCGGGTGGACCAGGCCCGGATGGAGAAGATCCTCGCGGAGCACGACCCCTTCCGTACCCCTTGAGCGGTATGCCGCGCGACAGCCACTAAGCGCTTGCTCACCGGTCGGGGTATGGTGTTCGCCCGATGACCGGAAGGGGCGAGTGATGACCGCGACCGAGGAGACCCAGGACGTGCCCTGGGGTGACGTCACCCCGGATGCCGCCCGGCGGCTGATGGTCGCGGCGGTCGAGGCCTTCGCCGAGCGCGGGTACCACGCGACGACCACGCGGGACATCGCGGGGCGCGCGGGCATGAGCCCTGCCGCGCTCTACATCCACTACAAGACCAAGGAAGAGCTGCTCCACAAGATCAGCACCCTCGGTCACACCAAGGCCGTGAACATCCTCGCCACCGCCGCCGACGCGGACGGCACCGCCGCCGACCGCCTCGCGCAGGCGGTGCGCTCGTTCGTGATCTGGCACGCCGGCCACCACACCACCGCCCGCGTCGTCCAGTACGAGCTCGACGCACTCGACGCGGAGCACCGCGCCGAGGTCGTGCAGCTGCGCCGGCAGTGCGACGCGGCCGTACGGCGGATCCTCGACGACGGTGTGAAGTCCGGCGAGTTCGAGGTCCCGGACATCCCCGGCGCCACGCTCGCGGTGCTCTCGCTCTGCATCGACGTGGCCCGCTGGTTCAACGTCCAGGGGCGCCGGACACCCGACGAGGTCGGCGCGTCGTACGCCGACCTCGTGCTGCGGATGGTGGGGGCGCGGCCCCGCTCGTAAGGCCTCGAAAGCCTGGCCGTGGGGCCTAGAGCCTGTCTTGTGGATCAGGCCCTAGAAGTAGAAGCGGGAGACGGACTCGGCCACACAGGCCGGCTTGCCGCCGTCCTCGCGCTCGACGGTCACCGTCGTCGTCAACTGCACACCGCCGTCAGGGGTGTCGGCCACCTCCTTGATCACCGCGGTCGCGCGCACCCGCGAGCCGACCGGGACGGGGGAGGGGAAGCGCACCTTGTTGGTGCCGTAGTTGATGCCCATCTTCACGTTCTCGACGCGCATGATCTGCGGGACGAGCGTGGGCAGCAGCGACAGCGTCAGATAGCCGTGCGCGATGGTCGTGCCGAACGGTCCCGCGGCCGCCTTCTCGGCATCGACGTGGATCCACTGGTGGTCGCCGGTGGCCTCCGCGAAGAGATCGATCCGCTTCTGGTCGACCTCCAGCCACTCACCTCCGCCGAGCTCCTCGCCGATCGCCGCACGCAGCTCCTCGGCCGACCTGAAGATCCTGGGCTCTGCCATGTCCTCTGCCTCCACTCGTTGTCTAAGCGCTTGCTCAGCATGGTCGTCCGCCCGCGCCCATGTCAACGGAACGACAGGTGCCATGCCCGGCGCGGAGCGGGTGCGGCGCAGCACGTAGGGTCCAGGGCGTGCCGCAGATTCCCGAGAAGATCCATGAACTCACCGTCGGCCAGCTGTCCGCGCGCAGCGGCGCGGCCGTGTCGGCCCTGCACTTCTACGAGTCCAAGGGCCTGATCAGCAGTCGCCGCACCTCCGGCAATCAGCGCCGCTACAGCCGCGACGCCCTGCGCCGGGTCGCCTTCGTCCGCGCCGCGCAGCGCGTCGGCATCCCGCTCGCCACCATCCGCGACGCGCTCGCCGAGCTCCCCGAGGAGCGCACCCCGAACCGCGAGGACTGGACCCGCCTCTCGCAGGCCTGGCGCAAGGAGCTGGACGAGCGCATCAAGCAGCTCGGCCGGCTGCGCGACCATCTGACCGACTGCATCGGCTGCGGCTGTCTGTCCCTGGAGACCTGCGTCCTGTCCAACCCCGACGACGTCTTCGGCGAGCGTCTTACGGGGTCGCGCCTGCTGGCCGAGAAGAAGACCTCGTAGTACGGGGTTCGGGGGCGCGCCCCCGAACCGCCTCACTCGTACTCGGTGCCGCCCTTGCGGGTCAGATACGCGGGGCTCACGGCCTTCGCGATGGCCCGCGAGCCGAGCACGTCGCTGCGCCGCTCCACCGCGGGCCGGACCACGACGCCCTCCCGCAGATGCAGTTCACGACCCGAGACCGTCTCGCGCCCGGAGGCGTACGCGAAGACCAACTCCTCGTCGTACGGGCCCTCGTAGAGCGTGGGCACCAGCGGCAGCCGCTCCTCGAGCAGCTCGACGAGCTCCACCGGGTCCAGCCACCGCACCTGCCGGCCGACCTCCACGGACACGTCGAACACGGCGTACCCGAGCGACTCGCGCCGCCCGTCCGCGCCGTATGTCAGGTCCTGTACGCCGGCCCCGTACACCTCGCCGAACAGCCCGACCCTGCGGGCGTCGAGGCGCTTGGCGAGGTACGCGGCGACCGACGGGACGTCGAAGGCGCGCACCGCCCGCCAGTACAGATTGCGCGGGTCCTCCTTCAGGGCCAGGTACTTGCCGCCGAAGCCCTTGGAGGTGACCTGCACCTGGCCGCTGTCGGCGAAGTACGTGACCAGGCAGGCGGTTCCGTGCAGCTTCTCGGTGAGGACGACCTGCTCACCGGGCTCGAAGATGCCCGGATAGCGCTGGAGGTTCTCGATGTCGACCCAGGGGAGCAGCTCGGGTGCGACCTCGACCTCGCCGTTCATCGTGGTGGGCACCTCGGGCACCCACTTGGTGATGCCGAGCCTCTCCGCGAAGTCGGTGCCGTCCGCGGCGGCCTGTGCCAGGTCGACGTCCGCGAGTGCGGCGGGCCGGCAGACCAGGCCCTGCGACAGCTCGCCGCGCAGCCGGATCGCCTTGACGCGGTTGGCCTTCGACCCCGCGAGCCGGCCGGTGAGCCCCAGCTCCTCGATCAACTCATCGGGCAGGACCGCCTGTTCCGGGATGTAGACGGCGTGCTCGCCACTGCGGTACGCGCCCTTGGCGACGACGGCCCGGTACAGGCCCACCTGGGCCAGTTCGAGGGCGTCGGCCCCGGGATGCTCGTGAACGGTCAGCTCTTCGGCGGTGACGCGCAGCGTCGACATGGCGGGGCTCCTGGTGCGTTCAGTTCGGTTTCATCGCCTCCTACTGTCCGGGGGCCAATCCCGTGGAGCGAGCGGATTTCGCTCTGGTAGCGTCACGCTCTTCGCCCGGCGCGACCGGTTGCGGAGTCCTGACGGGGGCTGCCATGCCTTCTGCTGCGCTGGATGCGGCTGTTGACCGGGTGCGGGTGGTGTTCGCGGGTGCTTCGAGCCCGTTCGAAGTGGGCTGTTCGATGTGCCATCCGCGCGAGTGGATCGCGCTGTTGCGGACGCCGGATGCGCCGATCCCCGCGGAAGCGGTCGAGATGTATGCGCAGGAAGTGGAAGATCACTTCGACGATTTCGGCGCGAGCATGCGGCGTCTCCTGCCCGACCTGGTGCGGCAGTTGGCCGCCGGTGGCAGCCGGGCCGCGAGCGGCTTCGGGATCCGGGCGCTCGGCCGGGTCGACTGGCTCGCGCAGCCGGCCCATGAAAGTGCGGCGGTGCTCGGCTTCTTCCGGGCTTGGTGGCTGGACACCTTGCGATCCCCGGAGCCGCTCTATCCGGTCGACGGCGTGTTCCAGACCTGCGTGACCGCGACCCGTACCGTCACCCCGTATCTGGGGGCGTGGGCAGCGCAGGAGCCCGGCGGCCCCGCGGAAGCCCATCTGCACGAGTTCTTGGATCACCACCACCTCGACCTCGTCAACGACGACGAGCACATCATCTCGTGGTGGATGGACTACGACCGCCCGATGCCCCTGCCGGAGATCGTCACCTGGGTCCGGGGGTACGCCATCGAGCGGATCCGAGCCCAGGGGGCGGACCCTGACCTCCTGGAGAAGCTCGACCTCCTACGGCTGCCCGTGGGCGAGGAGCGGTGGGCGGCCTACGAGGCCAGGTTCCTCACCTGAGCCACCAACTCGGCGTTGTCCGCGGCCAACCGCCCGTCCGGCAGCCGGAGCGTGTCCTCCAACCCGACCCGAGTAGCCAACCCCCGCTCCAGCGCCAGCCGCAGCACCGGCCAGGCCCCGCCCTCCTCGCCGTGCAGGAGCACCGGGCGGCCGTGTGCCGTGCCGATCTCGTCGAGCAGGGCGGCCGCCGACGCGCGGGCCGTGTCCGCCGAGGTGTCCGTCACCTCGGCGAGGACGCGCAACACCTTGGACGCCAAAGGGGATTCAAGGAGGCGGCGCGGTCCGTCCGTGCCCGACCACAGCCCCGCCTCTG
>NZ_JAAKZW010000201.1 GCF_011044995.1 Streptomyces mesophilus | reverse complement strand
GGAGAAGGGCCCGCCGCAGGCGCCCTAAACGGAAACCCCGAGGGCCCGGCCGACGACACGTGCCAGGATGACCACGTGGCTCAGATATTCGATACGCCGTTCATCGGCCGGGCGGACGAACTGGCCCGGCTCACCGGCGTGGTGGACCGGGCCGCCTCCGGCGACCCCCGCGCCGTCCTCGTGGCCGGCGACGCGGGCGTCGGCAAGACCCGCACCTTGACCGAGGCGGCGGCGCACGCCGCCGCCACCGGCACCACCGTCCTGACCGGCCACTGCATGGACCTCGGGGACGTGGGCCTGCCCTACCTCCCGTTCACGGAGCTCCTCGGCGCGGCGTCCGCCGACGAACGGTTCGCCCCCGCCTTCGCCGCGCACCCCGCGGTGAACCGGCTGCTCGGCGCCGCCTCCGGGAGCGGCTCCGCACAGGACCCCGGCAGCCGCCTCCAGCTCTTCGAGGGCGTCACCGCGCTCCTCGCCGAGCTGGCCGAACAGGCCCCGCTGCTGCTCGTCATCGAGGACCTCCACTGGGCGGACCAGTCCTCCCGCGATCTGCTCCGCTTCCTGCTCAGCCGGGGCGTACTCCAGCGGCCCGTGCCCGGCGGCCCGCCCCGCCGCCTCGCGATCCTCGCCTCGTACCGCTCGGACGATCTGCATCGCCGCCACCCGCTGCGCCCCCTGCTCGCCGAGCTGATCCGGCTGCCCGCCGTCGACCGCCTGGAGCTGCGTCCGATGGGCGACGCGGACGTGGCGCGGCTCGTGCGCGGGCTGCGCACGGGCCCGCTTTCCGACAGCACGGTCGGCCGCATCGTCGAACGCGCCGAGGGAAACGCCTTCTACGCCGAGGAGTTGCTCGCCGCGCTGCCCGGCGACGACGACCCCGGCTCCCCCGCGATGCCCGGTGACCAGGGCGGTCCGGGCGACCTGGGCGGCCTGGCGGATGTGCTGCTCATCCGGATCGAGCAACTGACGGACACCGCCCAGCAAGTGCTGCGCACCGCGGCCGTGGCGGGCCGCACGGTCGGCCACGACCTGCTGCGCGACGCCGTCCAACTGCCGCAGGAGGAGCTGGAGTCGGCGCTGCGCGAAACGGTCGGGCGACAGCTGCTCGTACCGGGTGACGATGCGACGTACTCGTTCCGGCACGCCCTCATCCGCGAGGCCGCCTACGCGGACCTGCTGCCCGGGGAGCGGGTCAGACTGCACGGGGTGTTCGCCAAACTCCTTGCCCGGGAGGACCGTTCGGGGCAGAGCGCCGCGGAGCGCGCTCACCACTCGCGCGAGAGCCACGACCTGCCCGATGCCCTGTCGGCCTCCTTGGAGGCCGCCGACCACGCCAAGGGCGTCGGCGCGCCCGCCGAGGAGCTGCGCCATCTCGAGGCCGCGCTCGACCTCTGGGACGCGGTCGAAGCATCCGCCCGCCCCAAGGACGGCGACGCGGTCGGCCTCACCCTGCGCGCCTCGGCGGCCGCCGCCCACGCCGGTGACCCGCATCGCGGTGTGCAGCTGGCCCGCTCCGCGCTCGACCGGACCGGCGCGGACTCCGACTCCGAACTGGCCGCCCGGATCCGCTACACCCTCGCGTTCAGGCTGCTGCGGGTCGATCACCTCAAGGCCGCCTTCACGTACAGCACCGAGGCACTGTCCCTGATCCCGGCCGAGCCGCCGTCGCCCACCTGGGTGTGGGCGGCCGCGACCCACGTCATGGCGGCCCGGTACGTGGGGCGGGACGAGGACGCCGAGCGCGTCGGCCGGCAGGCGCTCGACGCCGCGGAGCGGCTCGGACTGAGCGACGCCCAGGCCGACTTGATGATCTCGCTGGTCGGCATGGAAGCGCACAACCGGAGTACGGAGAAGGGCCGGGACAGGCTGCGCGGGGCCCGTGAGCTGGCCCGCGCCGCCGGAAATCTCCCGGTGGAGATGCGGGCGCTCTACAACGTCGCGATCGGCTGCTACGAGTCCGGGGATCTGGACGCCTGCCTGACCTGGAGCGGCGAAGGACTCGGCCTCGCCCGTCGCGCGGGCCTGCTCTCCTCCCCGTACGGCCTGGAGCTGCGCTATATGCAGTCCCTGCTGCTGTACACCCTCGGCCGCTGGGACGAATGCGCGCGGGCGGCCGCCGCGGACTCCGAACTGCTCCCGGAGGCAGGCGGGTTCGCGACCGCTCCCGCGCTGTACGTCGCCCTGGCGCGCGGCGAGTTCGACCGGGCCGTGGGCGGGGCGCGCGCCCTGTTCGACGGCAGTACCTCCGACTGGATGGCGATGCTGGTCGCGAGTGTCGTGCTGACGGATGCGGCGGCGTTGCGCGGTGACGCGGAGGGCTGCGTACGCCAGCTGCACGCATCGGTCGATGCGCTCGCGGAAGGCTCGGGCGTCGACCGGCCCGATGTGACGGTGCGGCTCGCCGCGCTCGCCCTGTCGGTGGTCGCGGACCGGGCGGAGGAGTCCCGGCTCTCCGGTGACGAGACGGGCGCCGCACGGTGGGCGGGGACCGCCGCCGAGCTGGTGGAAATGGCCCGGTCCACGGCGGCCCGTGGCGAGGACGGGACCGGGCACGGGCCCGAGGGCCTGGCCTGGCTGGCGCGCGCCGAGGCCGAGTTGATACGCGCCGCAGACGGGCCGGATGTCGCGGCGTGGGAGCGGGCCGTGACGGCTTTCGGCTACGGCGATCCGTACGAACTGGCCCGCTGCCAGTGGCGTTTCGCCCAGGCCCTGCTCACCGCCGACCGGCGCGAGGAGGCCGGCGAGCAGGCGCGCGCGGCCCGGGAAACGGCCGAGCGGCTCGGCGCCGGACCGCTGCGCGAGGCCGTGGACGCGCTGATCCGCCGGGGCCGCCTCGCCGACGCGTCGGCGCCGGCGGACCGTATCGCCGCCCTCACCGCCCGGGAGAGCGATGTGCTGCGGCTGCTCGGCCGGGGGCGTACCAACCGTCAGATCGGCGAGGAGCTGTTCATCAGCGGCAAGACGGCGAGCGTCCATGTCTCGAACATCCTCGCCAAGCTCGGTGCCGCGAGCCGTACCGAAGCCGTGGGCATCGCCTATCGCGAGGGCCTGATCGAGCCGGAGGCCAGCACCTCCCTGTGAGAGCGACGCACGAGGGCCGGGTCACCCGTGGGTGACCCGGCCCTCGTGCGCTACAAGAAAGCGATCAGGCGCTGAGAGAAGACGGTCAGGTGAGGTTGACGGTCCGCGCCGACGTCGCGCCGATCTCCTCGGCGACCTCGGTGAGGACGCTCGGCGGCACCGTGTCGTCCACGCTCAGGACGGCGAGCGCCTCGCCGCCCTCCTCGGCGCGCGAGACCTGCATGCCCGCGATGTTGAGCCCGGCCTCGCCGAGCACGCGGCCGACGGTGCCGACGACACCCGGACGGTCCGCATAGCGCAGCACGACCATGTGGTCCGCGAGGGCCAGCTCGATCTCGTGCTCACCGATGCCGACGATCTTCTGGTGGTGCTTGGGACCGGCGAGCGTGCCGGACACGGCCACCTCGTCGCCGCCCGAGAGCGTGCCGCGCACGGTGACCACGTTGCGGTGGTCGGGCGACTCGGACGACGTGGTCAGGCGCACCTCGACACCGCGCTCCTGCGCGAACAGCGGGGCATTGACGTACGACACGGTCTCGTCGACGACGTCCTCGAACACGCCCTTGAGCGCGGAGAGTTCGAGCACCTTGACGTCGTGCTGCGTGATCTCGCCGTAGACCTCGACGTCGAGGCGGACGGCCACCTCGCCGGCGAGCGCGGTGAAGATCCGGCCGAGCTTCTCGGCGAGCGGCAGACCCGGGCGTACGTCCTCGGCGATGACCCCGCCCTGGACGTTGACCGCGTCCGGCACCAGCTCACCGGCGAGCGCGAGGCGCACCGACTTGGCGACCGAGACACCGGCCTTCTCCTGGGCCTCGTCGGTGGACGCGCCGAGGTGCGGGGTGCAGACGACCTGGTCGAGCTCGAAGAGCGGGGAGTCCGTGCAGGGCTCCTTCGAGTAGACGTCGAGACCGGCGCCGGCCACGCGGCCTTCCTTGAGCGCCGAGTACAGCGCGGTCTCGTCCACGATCCCGCCGCGCGCCGCGTTCACGATGCGCACCGAAGGCTTGACCTTGTGCAGCGCCTCGTCGCCGATGAGACCGAGGGTCTCGGGGGTCTTGGGCAGGTGCACGGTGATGAAGTCGGCGACCTCGAGCAGCTCGTCGAGCGTCAGGAGCTTCACGCCCATCTGCGCGGCGCGTGCGGGCTGTACATACGGGTCGTACGCGACGACCTTCATGCCGAAGGCCGACATGCGCTGGGCGACGAGGACGCCGATACGGCCGAGGCCGACGACACCGAGGGTCTTCTCGCTGAGCTCGACGCCGGTGTACTTCGAACGCTTCCACTCACCGTTCTTGAGCGCGGTGTTGGCCTGCGGGATGTTGCGCGCGGTGGCGACGAGCAGGCCGCAGGCGAGCTCGGCGGCGGTGACGATGTTGGACGTCGGCGCGTTGACGACCATCACGCCGGCCTTCGTGGCGGACGAGACGTCGACGTTGTCGAGACCGACGCCGGCGCGGGCCACGACCTTCAGCTTCTTGGCGGCGGCGATGGCCTCGGCGTCGACCTTGGTGGCCGAGCGGATGAGGATGGCGTCGACCTCGGCGATGGCGGGCAGGAGTTCCGCGCGGTCGGCGCCGTTGCAGTGCCGGATCTCGAAGTCCGGACCGAGCGCGTCGACGGTCGCGGGCGACAGCTCTTCAGCGATGAGTACGACAGGTTTGCCGGTGGCAGCAGTGCTCACGTGAGTCCTCGCATGTTCCAGTGCAGGCGGCCGTCCCGTGGCCGCAGGCGGTGGAGGTGGCTTTGCCGCGTGGAAGACGCACGACGCTGTGGGCCTGACGCGTATGTAGTTGAGCAGTGTAGTGGGGACTTTGGTCCCCAAATCCGCCAGAGCGTAAGGATCACTCGGACGTGGCTGGACAGCGTGTCCAGTTCCTTTCGGAACCTGACCGGTTCTTGCACGAAGGGGCCGGACCCATGAGGTCCGGCCCCCTTCGCCGTAAGGCTTACGCCTCGGTGTCGACCCAGCTCATGAGCTTGCGCAGCTCCTTGCCGGTGGTCTCCAGGAGGTGGCTCTCGTCCTGCTTCTTGTACTCGTTGTACTTCGGCAGACCCGACTCGTACTCCTTCATCCAGTTGTTGGCGAAGGTGCCGTCCTGGATCTCGCCGAGGACCTTCTTCATCTCGGCCTTGGTCTGGTCCGTGATGATCCGCGGGCCGGTGACGTAGTCGCCCCACTCGGCGGTCTCGGAGATCGACCAGCGCATCTTCTCCAGGCCGCCCTCGTACATGAGGTCGACGATGAGCTTCAGCTCGTGCAGGCACTCGAAGTAGGCGATCTCGGGCTGGTAGCCGGCCTCGACCAGCGTCTCGAAGCCCGCCTTGACCAGCGCGGAGGCACCGCCGCAGAGCACGGCCTGCTCACCGAACAGGTCGGTCTCGGTCTCCTCGGTGAAGGTGGTCTTGATGACGCCGGCGCGGGTGCCGCCGATGCCCTTCGCGTAACTGAGGGCGAGCGCGAAGGCGTTGCCGGTCGCGTCCTGCTCCACGGCCGCGATACACGGAACGCCGCGGCCCTCCTCGAACTGACGGCGCACCAGGTGGCCCGGGCCCTTCGGGGCGACCATGCAGACGTCGACGCCGGCCGGGGGCTTGATGAAGCCGAAGCGGATGTTCAGGCCGTGGCCGAAGAACAGGGCGTCGCCGTCCTTGAGGTTGTCCTTGACGGACTCCTCGTAGACCTTGGCCTGGATCGGGTCCGGCACGAGGATCATGATGACGTCGGCCTCGGCTGCGGCCTCGGCGGGCGTCACCACGCGCAGGCCCTCTTCCTCGGCCTTCGCCTTGGACTTGGAGCCCTCGTGCAGACCGACGCGGACGTCCACGCCCGAGTCACGCAGCGACAGCGCGTGGGCGTGGCCCTGGCTGCCGTAACCGAGAACCGCGACCTTGCGGCCCTGGATGATGGACAGGTCGGCGTCGGCGTCGTAGAACAGCTCGGCCACTGGAAATCTCCTCGGTGTACTGATGTTGCGTCCCACCGTACGGCGGGCGGGGGAAAGGGGTCTGACGGTCTTACGATGCGGTCCGGTCGGACCGGAAAGGCCTACGCGCTGCGATCGAGCGCGCGCAGTGAGCGGTCCGTGATGGAGCGCGAGCCGCGGCCGATGGCGATCGTGCCGGACTGGACGAGCTCCTTGATGCCGAACGGCTCCAGCATCTTGAGCATGGCCTCCAGCTTGTCGCTGGATCCGGTGGCCTCGATCGTGACCGCCTCGGGCGAGACGTCCACGGTCTTGGCGCGGAACAGCTGCACGATCTCGACGATCTGCGAGCGGGTCTCGTTGTCGGCGCGCACCTTCACCAGAACGAGTTCACGTGCGACGGCCGCGCCGGGCTCCAGCTCGACGATCTTCAGCACGTTGACGAGCTTGTTGAGCTGCTTGGTGACCTGTTCGAGCGGCAGGTCCTCGACATTCACCACGATGGTGATACGGGAGATGTCGGGGTGCTCGGTGACACCGACCGCGAGCGAGTCGATGTTGAAGCCGCGGCGCGAGAACAGCGCGGCGATCCGGGCGAGGATGCCGGGGGTGTTCTCCACGAGGACGGAGAGCGTGTGCTTGGACATGGCGTCTGTCTTCCTTTTCCGTCTCTCGTTCTCAGTCGTCCGCGCCGTCGCCGAAGTCCGGCCGGACGTCGCGGGCTGCCATGACCTCGTCGTTGGAGGTGCCGGCGGCGACCATCGGCCAGACCTGGGCGTCCTCGTGGACGATGAAGTCGATCACGACGGGACGGTCGTTGATCTCGTTCGCCTTCTGGATGACGGCGTCGAGGTCGGCCGGGTCCTCGCAGCGGAAGGCGACACAGCCCATGGCCTCGGAGAGCTTCACGAAGTCGGGGACGCGCGTGCCCTTGCTGCGCTCCTCGCTGGCTCCGACCTGCGAACCGGTGGTGTGGTTCGTCTTGTCGCCGTGCAGGACGGTGTTGGAGTAGCGGCCGTCGTAGAACAGGTTCTGCCACTGGCGGACCATGCCGAGGGCGCCGTTGTTGATGATGGCGACCTTGATCGGGATGTTGTTGAGCGCGCAGGTGGTCAGTTCCTGATTGGTCATCTGGAAGCAGCCGTCGCCGTCGATCGCCCAGACCGTACGGGTCGGCTGGCCGGCCTTGGCGCCCATCGCGGCCGGGACCGCGTAGCCCATGGTTCCGGCGCCGCCGGAGTTGAGCCAGGTCGCCGGCTGCTCGTAGTCGATGTAGTGCGCGGCCCACATCTGGTGCTGGCCGACGCCCGCGGTGAAGATCGTGTCCTTCGGGGCGAGCTTGCCGATCCGCTCGATGACCTGCTGCGGGGCGAGGGAGCCGTCGGCCGGCTGGTCGTAGCTGAGCGGGTAGGTCTCGCGCCAGCGGTTGAGGTCCTGCCACCAGGCGCTGTAGTCACCGGAGTTGCCCTCGGTGTGTTCGGCCTGGATCGCCTGCACCAGGTCGGCGATGACCTCGCGGGCGTCGCCCACGATCGGCACGTCGGCGGCGCGGTTCTTGCCGATCTCGGCGGGGTCGATATCGGCGTGGATGATCTTCGCGTACGGGGCGAAGGAGTCCAGCTTGCCGGTGACGCGGTCGTCGAAGCGGGCGCCGAGGGCGACGATCAGGTCGGCCTTCTGCAGCGCGGTGACGGCGGTGACCGCACCGTGCATGCCCGGCATTCCCACGTGCAGCGGGTGGCTGTCGGGGAATGCGCCCAGTGCCATCAGGGTGGTGGTGACGGGCGCCTGGGTGAGTTCGGCGAGGACCTTCAGCTCCGCGGTGGCGTGCGCCTTGATGACGCCGCCGCCGACGTAGAGGATCGGCCGCTTGGCGGCCGCGATCATCTTGGCGGCCTCACGGATCTGCTTGGCGTGCGGCTTGGTCACCGGGCGGTAGCCCGGCAGGTCCTGCTGCGGGGGCCAGCCGAACGTGGTCTGCGCCTGCTGGGCGTCCTTGGTGATGTCCACGAGGACCGGGCCCGGACGTCCGGTGGAGGCGATGTGGAAGGCCTCCGCGATGGTGTGCGGGATGTCCTCGGCCTTGGTGACCAGGAAGTTGTGCTTCGTGATCGGCATGGTGATGCCCACGATGTCGGCTTCCTGGAAGGCGTCGGTGCCGATCGCCTTGGAGGAGACCTGGCCGGTGATGGCGACCAGGGGCACCGAGTCCATGTGCGCGTCGGCGATCGGGGTCACCAGGTTGGTGGCGCCCGGACCCGACGTCGCCATACAGACACCGACCTTGCCGGTGGCCTGCGCGTAACCCGTTGCGGCGTGGCCCGCGCCCTGCTCGTGGCGGACGAGGACGTGCCGGACCTTCGTGGAGTCCATCAGCGGGTCGTAGGCGGGCATGATCGTGCCGCCAGGGATACCGAATACGACCTCGGCCCCGACTTCCTCGAGCGAACGAATAAGGGACTGCGCGCCCGTGAGGTGCTCGACGGGGGCCGTCTGCTGCTGTCCAGAGGATCGGGGCCGCGGCTGCGGATGGGCCCCGGTGGCCTGCTCGGTCATCGGCGTCTCTTCTCGATGCTGAGGGTGGTTATGCGAGGTTTGTCGAACTTACTGGCGGTGCCTGTGCAACAAAAAACCCCTCGTGCCCGGAGGCAAGCGAGGGGAGCGCGTCGGTGACGGTCGCTGAGTGTCTCTGACGACTCAGCTTCAGCCGACGCGCTGTCCAAGTACGAGAATTCGGGTGCGCATGGCACTGACCCTCTCTCCAGCGCCCCGACACTGTCAAGTGGGTGGGACGGCCGTCTCATTATGTGAACGGACCACCGTTCCCCCTGCGAACACGGGCTCGATCGGACCGTGCGGCAACGGGTAGTGCCCGGCGGCCAGAGCGCGCCGCAGCCGGTACTCGTCGAGGGGTCCGGAGAAGGCCATGCCCTGCCCGTGCGTACAGCCCATCGCGCGCAGCGCCACCACCTGCTCGGGCAGATCGACGCCCTCGGCCACGGACTGCAGTCCGAGATCGCCCGCGATCTTCAGAAGACCGCTGGTGATCTTGTGCAGTCTGGCCGATTCCACCACTCCCTCGACCAGGGAGCGGTCGAGTTTCAGTACGTCGACAGGGAGGCGGCGCAGTGCGGTGATGGCCGCATACCCGTTGCCGAAGCCGTCCAGGGCGATCCGGACACCGAGCCGGGACAGCGCGGTGAGCCGGCGCTCCAGCTCGTCGAACGGGATCCGCGGATCATGGTCGGAGAGCTCGATGATCAGCGCGCCCGAAGGCAGCCCGTGCCTGGTCAGGAGGGCTTCCACGGTGGCAAGCGGCATGGAGCGGTCGAGGAGGCGGGCCGCGCTGATCCGTACGGCCACGGGGACCGCGTGCCCGGTGGCGCCCCGCTCGGCGGCCTGTTCGACGGCCTCTTCGAGCAGCCAGCGGCCCAGCTCCGCGGTGCGGTCGTTGTCCTCGGAGACCCGGAGGAACTCGGCCGGTGTGAACAGGATGCCCTGCGCGCTGCGCCACCGCGCCTGGGCGGCGACCGCCGTGATCCGTCCGGTGTCCAGCCGTACGACCGGCTGATGCAGGAGCGCGAACTCGCCCTCGTGCAGGGCCGATCGCAGCCGCGTGGCCAGCTCGGCCTTGCGGACGACCTCGGCCTTCATCTGGGGTGCGAACATCACCACACGGCCCTTGCCCGCGGCCTTCGCCCGGTACATCGCCAGGTCCGCGTTGCGCAGCAGATCGCCCGCGGTGATGCCCGGTTCGGCGAAGGCGACCCCGATCGAGGCGGCCACCCGCACATTGCTGCCGTCCACTTCGTACGGCTGCGAGAGGGTGAGCCTGAGGCGGTCGGCGAGCTCGTGGATATGGCGTTCGCGTGCCGCACTGTCCCGGGTGCCGTCGCCGAGGATCAGGGCCGCGAACTCGTCGCCGCCGAGACGGGCCGCGGTGTCCCCCTTCCGTACGGATTCCTCGAGGCGGCGGGCGGCCTGGACGAGCAGGTCGTCGCCCGCCTGATGGCCGAGCCGGTCATTGACCGCCTTGAAGCCGTCGAGGTCGATGAAGAGCACGGCGGTGCCCCGGTCGGTGGCACGGCGGCCGTGCAGGGCCTGGCCCACCCGCTTGGTGAACAGCGCGCGGTTGGGCAGGTCGGTGAGCGGGTCGTGCTCGGCGTTGTGCTGCAACTGGGCCTGCAGACGGACCCGTTCGGTGACGTCGCGGCTGTTGAAGAGCAGGCCGCCGCCCTGGTGGCGGTTGACCGTCGACTCCACGTTCAGCCAGTCGCCGGAGCCGGACTTGAAGCGGCACTCGATCCGGGTGGTGGGCTCCTCGAGGGGACTCGCCGTGAGGAAGCGGCGGATCTCGTGGGCGACGCGGCCGAGGTCCTCGGGATGGATGAGGTCGGCCAGCTCCGAGCCCTTGAGCTCCTCCGCGCTGCGCCCCCAGACGCCGGAGGCGGCCGGGCTGACGTAGTGCAGTATGCCGCTGGGTGCGGCGATCATGATCACATCGCTGGAGCCCTGGACCAGGGAGCGGAAGTGGTTCTCCTTCTGGGCCAGCTCCTGGGTGAGCGTCATGTTGTCGACGAGCATGATGGCCTGGCGCACGACCAGGGCCAGCACCACCGTGCAGGCCGTGAAGAGCACCACGCGGTCGACGCTGCGGCCGTCGATCGTGTTGTAGAGGATGCCCAACGTGCAGACGGCGGCGGCCAGATAGGGCGTGAGCGCGGAGAGCGAGCCGCCGATGCCGCGCTGCTGACTGCTGCGCCGCACCACACGGGGGTACTCGACGGGCTGCCCCGGCCGGGTCGACACCCATGGCGCGTACGCGAGGAGCAGCGAGCCCGCGAACCAGCCGGCGTCGAGCAGCTCGCCCGAGCGGTAGGTCTGCTTGAGCAGCGGCGAGGTGAACAGGGCGTCGCACATCACGGTCAGCGCGAGGGCGGCGATCGCGGTGTTGATCGCCGAGCGGTTGGCCGAGGAGCGCCGGAAGTGCAGGGCGAGCACCATGCTGACGAGCACGATGTCGAGCAGGGGGTACGCGAGGTTGAGCGCCGCGTGCGCGACGCTGCGGCCGTCGACCTGGGAGTTGTGCGCGAGCGCCAGGCTCCAGGACAGGGTGAGCAGCGAGCCGCCGATCAGCCAGGAGTCGAGGCCGAGGCAGACCCAACCCGCGCGCGTGACGGGCCTCTTGGCGAGGACGAGGAGTCCGACGATCGCGGGCGGTGCGAAGCAGAGGAAGAAGAGGTCGGCGATGCTGGGGCTCGGCACCTCGATGCCGAGCACCACCTCGTACCAGCCCCAGACCGCGTTGCCGAGCGCCGCCATCGCGGACGAGAGCGCGAACAGGAGCCAGGCGGGTCGAAAACGGCTCTCGCTGCTGCGGCCGTAGAGAAAACAGGAGACGGCCGCGGTGGCCGCGGCGATGCTGAGGCCGAAGTCGCCCATGATCAGGGCGAGTTGCGCGGATCCCCAGCCGAGGGCGGAGCCGACCGCATAGCCGGCGCAGATCACCGCGAGCACCAGCTGGGACACCAGTCCCGACCTGCCGCCCCACGGCTCGACACGGCGGTTCATCAGCACCCCCGGGGTGCTCACCGCGCCGCCCGGACCGGCCTCGTCGGCCGCAGCGGCCGCGTGCTCGCATCCGGCGTCCGGCTCATCGGTCTGCAGCCCGTCGGCACATGCGAGGGTCGCTGTCGGCGGTCCCGCCGCGTAGGAATGTTCGTCCATAGGCCGTGCATCGCCCGTCGCCCCCCTCGCAGTTCGGTGCCTTCCGTGTGTCCCCGGCGTCTCCGGCACACGCTGTGCTCTCCGGGCGGATTCCCTGTCCTGACCCGGCGGTTTCCCGGCGCCGAACGGTGCGCGGCGCAGCCCCAGTCGGGACGATACACCAGTCTCGTCACTCAGGGACATAGTTCCTCTACGCTCCGTGACGACCAGGGGCATTGGGGGGACCCGATGCACGGAAAATGTTGCAGAGCGTACCGGGACCGAGGCGCTCCGTACGACTGGAGTGCAGTGTGTCCGAACTTCGGCCGCTGTGCGGGGTGTTCGGGGGTCCTGGGGCGTGCGAGGCCCCGGGTGCGCCCGCTATTCGGTGGTGAGCACGACGTTGTCCAGCGGCTCGCCCGCGGCGAACTTGGTGAGCTGGCCGGCCAGAAGGCGCTTCGCACGCGGTTCGAACGCCGAGGTGGAGCCGCCCACATGGGGGCTGATCAGCAGGTTGGGCGCGTGCCACAGCGGGTGACCCGCGGGCAGCGGTTCGGGGTCGGTGACATCGACGGCGGCCCGGATGCGGCCCGTTTCCAGCTCCGTGAGCAGGGCCTTGGTGTCGACCACGCCGCCGCGCGCGACGTTCACAAGGAGGGCGCCGTCCTTCATCCGCGCGAGGAAGTCCGCACCGGCCAGGTGCCGGGTGGCCTCCGTGAGGGGCGTGGAGAGGATCACGACGTCGGCTTCGGGCAGCAGCCGGGGCAGTTCGTCGAGCGGATGCACGGCGCCGCGCTCCGTGGTGCGGGCGGAGCGCGCGACGCGCGCCACCCGCGCGCACTCGAAGGGCGCGAGCCGGTCCTCGATGGCGGCGCCGATCGATCCGTATCCGACGATCAGGACGGACTTGTCGGCGAGCGCGGGATAGAAGCCGGACCGCCACTCCTCCTGCTGCTGTCCCTGCACGAAGCCGGGGATCCCGCGCAGCGAGGCGAGGATCAGCGCGAGCGTGAGCTCGGCGGTGGACGCCTCGTGGACTCCCCTGGCATTGCACAGGCGGACACCGGGGCGCAGATCACCGAGTCCGCCCTGCACATGGTCGACCCCCGCCGAGAGGGTCTGCACGACCTGTACCGACCGCATCCGCGGCATGGGGCGTACGGCGATCTCGGGGCCCTTCATATAGGGGACCACGTAGAAGGCGCAGTCGGCGGGATCGGCCGGGAAGTCCGGTGCGCCGTCCCAGAAGTGGTAGGCGAGGCCTTCGGGCAGGCCTGCGATGTCGTCGGCGGGAAACGGGAGCCATACGTCTGCGGTCATGGTCAGGAGGCTAATCCGCTGGGGCCTGCTCCCGGTGGCCGGGAGGCGGGAGGTTAGTTTGGGGGCCGTCGGTCGAAGGGGAGGCACAGCCAGGTGGAGCGCAGGACGGTCGGCGCGGCGGCACTCGAAGTGGGCGCGATCGGGCTCGGCTGTATGCCGATGAGCTGGGCGTACACCGCTTCACAGCAGTACGGCGAGGAGTCGCTGCGGGCCGTGCACACCGCGCTCGACGCGGGGGTCTCGCTGCTCGACACGGCGGATATGTACGGGCCGTTCACCAATGAGCTGCTGCTCGGGCGGGTTTTGAAGGAGCGGCGGGCGGACGCCTTCGTGTCGACGAAGGTGGGGCTGCTTGTCGGCGAGCAGCACATCGTCGCCAACGGCCGTCCCTCGTACGTGAAAAGGGCCTGCGATGCCTCGCTGCGCCGGCTCGGGACCGAGGTGATCGACCTCTACCAGTTGCATCGCGCCGACCCCGAGGTGCCCGTCGAGGAGACCTGGGGCGCGATGGCGGAGCTGGTGACCGCCGGCAAGGTGCGCTCGCTCGGGCTGTGCGCGGTGGGGGCACGGGCCGGGCGACGGCCCGGGTCCCGGCTGCACGATGCGACGATCCGCCAACTGGAGCGGGTACAGCAGGTCTTCCCGGTGAGCGCGGTCGAGGCCGAGCTGTCGGTGTGGTCGCCGGAGGCGCTCGACGCGCTGCTGCCGTGGTGTGCGGCGCGCGGGGTGGGATTTCTGGCGGCGATGCCACTCGGGAACGGTTTTCTCACGGGGACGCTGACACCGGGCTCCGGTTTCGAACCGGAGGATGTGCGGGCGAGGCATCCGCGGTTCACCGCCGAGATGATGGCCGCGAACCAGCCGATCGTCGCGGGTCTGCGGCGGATCGCCGCGCGGCACGGGGCCACGCCCGCACAGGTCGCGCTGGCGTGGGTGCTCACCCGGGGCCGGGATGTGGTGCCGGTGCCGGGGACGAAGCGGGCGGCCTGGGCCGCGGAGAACGCCGGGGCCGCGGGGGTGCGGCTCAGCGAGGGGGATCTGCGGGAGATTGCGGAGTTGCCGTCCGGGGTGGGGTCCTGGGAGTAGGCCGCGGGAGGCCCCTCGCCGTGGCCGCCGGTCGGCTTCGGGGATTCGGGACTGGTTGTGGGAACCCAGGCGGCGCGAGCGGTGTATGAACGGTAAGGACGCGATCGTCGAAAGGACCTCGGCTGTGCAACGAACCGCAGTACCCGCCGTGTTGGCCGCCGCCGTGCTGCTGCTCTCCGCCTGTTCGGGGGACGGGGAGGACCCGCCGGCCAAGGAGAGCAACTCCGCCTCGAGCCCGGGGAAGGCGGGTGAGCCTTCGCGCAGCGCCGATCCCGATCTGCCGCCGGCCGAGGGCTCGGCGAAGGTGGTCAAGACCCTCGCCGAGGACCTCAAGTCGCCCTGGGGGCTTGCCGCGTTGCCGGAGGGAGATCTGCTCGTCTCCTCGCGCGACGAGGCCACGATCACCCGGATCGACGCGGAGAGCGGGAAGAAGACCGAGGTCGGACCGGTGCCGGGAGTGGCGCCTGCCGGCGAGGGCGGGCTGATGGGGCTCGCCCTCTCCCCCGCCTACGCCTCGGACCACTATGTGTACGCGTACTTCACGACCGAGTCGGACAACCGCATCGCGCGTTTCCAGTACGACGAGAAGAAGCCGGCCGGTCAGCAACTGGGCGCGCCGGACACGGTGTTGCGCGGCATCCCCAAGGGGACGATCCACAACGGCGGGCGGATCGCGTTCGGCCCGGACAAGATGCTGTACGCGGGGACGGGTGAAACGGGCGAGACCGGACTCGCCCAGGACAAGTCCTCGCTCGGCGGCAAGATCCTGCGCATGACACCCGAGGGCGAGCCGGCGCCGGGGAATCCGGAGGCGGACTCGCTCGTGTACTCGTGGGGTCACCGCAATGTGCAGGGTCTGGCCTTCGACAAGGAACAGCGGCTGTGGGCGGCCGAGTTCGGCCAGAACACCTGGGACGAGCTGAACCAGATCGGCCCGGGCAAGAACTACGGGTGGCCTGAGGTGGAGGGCAAGGGCGACGAGGGCTCGGAGTTCGCGAACCCGCTCGAGCAGTGGTCGACCGCCGACGCCTCCCCCAGCGGCATCGCCTGGGCCGAGGGCTCGATCTGGATGGCGGGCCTGCGCGGCGAACGTCTGTGGCGCATCCCCCTGGACGGCACGAAGGCACTCGCGGAACCTCAGGCCTTCTTCGAGGGCGAGTACGGGCGCCTGCGCACGGTACTGGCGGCGGGCGAGAACCGGCTGTACGTCGTGACCAGCCAGACGGACGGGCGGGGGTCGCCTGAGGGTGGGGATG
>NZ_JAAKZW010000200.1 GCF_011044995.1 Streptomyces mesophilus | reverse complement strand
GCCCATCCCCGGCCCCCACACCGCGCCGGCCAGCACCACCGGAAGGAGCACCCCGAGGGTGCGGGTCCCCTGCCCGTCCCGTATCCGCGCCCGCTTGGCCTTCTCCTTGGCGTCCGGGTCGACCGGGGTCCAGCCGAAGCCCATCGCGCTGCCGGCGATGCCCAGGAGCATGCCGACGAGGAAGCCGCCGAGGTTGGTCGCGGCGAAGGAGAGCACCGACAGGATCAGGGCGTTGACGCTCACGTAGTGCCGGGTGTGCGGCAGCAGCCACAGGAAGAGGCCGGCCACGATCAGCGCGAGCCCGATGCCGATCGCCGCGATCCCGCCGAGACCGAGGCTGACCAGGACGGTGAGCGGCGACAGCGGTACGAGGAGCAGCTCGAGGCCGCCGAGGATCAGCAGCAGTCCGCCCCAGAACGGCCGTGTCCGGCGCCAGCGGCGCAGGACACGGCGCGCCTCGGGCAGCGGCAGCCGCCGGTCGAGCCATCCGCCGCCGTCGCGGTTCAGAAGCACTTCTTGCCGTCCAGGCTCACGTCGACGCGCATGCCCTTGAGGCGGAAGTTGCCGCCGGTCGCCGACCACGCGTTGGAGCGCACTCCGGCCACCTCGATGTCGCCGGCCTGCAGACCGAACTTGCCGGCCTCGCCCTTGACGCCCTCGACGCTGTCGAGGGTGGAGGCGTCCCGGCCGATCTGGGCGGTGCCGAAGCGGGCGTCGCCGACCAGGTCCTCGCCGTCGATGATCAGGTTGCTGGCCGTGACGTTCCCGGCCTCGCCGCCCGCCGTCAGCTTGAACACGACCGTGCCGACCGGGGTCTTCACTTCCGCGGCCTGGCAGATGTCGGAGAGCGTGGCATCGCCGATGCCGAGGAGAGCGACCGGATGGCCCTTGCCGTCGACCGAGCGGTCCACCTGGACGTAGGAGGCGAGCCCCTCGCTGGTGAGCTTGCCCGAGGAGACCTGGAAACTCGTGCCGGAGACGGCGAAGGACGCGGCCAGCGCGCCTTGGGCCATCACCGAGGCCATCAGACCGACGCAGAGCACGGCCGGCAGGGCGACGACCGCGGTCTTCTTCCAGTTGGTTCTGCCCACTTCGGTGGGCCGCTGCTGTGAGCTCACGTTGCCTCCCGTACGTCGTCCACGTGCGCAGGGGCGGTGCGTGGCCGGATGCGGGAGCGTGCCGCATGCGGCCCGTTCTCTCGCGGAGCGTCGACGCAGGTCGGCAGGGGGCGCCATACTGCGGGCATTCCGCGGGCAGTTGGAGACTAGGGCGCAATTTGAATAATAGTCAACAGCGTGGCGGCACCGAGCGTTCACAGGCACGCCGCGCCGAACTCATCGCCATTGGAAGGAAGTTGTTCGCCGACACGTCCTACGACGCGTTGTCGATGGACGACATCGCCCAGCGCGCAGGTGTCGCGAAGGGCTTGTTCTACTACTACTTCAAGTCGAAGCGCGGCTACTACCTGGCCATTGTCGAGGACTCGATCGCCGGACTCGTGGCACGGGCGGGCAGCGCCAAGGAGCTGCCGCGCACGATCCGCGTCCACCGCACGATCGACGGCTATCTGCGCTATGCCGAGCAGCACCGGGCGGCGTACCACGCGATCGTGACGGGCGGCGTGGGCTTCGACGCCGAGGTGCTCGCGATCCGCGACACCGTGCGCGAGGAGCTGATCGCCACGATCGCCGAGGGCGCGTACGGCCGGCGGGACATCCCGCCGCTCGCCCGGCTCGCCCTGGTCGGCTGGCTCAGCGGCGTGGAGGGCGTGACTCTCGACTGGCTCGGCCGCATGGAGCCGGACCGCGACACGGTGCGGGAGCTCCTGGTACGGCAGCTGCGCCGGACGCTCGACACGATCGAGGAGCTCCTGCCGGACTGGCCGGCGCCCGAGCCGGATTAGCCGGAGGAGGCGGTCACGTCTGAGCCGGCGCTCGCGCATCGGCGCCTCCGGTGGAGTGCGGCACCACTCGCACACGCCCCTGGCGTCATGTCCGACCGATGTACAGGCGCTCCCCGACTGATATATGGAGAGGACACCCACGCGGGTGGACCACACCGACAGCAGCACACAGGAGGCGGATCGATGAGTTCTCGTACGACCCCACCGCACGAGATCGTCGAGCGGGCCCTCGACCTGTCCACCGCCGACGGGTGCGTGGTGATCGCCGACGAGGAGTCGAGCGCCAACCTGCGCTGGGCGGGCAACGCGCTGACCACCAACGGGGTCACGCGCGGCCGCACCCTCACCGTGATCGCCACCGTCGACGGCAAGGAGGGCACCGCCTCGGGGGTCGTCTCGCGCTCGGCCGTCACCGCCGATGACCTCGCGGATCTCGTACGGGCCGCGGAGAAGGCCGCGCGGGACGGCGAACCGGCCGAGGACGCACAGGAGTTGGTGACCGGCACGCCCGCGTCGCCGGACTTCCTCGACTCCCCCGCCGAGACCTCATCGGCCGTCTTCGCCGAGTTCGCCCCGGCACTCGGCGAGGCCTTCGCCCGCGCCCGCTCCGGGGGACGCGAGCTGTACGGGTTCGCCCACCACGAGATGACCTCGAGCTATGTCGGTACGTCGACAGGGCTGCGCCTGCGGCACGACCAGCCCAACGGCACCCTCGAGCTGAACGCCAAATCCCCGGACCGTACGCGCTCGGCCTGGGCCGGACGCTCGACGCGGGACTTCAAGGACGTGGACCCGGGGGCTCTCGACACCGAGCTCGCGCAGCGCCTGGGCTGGGCCGAGCGGCGCATCGAGCTGCCGGCCGGACGCTACGAGACGCTGCTTCCGCCGACCGCCGTCGCGGATCTGCTGATCTACCAGTACTGGTCGGCCGCGGGCCGCGACGCCGTCGAGGGCCGCACCGTCTTCTCCAGGCCCGGAGGCGGTACGCGGATCGGCGAGCGGCTCAGCGAGCTGCCGCTGACCCTGCGCAGCGATCCCGCGGAGCCGGGCCTGGAATCCGCGCCGTTCGTGATCGCGCACGCCTCGGGCGACACCGCCTCGGTCTTCGACAACGGGCTGCCGCTCGCGCCGACCGAGTGGATCCGCGAGGGCGAGCTGGCCCATCTGCTCACGACCCGGCACAGCGCGGGCCTCACCGGCCTGCCGCTCGCCCCCGACATCGACAATCTGATCCTGGAGGGCGGCGGCGACCGCACGCTGGACGAGATGGTCGCGGCCACGAACCATCGTGGGCCCTGCCTGCTGCTCACCTGCCTCTGGTACATCCGCGAGGTCGACCCGGCGACCCTGCTGCTCACCGGGCTCACCCGGGACGGGGTCTATCTCGTCGAGAACGGTGAGGTGGTCGGCGAGGTGAACAACTTCCGGTTCAACGAGTCACCGGTCGATCTGCTCGGCCGGGCCTCGGAGGCGGGCCGTACCGAGAAGACGCTGCCGCGCGAGTGGGGCGACTACTTCACCCGCGCCGCGATGCCGCCGCTGCGGGTGCCGGACTTCAACATGAGTTCGGTGAGCCAGGGGGTGTGAGCCGGGGCGGCCGCCGCATGTGACCAAAGGCCGCGATCTTGCGGACTGGAATCCGGTCGGCTCCGGGCCGCCGCCCCCATAGACTGGTGAAGCGCCCGCGGCTGACCGCGGGCGCTTCGACCACTCCCGAGGAGACCCACGATCGTGACGGACATCGTCGACGAGCTGAAGTGGCGCGACCTGATCGCGCTCTCCACCGACGAAGAAGCCCTGCGCAAGGCTTTTGCGGACGGCCCCGTCACGTTCTATTGCGGCTTCGACCCGACCGCGCCCAGCCTGCACCTCGGCAACCTGGTCCAGATCCTGACCATGCGCCGGATCCAGCTCGCGGGCAACCGTCCGCTCGGCCTCGTCGGCGGCGCCACCGGTCTGATCGGCGACCCCAAGCCGACGGCCGAGCGCACGCTGAACGACCCGGCGGTCGTCGCCGAGTGGGTGGGCCGCCTGCGCGGCCAGATCGAGCGCTTCCTCGACTTCGAGGGACCGTACGCGGCCACCATGGTGAACAACCTGGACTGGACGCAGGACATGTCCGCGATCGAGTTCCTGCGTGACATCGGCAAGTACTTCCGCGTCAACAAGATGATCGCGAAGGAGGCCGTCTCGCGGCGGCTCAACTCCGACGCGGGCATCAGCTACACGGAGTTCAGCTACCAGATCCTGCAGGGCATGGACTTCCTGGAGCTGTACCGGCGCCACGGCTGCACCCTGCAGACCGGCGGCAGCGACCAGTGGGGCAACCTCACCTCGGGCACCGACCTGATCCACCGGGTCGAGCCCGAAGCCGGGGTGCACGCCCTTGCCACGCCGCTGATCACCAAGGCGGACGGCACCAAGTTCGGCAAGACGGAGTCGGGCACGGTCTGGCTGGACGCCGAGCGCACCACGCCGTACGCCTTCTACCAGTTCTGGCTGAACGCGGACGACCGCGACGTCTCCAAGTTCCTGCGCATCTTCAGCTTCAAGTCCCGCGAGGAGATCGAGGAGCTGGAGAAGCTGACGGAGGAGCGCCCGCAGGCCCGCGCGGCCCAGCGCGCGCTCGCCGAGGAGCTCACGACGCTGGTGCACGGCGCCGACCAGTGCGCCGCGGTCATCAACGCCTCGAAGGCGCTGTTCGGCCAGGGTGAGCTGGGCGATCTCGACGAGGCGACGCTGGCCGCCGCCCTGTCCGAGCTGCCGCACGCCCAGGTCACCGAGCTCGGCCTGGTCACCGACCTGTTCGCCGAGGTCGGCCTGGTCGCCTCGAAGTCGGCCGCGCGCCGCACCGTGAAGGAGGGCGGCGCGTACGTGAACAACGTCAAGGTCGCCGCCGAGGACGCGGTGGCCGACCGTGACCAGCTCCTTCACGGCCGCTGGCTGGTCCTGCGGCGCGGCAAGAAGAACCTGGCGGCGGTCGAACTCGTCGCCGGCTGACGGCTACGGCCGGCCGGCAACACGTACGACGAAGAGGGGCCGGTCCGCGGTGGACCGGCCCCTCTTCGTATCGGTCTGACTTCGGCGGCAGTGTCAGGTGACCTGTTTGCTGCTGCCGCCCTTGACCGCCTTGTAGATCATGTCGCCCAGGAAGACGAGCACGACCGCGGCCGCGATCTGGAGCGCATGACGGCCCCAGTCGATGCCCTTGGTCTCGTCGATGCCGAAGCCGGCGGCGAGCGAGTTGCCGACGACACCGCCGATGATGCCCAGAATGGTCGTCATCCACAGCGGCATGTGCTGCTTGCCCGGAAGGATCGCCTTCGCGAGCAGGCCCAGCACAAATCCCACAATGATCGCCCACAACCAGCCCATGACGGCCTCCTCATATGCGCACGGGTGAGCAGTACCGCCAGTCTCCGCCCCTCCTCCATACGGCGCATGTCGGGCACACCCATACGTGGTACGGCGCAGTACATACGCCCAGGCAGGGGCCGACCCGGTCTCGAATGCGGCGCAGGCCCGGCGTAACGTGGAGGCGTGTCCGGTCCGGGGAGAGTCCGGCAGCTCGAGCGGGTGGTGGAACGTGATGCGGAAGCAGCACACAGGGGGCGGAGCCGAGGTCTTCCGGATCACCGGGGCGCGGCAGTCCCTCGCGGACGATGTGCGCGGCAGGCAGCGCCGCTACATCATCTCGATGTCGATCCGCACACTGTCCGTGATTCTCGCGGCCGTGCTGTGGAACGTGGAGCGGCATGTGGCGATCGTCGCGCTCGCCGCCGGTGTCCTGCTCCCTTACATCGCGGTCGTGATCGCCAACGCCGGGCGGGAGAACGCCCCTTCGCTTCCCTCGGCCTATGTACAGGCCCCCGTACGCCCGATGCTGCCGCCGCCCGGAGCGCCGGGTCCGGCGGAATCCGCCCCGGAATCCGCGGCGCACGAGGCCGGGGACGGGGCGGGCGGGCGGAGCTGACCTGCACCGGTCTGCAAAGCTCAAGAAAAGCTCAGATCAATCATGTAGTTCCGGTGCACCGCACGGGGTCCCCCGTGACATACTTCGTACGCGCTCCGCATCCCCCGTCGGAGCGACGGACCGACGCCGGGCAGCTCCCCCCGTGGCTGCTCGGCGTCGCCTTTTCCGGAGCGTTTCGGAGCGTTTTCGAGGCCGGTCGCGGCCCGGTTAGGGTTGAGGCGTGATCTTCCCCGAACCCTCCATCGACACCCCTCAGTGCTCGGCCAAGGGCTGCCGTGCCGACGCCCAGTGGGTGCTCGCCTGGAACAACCCGAAGCTGCACACCCCGGACCGGCGCAAGACCTGGCTCGCGTGCGACGAGCACCGTGAGCAGCTGTCCCAATTCCTGGGTGTACGAGGGTTCTTGAAGGATGTCGTGCGGCTCGCCGACTGGGAGTCCGCGCAGTAGGAGGCGGACATACGCGGAGGGCGGCCCCTGGGTCGGGGGCCGCCCTCCGCGTATGAGCGAAAAGAGCTCAGCCGCCGATCGCCGACATCGGGCGGCTGGGCTGCAGGAAGGTGGGGTCGTCGAGGCCGGAGCCGGCCTTCTTGCCCCACATCGCCAGCTTCCACAGCCGGGCCACCTCGTCGTCCGAGGAGTCCTCGGCGCGCAGGGCCGCCCGCAGATCGGTCTCCTCGGTGGCGAACAGGCACGTGCGCACCTGGCCGTCGGCCGTCAGGCGCGTACGGTCGCAGGCGCGGCAGAACGGGCGGGTCACCGAGGCGATCACGCCGACCGTGTGGTGGCTGCCGTCCACGATCCAGCGCTCGGCCGGTGCGGAACCGCGCTCCTCCTGGCCCTCCTCGGTAAGGGTGAAGCGGGTGCGCAGCGACTGCAGGATGTCACCGGCGGTGATCATGCCGTCGCGCTTCCAGCCATGCTGGGCGTCGAGCGGCATCTGCTCGATGAACCGCAGCTCATAGTCGTTCTCGATCGCCCACGCGAGCAGGTCGGGGGCCTCGTCGTCATTGAGTCCGGGCATCAGGACCGCATTGACCTTGACCGGGGTCAGACCGGCCTCGCGGGCCGCGGCCATGCCGTCGAGGACATCCTGGTGGCGGTCACGGCGGGTGAGGGTCTTGAAGACGTCGGGGCGCAGGGTGTCGAGCGAGACGTTCACGCGGTCGAGGCCGGCGGCCTTGAGAGCGGTGGCGGTGCGCTTGAGTCCGATGCCGTTGGTGGTCAGGGACATCTTGGGGCGCGGCTCCAGGGCGGCGACGCGCTCCACGATGCCGACGATCCCGGGGCGGAGCAGCGGCTCGCCGCCGGTGAAGCGGACCTCTTCGATGCCGAGCCGGGTGACGGCGATACGGATCAGCCGGACGATCTCGTCGTCGGTGAGCAGATCGGGCTTGGCCAGCCACTGCAGGCCCTCTTCGGGCATGCAGTAGGTGCACCGCAGATTGCACCGGTCGGTCAGCGAGACCCGCAGATCGGTGGCCACGCGGCCGAACGTGTCGATGAGCACGTGGGGCCCCTCCCTTGGCTACGCAGTTGATCCGTACTTACTCCTACGAGCCTACGCGAGGGCGGTGACAGTCATCAGGGTGTTGATCCCACAGCGACCAGCACGGCCGCGTCGTAGGTCTCTACGACGCGGCCGTGGGCCGGGCGGACATCCGTGATGCGGTCAGTGCGCACCGGTACCGGTGAGCGAGCGCACCTCGAGCTCCGCGTACTTGCCGGTGTCGGGCTCCTCCTTGGACAGGACCGTGCCGAGCCAGCCCATCAGGAAGCCGAACGGGATGGAGATCAGGCCCGGGTTCTTCAGCGGGAACCAGGCGAAGTCCACGCCCGGGAACATCGCCTTCGGGTCGCCGGAGACGACCGGCGAGAAGAGCACCAGACCGACGGCCACGATCAGACCGCCGTAGATCGACCACAGCGCGCCCTGGGTGGTGAAGCGCTTCCAGAACAGGCTGTAGAGGATCGTCGGCAGGTTGGCCGAGGCCGCGACCGCGAAGGCGAGCGCGACCAGGCCGGCGACGTTGAGGTCACGGGCCATGGCGCCGAGCAGGATCGACACGGCGCCGATGCCGATGGTGGCCAGGCGTGCGGCGCGCATCTCCTCCTTCTCGGTGGCCTTGCCCCTGCGGATGACGTTCGCGTAGATGTCGTGCGCGAACGACGACGAGGACGCCAGGGTCAGGCCCGCGACCACGGCCAGGATGGTGGCGAAGGCGACCGCGGAGATCACCGCGAGCAGGATCGCGCCCCAGGCCGAATCGACACCGCCGATATGCAGGGCGAGCAGCGGGGCCGCCGTATTGCCCGATGGATTGGACGCGATGATCTCGTCCTGTGAGATCAGGGCCGCCGCGCCGAAGCCGAGCGCGATGGTCATCAGGTAGAAGCCGCCGATGATGCCGATCGCCCAGTTCACGGACTTACGGGCGGCCTTGGCGTTGGGCACCGTGTAGAAGCGGATCAGGATGTGCGGCAGGCCCGCGGTGCCGAGCACCAGGGCGATGCCGAGCGAGATGAAGTCGAGCTTCGTGGTGCCGTTCAGGCCGTACTGAAGTCCTGGCTCCAGGAACGCCGAGCCCTTGCCGCTCTTCTCGGCGGCCTGGCCGAGCAGGTCGGAGATGTTGAAGTTGAACTTGAGCAGCACCAGGAAGGTGATCAGGAGCGTGCCGCCGATGAGCAGGACGGCCTTGACCATCTGGACCCAGGTGGTGCCCTTCATACCGCCGATGGACACGTACACGATCATCAGGACGCCGACGAGGGCGACGATGGCGATCTTGCCGGCGTCGGTGGTGATGCCGAGGAGCAGCGAGACGAGCACGCCGGCGCCCGCCATCTGCGCGAGCAGATAGAAGATCGAGACGACGATGGTCGAGGTGCCCGCGGCCGTACGCACCGGACGCTGCCGCATGCGGTACGCGAGGACGTCGCCCATCGTGTAGCGGCCGGAGTTGCGCAGCGGCTCGGCGACGAGCAGCAGCGCCACCAGCCAGGCGACGAGGAAGCCGATCGAGTAGAGGAAGCCGTCGTAGCCGAACAGCGCGATGGCGCCCGCGATGCCGAGGAACGACGCGGCCGACATGTAGTCGCCGGAGACCGCGAGTCCGTTCTGGAACGCGCTGAACGAGCGTCCGCCCGCGTAGAAGTCGGCCGCGTCCTTGGTCTGCCGGCCCGCCCAGATCGTGATGAAGAGGGTGGCGACGACGAAGACCGCGAACAGCGAGATGATCAGCGGCCGGTGCTCGCTCGCCTCATTGGCCGCGAGCGTGATCATGGGGCTCATGCGCCGCCCTCCAGACGGGACTTGATCGCCTCGGCCTTGGGGTCGAGCTGCGCGGCGGCGTGCTTCGAGTACCACCAGGCGATGAGGAACGTGGTGACGAACTGGGCGATACCGAAGATGAACGCGACGTTGATATTGCCGAAGAGCTTGGTGCCCATGAAGCCGCCCGCATAGTTCGAGAGCAGCACGTACAGCAGGTACCAGGTGATGAACGCGATCGTGAGCGGGAAGGCGAAGGAGCGGTGCGCACGGCGCAGTTCACCGAACTCCGCGCTTTCCTGGACTTCGCGGTACGCCTCGGTCGACGGCGTCACGGGATCTGTACCGCCCTTCGACGGCGGTGGTGCGTCGGTGGCCACGGGGACTCCTTGCGCGACGGATGCGGTGGTTGGGGACATACGACCTCGCAGTTACGGGGACCACCGGATCCGGAGGGCGAGTCGGTCCTCCGGCAGGTGGTCCGGCAGGGGGCTGATGCTGGCTTCTCCCCCTGCCAACCGCACGGCGACACACGCGATGTGGTTCAACGCCCCACCCGTTCTGTCGGAAACTTTTCCGCCCGGTTCCGCCACCCCATTGCTGCGGCCTGAGCTGGGGCGCTAGCTTCGCGTTCGTTGTATGCGTCAACTGCCAGGACCTCACCACCGGTTCGGGTGCGGCGCGTGCAGCGCAAGAGCGTTCCCTCACAACGGATGAAGTGGAGACCCCATGTCTCATCTGCGTTCCAGACGGCGTCGCCTGGCCGCGCCGCTGGGCCTGGTCCTCGCCCTGGCCACGCTCGGCATCGCGCCGGCCGCCCAGGCTGTGACCCCGGCCGACGCACCGGCCGCTTCGACGCAGACCGGTCCGAAACTGCCGTATGTGGTGAACACGCGGACGGACCACCGCACGATCGCCGCCGTGGAGAAGGCGATAGCCAAGGCCGGCGGCGACATAGTCGTCACGTACCGGCAGATCGGCGTGATCGTCGTCCACTCGACGAACCCCGCGTTCGGCGAGCAGATACGCAAGGTACGCGGCGTGCAGAGCGCGGGCGCCACCCGTACCGCACCGCTCGCACCGGCCGGCATCACCCAGGAGGGCGGCACCGACCGGCTCTCGGCCGCCGAGGCGGCGCAGCTCGCCGATGCGGCGGGCCCGGAGCAGGAGCCGCTCGAGGCGGATCAGTGGGGCCTGCGGGCGATCGGCGCGGACAAGGCCGCGAAGATCAACCCGGGCAGCGCGAAGGTGACCGTCGGTGTCATCGACACCGGCGTGGACGACACCCACCCGGACCTCGCGCCCAACTTCTCGGCCGGACAGTCCGCGAACTGTGTGGGCGGCAAGGCCGACACGACGGCCGGAGCCTGGCGTCCCTACCAGCCGTCGCACGACCACGGCACGCATGTGGCGGGCGAGATCGCCTCGTCGCGCAACGGTGTCGGTGTCGCCGGTGTGGCACCCGGTGTGAAGGTCGCGGCGATCAAGGTCTCCGAGCCGGACACCCAGCTCTTCTTCCCGGAGAGCGTGGTCTGTGCCTTCGTGTTCGCCGCGGACAAGGGCATCGAGATCACCAACAACAGCTACTACGTGGACCCGTGGCTGTACAACTGCCTGAACGACCCTGACCAGCGGGCCATCGTCGACGCGGTCAACCGGGCCCAGCTGTACGCCAAGGGCAAGGGCACCCTGAACGTGGCGGCCGCGGGCAACTCCAACCACGACCTCGACTCCGACGCGATCGTGGACGACTCGAGCCCCGACGACTCGACGCCGGTCGAGCGCACCATCGACCCGCACGAGTGCTTCGACATCCCGACCCAGCTGCCGGGGGTCGTGACCGTGTCGGCGACGGGTCCGAAGGGCGCCAAGTCCTTCTACTCGACGTACGGCAACGGCGTCATCGACGTGGCGGCGCCGGGCGGCGACAGCCGGGTCCCGGCGGACACCCCGTCGAAGAACGGCCGGATCCTCTCGACGCTGCCGGGCGGCGGCTGGGGCTTCAAGCAGGGCACGTCCATGGCCTCGCCGATGGCGTCGGGTGTCGCGGCGCTCCTGAAGAGCAAGTACCCGTGGGCGGGTCCGACGGCGCTGCAGGCGATGCTCAAGGCGCAGGCCGACAACCCGGGCTGCCCCGTCGAGCCGTACGACCCGGACGGTGACGGTGTCGTGGACGCGGTGTGCGAGGGCGGCAAGCGCACGAACGGCTTCTACGGAACCGGGATCGTGGACGCGCTGGACGCCGTGAAGTGACCCTCACGTAATGCTGTGTGCTGCGGGCCGCCCCGTCGGGGCGGCCCGCAGTTCCGTTCCCCCAGGCCCCCGCTTCGGGGGCCTCATGCTTTCCGGAGGCCCGGTTTGACCATCTCGGATCCTGTCGTTCCTGTCTGGCAGGCGCTCGGCGGCGACCCCGCCCTGCTGTCGCGCATCACCCACCGCGGCGCCGGTGACGTACTGCCCGCGCGGCTTCCCGTGCTGACCGCCGCGCGCACCTGTGTCACGGTGTGCGCCCTGGCTGCCGCGGAGTTCGCGGGCGACGGCGGTACGGCGGGGGCGGTGACGGTCGACGACGGGGCCGTCGCCACGGCGTTCGTCAGCGAGCGCCATCTGCGGGTCGGCGGGCGGGCGCCGGAGAACTTCGCGCCGCTGTCGCGGATGTGGCGCACGGCCGACGGCTGGGTGCGCACGCACGCCAACTACCCGTGGCACCGCGCGGCGTTGCTGTCCGCGCTCGGCACGGACGCGGACGGCCTCGGAGCCGAGATCGCCGGGCGCACGGCCGTGGACGTCGAGGACACGGTGTACGCGGCGGGCGGGCTCGCGGTCGCGCTGCGCTCGCCGAAGGAGTGGGCGGCCCATGAGCAGGGGGCTGAGGTGGCGCGGCGGCCCCTGCTGAACCTGGACCGGATCGGCGATGCGCCGGCCGTACGCGAACGGGGCGGCCGGCTCCGGGTCCTGGACCTCAGCCGGGTCCTCGCGGGCCCCGTCGCCACCCGCACGCTGGCACTGCTCGGCGCCGACGTGCTGCGGATCGACACCCCTGAGCGGCCCGAACTGCCCGATCAGCACGCGGACACCGGCTTCGGCAAGCGCTCGACGCTGCTCGATCTGGGGCGGGCCGCGGACCACCGCACGTTCGAGGAGCTGCTCGCCGAAGCCGATGTGGTGGTCACCGGATACCGCCCCGGATCGCTCGACCGCTTCGGCCTCTCCCCCGCCGCGCTGGCCGAGCGCCGGCCCGGTGTGGTCGTGGCGCGGCTTTCGGCGTGGGGCGGTTACGGACCGTGGGCCGGCCGGCGCGGGTTCGACTCGCTGGTGCAGGTGGCCACCGGGATCGCGGCCGTCGAGGGGACGGACGAGCGGCCGGGCGTGCTGCCGGCGCAGGCGCTCGACCATGGCACCGGGTATCTGCTCGCGGCGGGCGTGCTGCGGGCGCTGACGGAGCGCCGGACGGCGGGCGGCACCTGGCACGTGGAGGGCGCGCTCGCGCAGACGGCGCACTGGCTGTGCGGACTGCCGTCGGCCGCGGCTCCCGAGGGGGCGTACGAGAGCGAGCGCCATCTGGCCGAGACGGACGGCCCGCTGGGCCGGCTGCGGTACGCCAAGTCCCCGGTGACGTTCACGGGCGGACCTGCCGACTGGCCGGCGGGGCCGGGGCGCTGGGGCGCCGATCCGGCGCGCTGGAGCGGGTGAAGCCCTTCCCGTACGGGCGGGTCAAGCCCTTCCCGTACGAGCGGGTGAAGCCCCTTCCCTCGTAAGGGAGTTGACCGACACCATCACCCGTGTCCTGCATCCCGCCGCTCGCTCGTGGAGGTCACGTTGAACCCGTCCCCGCCCGCCCTCGCCATCGACCCGTTGGTCCAGGATCTCGACGGCGAGACCGCCCGGCTGCGCGCGGCCGGGCCCCTCGCCCGGATCGATCTGCTCGGTGTGCCCGCCTGGACGGTCACCTCGCAGCCCGTGGCCCGGCGGCTGCTCACGGACTCCCGGCTGGTCAAGGACATCAATCAGTGGGGCCTGTTCGCCTCCGGCGAGGTCACGCACGCCTGGCCGCTGATCGGCATGGTCGACGTACCGCCGTCGATGTTCACCACGGACGGCGCCGAGCACCGGCGGCTGCGGACGAAGATCGCGCAGGCGCTGACGGCCCGTCGGGTCGAGGAGCTGCGGCCGGTGGTCGAGCGGTACACCGCGCAGCTGCTCGACGAGCTGGCCGCGCAGGCGAAGGAGGCACCGGGTGCGGCCGTGGACCTCAAGCCCGCGTTCGCCGGACCGCTGCCGATGGCCGTGGTCTGCTCCCTGATGGGGGTGGCCGAGTCCGAGATCCCGCGGCAGATGAAGCTCTGGAAGGCCTTCTTCTCCATGCTCACCCCGCAGGACGAGCGGCTCGCGGTGATGGCGGAGATCTACGGGATCTTCCTCGGCATGGTCCACGAGAAGAAGGCCGCGCCCGGCGACGATCTCACCAGCGCGCTGATCCTGGCGGACGAGGGCGGTGCGCCGATGAGCCAGGAGGAGGTGGCCGGCAATCTCCAGTCGATGATCGCGGCCGGCCACGAGACCACGATCGCGCTCATCCTCAGTGCCGTACGGGGGCTGCTCACGCACCCCGACCAGCTGGCCCTGGTGCTCGACGGCACCGTCTCCTGGGAGGCCGTGATCGAGGAGGCACTGCGCTGGGATCCGCCGGTGACGCATCTGCTCATGCGGTTCGCGACCGAGGACATCGTGGTCGCGGATGGGGGTACCCCCTGCTCGAGCGGAGCCGAGAGCTTGGGGGACGACGGGTTCGTGATCGGGAAGGGTGAGGGCGTCGTGATGTCGTACCGGGCCATCGGCCGCGACACCGGCTTCCACGGCCCCGACGCCGATTCCTTCGATGTCACCCGGGCGGACGCCGCCCGCCACATCGCCTTCGGGCACGGTCCGCACATCTGCCCGGGTGCCGCGCTCTCGCGCCTGGAGGCGGCGATCGCGCTGCCCGCGCTGTTCGCCCGCTTCCCCGGTCTGCGGCTCGCGGTGCCGTCCGAAGAGCTGCGCAAGGCGCCGGTGCTGACGCAGAACGATTTGGAGGCGTTGCCGGTGGTGCTTGGCGGCTGACGCCCGGCATCCAGGGTCTGACGGGCCACCAGTTCAGCCGTGAACCGTTGCCATAATCAGACTGTTTCCGTCAAAATCGATCAATGACCGTATCCCGCCCCTCCGTTGCGGCCGCCGGGGCCGAGTCCGCCGAGGACACCGACGGCAGCGTGGGACCTGACGCCCCGTCGGCCGCCGAGCGAAGATCCGCGCTGCGGCGCGGCGGGGCCGTCGTGGTGCTCGTCCTGCTCGCCGCCCTGGTGCCGCTGCTCGGCCCCGACCTCGCCCTGTACGAGTCGGGTGAGGCGGCGGCGCCCGGGATCGACCTGGTCACCCTCCTGCGTACGGTCATGTTCGGCGCCCTGTGCGTGCTCGCCGGACACGCGGCGGACGGGTGGCTGACCCGCAGGGTGCCGGACGCGCCCGAGCCGCGCCCCGCGAACTGGTCGGGAACCGCGGCCTTCCTCGGCGCGCTGGCCGCGGTGGGGCTCGCGCTGATCGTGGCCAACGGCAACATCCCGCCGGACACCCTGTCCGAACTGCGGCCCGGCCGGCTGTGGCAGACGACGGACGGACGGCTCGCGCTCCTGGAGGTCAACGCGTTCATCGCGGCCGGGTTCTGCGCCCAGTCCCGCCGCCCGGGCAGCGCGGCCCTGCCGCTCGCGGTGGTCGCCGCGGCGGAGGCGCTGCGGGCCCACCCGTCCATCGGCCCCGAGGAGGATCCGCTGGTCGGCAGCGCGCTGACCTTCGTCCACCTCGCCTCGGCCACACTCTGGGCCGGTGGCCTGCTGTGGGTGCTGCGCACGATGCGGCTCTGGCGGCCGTGGCCCCGGCCGGCGGCCGCGCTGCTCGGGCTCTACGCGCGGGTCGCGGCGGTGCTGTTCGCCGCGATCACCGCCTCGGGCATCTGCTCGACGCTGCGCAAGCTGCCGCTCGACTCGGTGTTCACCACCGCGTACGGGCGGGTGCTCTTCGCCAAGCTGCTGCTTGTGGTCGTGATCGCGGGGCTTGCGGTGTTGGCCAGGGTTCGTCTTGGCCGCTCGCAGCGTGGTGATCCGTGGGCGGCGATGGTGCCGGCCCGGGCCGAGGTGGTGCTGCTCGGCTTGGTGGTCGCCGTGTCGGCGCTGCTCACGGCGGTGCCTGCGCCTATCTGGTGGGATCGGCCGCTCTGGGGGTGACGGGGAGGGATTTTTTCCCCTACCCGCCCCTTCCCGAAACTGGG
>NZ_JAAKZW010000001.1 GCF_011044995.1 Streptomyces mesophilus | reverse complement strand
GAACAGGGTTGACGGGCTGCGGAGTTACGGGTTCGGGGGAGGGCTGCACCGGATCGGGTTCTGGAGCCGCCGGTTCGGTAGGTGCGGCGCCCGCAGGATCGGTCGGTGTGGCCTGGTCCGGCTCCGCCGCGGGGGCGGGGTTCGTGGCGGTCTCCGCCTGAGGCGGTGTCCCTTCTGCCACCGGGTCCTTCGGGGTCTCGGGGAGGCCAGGTTCGGCTGCCGGAGCCTGCGGGTCCTGAGGCGCCTGGGCCGGCGGGTCCTGAGGCGCCTGGGCCGGCGGGTCCTGAGGCGCCTGCGCCGGCGGGACCTGGGGTGCCTGTGACGGTGCGTCCTGCGGCGGGGCGGCATCGTGCCGCTCCGCAGGGGCCTGAAGCGGGACGGAGCCCACCTCGGTCGTCCTCGTGAGTGGACTCGCAGGAACGGCCGGGGGATTGGTCTGTACGGCCGCGGGTTGGTGCGTCGCGGTACGCGGCGCAGGCAACGGCTGCTGGCCGGCGCCGGCCAGCAGCGCCACGCCGACGACCGCCCCCGTCACGCCGACGCCGACGGCACCGAGAACCGCCGAGGGAAGCTTGAACCCGCCCGTGACGAGGTGCTGTACGGCGTGATCGGTCCCGCTAGGCGTACGCGCAGTGCGCGGAGCGGCCAGGTGCGAACCAGTCGCCCCGGTCCCGGCCCCCGAGCTCGCCGCGCCAGCCGCTGCCCCCGTGACCAAAGGCGCAAGGAACTTGGCCCCTCCGCCGAGGAACAGCACCAGGAGCGCAGGTCCGACCAAGGCGCCCAGGTGGTTGTTGGCCCGCGCGAGCAGCAGGTAGCGGGCGCGGCAGTCCTCACACCCGTCCATGTGTGCGCGGAGTTGCTTCGCGTGCCGGGGCGCCGCCGCCTCCCGTACGAGTGCGGGTATGCGCTCCCAGTGGATCTCGCAGGCAGGGTCCTGCGGAGTGCCGGGATGCGCGCGCAGGAATGCCTGGCGCATCCCTTCGCGGGCCCGGTGCAGCAGCACCGCGGTCGCGCCGCTGCCGACGCCGATGCGACGGCCGATCGCGTCCAGCGACTGATCCTCGGCCTCGGCCAGCCATAGGGCCTTGACCCACCGCTCGGGCAACTGGCCGAGCACCCGCCGCAGCAGGTCGACCTGGGAGACCCGGGTACTCGGATCCGCGGCGGACGGCGTGAAGGTGACGGAGACCTGCTCGGACTCGCCCGTGTCCGCCGTACTCGGCTCGACCGGCGTCTCACGGGCGAGGTTGCCACCGACGGTAGCGGCCAGGTTGCGTACGGTACGCATCAGATACGCCGCGACGTTGTCGATCTCGTGCCCCGAGGACAGTCGCCGCCAGACTCTGAAGTGGGCCTCGGCGACCACGTCCTCGGCCAGCCAGGGGTTGCCGGTCAGTGAGCGGGCGTAGGCGACGAGTTGGGTCTGCTCTTCCTCGAAGATGCGCGCGTAGGCCGCGGCGTCGACGCCGGCGGATCCAGGGGTCATGGCAGGACACTCCACTGCGGATCGGGAGCTTGTCACTGTATGTACGAATTGCCCGATACGGGTCCCTAATGTGGCGCAGGCCACAGTGGCGCAGGTCACAGCAGGTCGCGCGGCAACTCGCGTAATACCCGAGCCCCTTCGCGAGTCGACCGGACATGGGGCGCGGACACCCCGCGCCGCGCCCAGCCCACCGCCGAAGGAGCCGGACCGATGTCCCTCACGATCGAACAGTCCGTACGGGCCCGCCTCATCACCTCCGCCGAAAAGGAGCCGGCCGTCCGCGTCCAGCTCCGCTACGACAGCGCCGACCCCCTCGCGATCCACCTGGTCTTCCCGCCCGAGGTCTCCCTGGACGGCCGCCCGGTGCCCTGGACCTTCGCCCGAGACCTCCTCGAGTCAGGACTGAGCACCCCTTCGGGCGCCGGTGACGTGCACGTCTGGCCGTGCGGCCGGGCCCAGACGATCATCGAGTTCCGCGTGCCGGACGGTGCGGCGCTCGTCCAGATCGACACCGCCCCGCTGCGCCGCTTCCTGCTGCGCTCGTACGCGGTGGTCGCGCCGGGCGAGGAGACGCTCACCTTCGACCTGAGCGCGTTGCTGCGGGATGTGTGAGACGCGCAGGCCCCGTCCGCCACGTCGCTGGACGTCCCGTCTCCACCACGGCGCCGGGTTCGAGGGCGTCACAACCCGAGGTAGATCCTGCGTACGCGCTCGTCCCTGCTCAGCTCCTGCGCCGATCCCGTCATCGCCACCTCACCGTTCTCCATGACCAGGCAGTGGCTGGTGGCGCCGAAGGTGAGCTTGGCGTTCTGCTCCACGAGGAGCAGGCTCAGGCCTTCCTCGCGCAGCCGAAGCAGTACGTCGAGGATGCCGGAGACGAGCTTGGGGGAGAGCCCCATCGACGGCTCGTCCAGGAGCAGGATGCGCGGCCGGGCCATCAGGGCGCGTCCGATGGCCAGCATCTGCTGCTGCCCGCCGGACAGGGCCCCGGCCAGGCGGGTGCCCATCTCGCCGAGTACGGGGAACAGTTCGTGCACCTCCGCGAGGGTGGCGCGGGTCTCGTCGTCCCAGCGCCGTGCGTACGCCCCGAGAAGAAGGTTCTTCTCCACCGGGAGTCCGGGAAAGACATGGCGCCCCTCGGGGACGTATCCGATGCCGTGCCGCACCATGTCCCGGGCCGGGACCTTCCCCAAGTCCCGCTCGCCCAGGGTGATCCGGCCGCCGCTGCGCGGCACCAACCCCATCAGGGCCTTGAGCGTGGAGGTCTTGCCCGCTCCGTTGGCGCCGATGATGCCGACCGATTCGCCGGGCGCGATGCTGAAGTCGATGGAACGCACCGCACAGACCCCGCCGTAGTGCACGGACAGGTCGTCGACGGCGAGAGTTGCCGCGTGTGCGGGCGCGGTGGCGCGCTTGCCGGGCAGCAGGGAGGGGATCTTCACCGGGCGGCCTCCTCGGAGTTGGACGGCGACGGGGACGGCAGATGCGGCGTCGTGGCCGTGAGCGGGGGTGCGGCTTCGCGGGCGTCCTGCGCCATCTCCGAGTCGCCGAGGTACGCCTCGATCACCGCCGGGCTCGCGACCACCTCGGGCGGTGTTCCTTCCGCGATGACCCGGCCGCCGGCGAGCACGGTCACCTGCTCGCACAGCGACATCACCAGACCCATGTTGTGTTCGATGAGGACCACGGTGGTGCCGCTGTCGCGGATGGAACGCACCATGTGGGCGAGCTGCCCGACCTCCTCGCCGTTGAGTCCGGCGGCCGGCTCGTCGAGCAGCAGCAGGCGGGGCCGCGCGGCCATCGCGCGGGCGATCTCGATGCGGCGCTGGATGCCGTACGGAAGCGAACCGGGCGGGGTGTCCGCGAAGTCGGCGAGGCCGAAGCGGTCGAGGAGTTCCTGGGCCTGGGTGCGCAGACGGCGCTCCTGGCGCAGGACGCCGGGAGGCCACAGCACGTAGCGCCAGATGGTGTGGGTCCGGGTGCGGTCGAGTGCGACGAGGATGTTCTCGCGGACGGTGAGGTGGGAGAAGAGCCGCAGGTTCTGGAACGTACGGGCGACGCCGAGCAGCGAGAGTGTGTACGGCCGGGTGGCCGTGGTGTCCCGTCCGGACAGCCGGACCTGCCCCGATGTGGCCCGGTAGAAGCCGCTGACCACGTTGAACAGGGTGGTCTTTCCGGAGCCGTTGGGGCCGACGATGCCGCGGATCTCACCAGGGAGTACGGAGAGGGAGACGTCGTCCAGGGCACGCAGGCCCCGGAAGTCCTTGGTGACGGCGCGGATGTCGAGCAGGGGCCCGGTGGCCTGATCGTCGGGCGGCGGGCTCACCTCGTACGGCGTGAAGGGGCGCAGTTCGGCCCGGGGCCCACCGGACGTACGGCTCCTTCGGCGTACGGCGTCCCGCACGAGACCCGGGACCCCCGCGAGACCGGTCGGCGCGAAGACGACCATCAGCACGACGACGACGCCGTAACCGAGTTGGGCGTAGGTGGAGAAGTCGGAGAGCCACTCGCGGATCAGGGTCAGGCCGATCGCGCCGACGACGCAGCCCACCAGGGAACGGCGGCCGCCGATGATGACCATGGCGAGCAGGATGAACATGTTGGCGATGGAGAAGGTCTCGGGCGCGACATACCGGATCAGGCCCGCGTAGAGGATGCCCGCCATGCCCCCGTACAGGGAGGCGAGGACGAAGGCCGTCATACGCAGGAGCGGGATCTGGGCGCCCATCGCGCTCGCGGCGAGCGAGTCGTCGCGCATCGCGCGCAGCCGCCGTCCGAGCGCGGTGCGGACCACGAAGAGACCGAAGGCGAGGCCGAGGACGCAGACGACCAACTCGACGTAGTAGTAGAGGTATTCGCTGGACAGGTCGATGCCGGGCAGCGTCGGCAGGGGGATGCCGGAGATCCCGTCGGCGCCGCCGGTGATCGTGGCGTTCGTGATCCAGTTGAGGAAGCCGAGCGCCAGACCGAGCGTGACGATGCCGAGATAGTGGGACTGCATGCGCAGCGCGGGCACCCCCACGAACAGCCCTGTCGCCACGGTCGCCAGGAGCGCGAGGGCGGACGCCGCCCAGAAACCGTAGCCGTTGTGGGTGGTGAGGATGGCGACCACGTACGCACCGACGCCGAAGAACGCCACCTGGGCCAGGTTGATCTGCCCGGAGATCCCCATGGCCAGGCCCATGCCGATCGCGAGCAGCGCGTAGATCAGGGCGATGTTCACGACATGGATGGCGTAGCTTCCCAGGCCGTACGGCAGCAGCCAGGCCACCACGATCATGGCCGCGAGTCCGCCGATACGCAGCTTCATGCGCGGCTCACCGTCCTTTCCCCGAAGACGCCCATCGGGCGGATCATGATGGCGGCGGTGAAGACCAGGAAGGTCACGAGCACCGAGTAGCCCTGGAAGTGCCCGGCGGCGTACGAGTCGAGGACGCCGATCGCGAGGCCGCCGACCACGGCTCCGGGGATGGAGCCGAAGCCGCCGAGCATCGCGGCGGCGAAGCCCTTGATGCCGAGGGCGCCGCCGAGTGAGGCGTCGACGTACAGCATCGGACCGACCAGACCGCCGGCGAGGGCGGCGAGTCCCGCGCCGATGGAGAAGGCGAGGGCGTTGCTGCGGCCGACGTTGATGCCGACGGCGGTGGCGGCCTCGTGGTCCATGGCGACCGCCTGCATGGCGGCGCCGCGCTTGGTGCGGGCCAGGAACCAGGCGAGCCCGATCACGGCGAACGCCGCGACCGCCATGACGAGCAGGTCGTAGGTGCGCACCCGCACCCCGAACACGTCGAGCGGCGCGGACCGGACGGGCGAGGGGACGGCCCGTCCCGTGGTGCCCCAGATGAGGATGGCGACGGCCTGCAGGACGATGCCGAAGCCGATCGTGCCGATCAGCATCAGGTCGAAGTCCTTGTTCTCCAGCGGGCGCAGGACCCGCTCGATGACCAGGCCGATGGCGCCGGTGACGACGATCGCCACCACCATCGCGACGACGAACGGCATCTTGGACGTGAGATAGAAGGTGGAGGCCGCGTACGCGCCGATCATGGCGATGTCGGCGTGCGCGAAGTTGACCAGGCCCATGGTGCGGTACACGAGGGAGAAGCCCATGGCGACCAGGGCGTAGACCGCCCCCAGGCTGAGGCCTCCGACGAGTGTCTGCAGCGTCTCCTGCATGCCGGTGTCTCCGTCGCCTACTGCTCGGCGACGAGCTTGCCGTCGCGGATCACGCCGATGGCGGTCTGCGTGATACCGACGCCGGTCTCGTCATACGCGAAGTCGCCGAGCAGGCCGTCGTGGCGGGTGGCCCGGATGGCGTCGGCGAGCTTCTTGCCGGTGGCGCCCTTGCTGGTGTCCAGGGCGGTGAGCAGGATGTTCGCGCCGTCGTACGCCTTGGCGCCGTGCATCTCGGCTTCTTCCTTGTACGCGGCCTGGTAGGCGTCGGCGAACTTCTTGGCGGCGGGGCTGACGTCGTTGCTCAGATAGGGCGAGCTGACGATGGTGCCCTCGACGGCGGCCTTGCCCGCGGTGTCCATGAACACCGGGGTGCCCTGCGGGGCGGCGCCCGCGAAGGGAGCGGTGATGCCGAGGTCGCGGGCCTGCTTGACGATCAGGCCGGCTTCGACCTCCTCCGAACCGATGAAGATCACCTCGGGCTTCTCGGCGCGGATCTTGGTGAGCGCGGAGCTGAAGTCCTTCTGGTCGGTGGTGACGATCTGGTCGGTGGAGGGCGTCACGCCCAGGTCCTTGGCGGCCTTGAGGAAGGCGTCGTGCTCACCCTTCCCGAAGGAGCCGTTGTTCGTGATCATCGCGATGTTCTTGTGCTGCTTGTCCTCGATCAGGTACTTGGCGAGGGTGGTGTCGTAGGTGGTGCTGGTGGGTCCGTTGAGGAAGAGGAAGGGGCTCTTCTGGGCGACGAGTTTGTCGGACTGGCCGGAGGTGATGTTGGGGATCTCCGCCTGCTGGAGGACGGGGGCCATGGCGATGGTCACGGCGCTCTCGGCCGTGCCGATCATGGCGATATAGCCCTGGCTGTCGAGCTTGCGGGCGATGTTGGTGCCGGTGGTGGGGTCGCCCTGGTCGTCGAAGAGCTTGAGCTCGATCTTGCGGCCGTTCACACCGCCCTTCTTGTTCCACTCGTCGACGGCGAGCTTGGCTCCCTTGTACTCCCAGTCGCCAAGCGAACTGAGCTGTCCGCTCTGTGCGTTGACGACCGCGATCTTGATCGGTCCGGAGGTCGACTTGCTCTCGCTGCCCGACTCGCCGGGCGCGCTGCAGGCCCCCAGAGCAGTCGCTAGGGCGGCGGTGATGGCCAGGGTCAGCCGTGGATGTGCCGGATTGCGGGTCATGGGATCACCTCGGTGTGTGCAGGGTCGGCGGGATGAGGTGGTGCGGTCGGTTCAGTCGGCGAAGGACCCGCGGTAGATGTCCTTGATGTTCCAGTGGCCGGGCGTCGGCACCGGCTCGTTGACCATGGGCACGTCGATGACGGCGGGCGCGCGCCGCTCCAGGGCGTCGGCCAGGGCTTTCGCCAGGTCGGCGGGTTCGGCCACGGTGTAGCCCCCGGCCCCGCAGGAGCGGCCGAGCGCCGCGAAGTCCGGGCTGTACGGGCGGCCTTCGGCGTCGGTGAACTCACAGCCGTACGAGCGGCCGAAGGAAGCGGACTGGAGGTCGGCGATGGTGCCGTGGGCCCGGTTGTTCATCACCACGAAGAGCACCGGAAGGTTGCGCTCGACGGCCATCGGGACGGCCGGGAGCTGGGCGCTCATCCCGCCGTCGCCGATCAGGGCGACCACCGTGCGCTCCGGTTCGGCGAGCTGCACGCCGACGGCGGCAGCCGGGCCGAAGCCCATGGTGGAGGCGCCGCCGGGGGTGATGAACCGTCCGGTGTCGGGGAGTTCGTAGCACTGTGCGACGCCGTTCTTGTTCCAGCCGACGTCGGTGACGAGCACGGTGTCGTCCGGCAGGGCTGCGCGCAGATCGGCGAGGATACGCTGCGGCCGCAGCGGAAAGGCGTCGCTGCGGCCGTCCTCGCGTGCGGTGTCGAAGACGCCGCGGCGGGCGACGGCGATGGAGTCGCGCAGGCCGGCACGGGTGAGCGGCTCGGGACGCGCCGCACGTACGGCTGCCCCGATCGCCCGTACTGCCTCGCCGACATCGGATACGGCGCCGATCTCCACCGGGTAATTACGGCCGATCTCGGCCGGGTCGATATCGATCTGGATCAGCTTGCTCGGCGGGAAGTTCCAGGTGTGGGCCGGGTCCCAGGAGCTGGCATCGGTCTCCGCGAACCGGGTCGCGAGCGCGAGGACGACATCGGCGCCCTTGGTGTGCGTGTGGGTGGTCTCCAGGCCCCAGAAGCCCGGCATCCCGAGGAGCAGCGGGTGCCGGTCGGGCAGTACGCCCTTGCCCATCAGGGAGTGGGCGAGCGGGATGTCGAGATGCTCGGCGAGCGCGAGCAGGTCTTGGCGGGCCCGGGGTTCGCGCAGGCCGCCGCCGAAGTAGATGAGCGGGCGTTCGGCGTCCAGGAGCAGTCGTGCGATGCGGTCGGCGGTGGGTGTGTCGAGGGCCGGGCGGGCTGTGACGGCCGGCAGGGCATGGTCGCCCCGATAGGGCGCGACCTGGCGGCTGAAGTGGTCCATCGGCACGTTGACCAGGACCGCACCGGGCCGCCCTGACGTGGCGGTCCAGAAGGCCCGCTCCACGGTGCGGTGCAGGTCGGCCACGTGGTGCACGTGCCAGGTCCGCTTGCTGAACGGGGCGAAGATCGCGGCCTGGTCGGCATCCGCGTGCAGGTTCACCTCCTGGTGGGGGTGGCGGCCCGCGTAGTACGAGGGGACGTCGCCGGAGATGACGACCAGCGGGACGGAGTCCATCGCGGCGGTGGCCACACCGGTGACCGCGTTCATCAGCCCCGGGCCGACATGGGTCAGGAGCACACCGGGCTTGCCGCTCGCGCGGGCGTATCCGTCGGCGGCGTGCGCGGCGGCCTGTTCGTGGCGGGCGATCACGAACTCGATGGGGCTGGGGCCGAGTTCGTCGAGCAGGGCGATGTTGGTGTGGCCGCAGGTGCCGAAGACGTACTCGACTCCATACGACTCGAGTTGGGCGACGAGGGCGCGGGCGGCGGTGACGGTGCCTTTCGCAGCAGGATCGGCGGCGGAGGCCGTGACGTTCTCGCTCATACGGAGGGCTCCTCGGTGGCGGCGTTCCGGGTGCCCCACACGGATTGACCGCGGAGCACGAGAGTCTTCACGACCGTGTAGTCGTCGATCATCGAGCGGGGTGTCTCGCGGCCGAACCCGGAGTCCTTCATCCCGCCGAACGGCACATGGTCCAGGCGGTAGTTGGAGGTGCCGCCGGCGATCAGGGCGCCGGTCTCCAGCTCCCGCCAAGCGGTGAGGATGCGCCCCATGTCGCGGGTGAACAGCCCGGCCTGCAGCCCGTAGCGGCTGGCGTTGCAGGTCTCGATGACGGCGTCGAACTCGTCGTAGGGAAGTACCGTCACCAGTGCGCCGAAGACCTCGTGCACCACGACCGACGCACTCTCGGGCGGCCCGGCGACGACCGTCGGGCGCGCGGTCGCGCCGTCCCGGATGCCGCCGCGCAGGATGCGGGCGCCCGCATCCGCGGCTTCGGCGGACCAGCGCACCACGCGTTCGGCGGCCTCCTCGTCGACCATGGAGCCGATGTCGGTGTCCTCGTCGAGGGGGTCGCCGACGACGAGTTGGTCCACTGCGTGGACGATCCGGTCCAGGAAGTCGCCATAGCGCGAGCGGTGCACGTAGATCCGCTGGACGGAGATACAGCTCTGCCCCGAGTTGCTGAATCCCGTGCGGGCGCACTCGCGGGCGGCCTGCTCCAAGTCGGCGTCCTCGCATACGACGGTGGCCGCGTTGCCGCCGAGTTCGAGCACCAGGCGCTTGGCGCCGGCCGCCTTGGCGACCGCGTCCCCGGTGGTCGCGCTGCCGGTGAAGCTGATGACGGAGACCTCGTCGGCGGCGCACAGCAGCGCACCGACCTCTCCGCCTCCGTGCAGCAACTGCACTGCCTGCGGCGGGAGTCCGGCCTCGAGGAGGAGGGCGACGATCGCGGCGGTGGAGGCCGGGGCCTGCGGGGGTGCCTTGACCAAGGTGGTGTTGCCCGCGGCGAAGGACGCGCCGAGTTTGTGGGCCAGGAGGTTCGCGGGGGCGTTGAACGGGGTGATGGCGAGGGTGGTCCCGGCGGGTGCGCGGTAGGTGAGTGCGGTGTTGCCGACTCCTCGCTGCCAGCCCGCCACGGGCAGCATCTCGCCGCCGATCTGCCGTGCCTCGGCCGCGCACACGGAGAAGGTGTCCGCCACGCGGTCGATCTCGCCCCGCCCGTCCTTGAGGGGCTTGCCCAGTTCCAGGGCGAGCAGCCGGGCCAGATCATCCCGGTGGGCCAGGGCGGCCTGAGCGGCGCGGTCGAGGATCTCGGCGCGTGCCGCGGGAGAGAGCGAAGCCACCGTACGAGCGGAGGTGCGTGCGTAGGCGAGCGCGCGGTCGATGTCCTCGCCGGTCGCGGTGGTGGTCCTGCTGACCTCGCGGCGGACGTACGGGCCGGTACGGGTGAGAACGCTGCCGTCGCCGCCCCAGCGGCCGGCGACATACGGTGGCGCCTCGGCGACCGTGGACTCCCGGCCTGCCTTGAGGAGCGAATCGAGCATGAGATCTCCCAGAAAACCGTTTAGTGGTACTGGTGGACTGCTCTGTGGTTCGGCCGGTAACGTACGGGCGCCAACTCCCTGTGGCAAGAGGAAAGTTCAGGGAAGTTGCCGCACCATCGCCGATGCCGAGGGAGTAGCCAGGTGGACGAGACCGGGAACGAGCGGACGGACGAGGCGACCGGGGTACGCAGTGTGCGCAGGGCGCTGGACATCCTGGGGCTGCTGACCGAGGACCGGCCGACGGTGTCGCTCCGCGAGATCGTCGAGGCGACCGGACTGGCCAAGACGACGGTGGTCCGCCTCGTGCAGACGTTGGAACAGTGCGGACTGCTGTGGATCACTCCGGCCGGTTACACGGCGGGCCCCGGCCTGTGGCGCTGGGCGCATCTGGCCCACACCAGCTGGGAACTCCCGGGCGAGGCGCGCAAGGTGCTGCGCGAACTGGCCGAGGAGCAGCGCGAGACCGTCAACCTGTTCATGCTGCGCGGGCTGCACCGCGTCTGTGTGGCCCAGCAGGAGAGCCCGCAGCCGCTGCGCCATGTGGTGCGGGTCGGCGACGAACTCCCGCTGTGGGCCGGGGCATCCGCGAAAATCCTGCTCAGGGATGCCGCCGACGACCTGCTCCACCGGATCGCCGTCGCATCGCCGCACGGCGAGGGCCATGCCCGCCAGCTACGCGTCTGGGCGGACCTGGCGGCCGAGCGCGGGCACGCGGTCAGCCGCGGTGAACGCGACGAGGGCCTCAGCGCGGTGGCCGTGCCGGTGCTCGGCCGCAGCGGCACGGTGGTCGCCTCGCTCTCACTCAGCGGGCCCAGCCACCGCTTCCCGGAGGCGGTCGTCGAACGGTTCACGGAGGCGCTCACCGTCGCCGCCCGGCGGATGTCCGAGCAGGGCTTCGACCACCCCCTCGACCCGATGAAGTGATCGTCTCCCTCCCTTCCCCCGCCAAGGAGCCGGCGTATGCCCGAACGGCCCGAACGACCGCTCTCAGGAATCCGCGTACTCGACCTCACCAACGTCCTCGCAGGCCCTTACTGCAGCTACCACCTGATGCTGCTCGGCGCCGAGGTCCTCAAGATCGAACAGCCGGGCAAGGGCGACCTCGCCCGCACCCTCGGGCCCGACCCCGACCTGAACAAGGAGGGCATCGGGGCCTCCTTCCTCGCCCAGAACTCCGGGAAGAAGTCCCTGGTACTCGACCTCAAGGACCCGGACGACCGCGCCGACTTCGAGGAACTCGTGCGCGGCGCCGACGTCCTCCTGGAGAACTTCCGCGCGGGCGTCATGGAACGCCTCGGATACGGTCCCGACCGGCTGCGCACGCTCAACCCGCGCCTGGTCAACTGTGCCGTCACCGGATTCGGGCAGACCGGGCCGATGAGCACGGCCCCTGCCTACGACCAGATCATCCAGGGCCTGTCGGGGATGATGAGCATCACCGGGACCGCCGACACCGCGCCGCTGCGGGTCGGATTTCCCGTGTGCGACTCGCTCGGCGGGCTCGGTGCTGCGCTCGCCGTCAGCGCGGCCCTGCTCGGTCGGGAACGCACCGGCCACGGGGCGCGCCTGGACGTGTCCATGCTGGAGGTCTCGCTGTCCGCGATGGGTTGGGCCGTGTCGAACTACCTGGTCAGCGGGGTGGATCCGGAGCCGATGGGTGACCAGAACGCGACCGCGGCCCCCTCGGGCACGTTCGAGACCGCCGACGGCGGACTGAACATCGCGGCGAACCGGCAGGAGCAATTCCACACCCTGTGCCGCCTGTTGGGGCTGCCCGGCCTGGTGGACGACCCGAGGTTCGCGGAACGCGAGGCGCGCAAGAACAACCGGGCCGCCCTCAACGCCGAACTCTCGGTGGCGCTGCGGCAGAAGACCGCTTCCGAATGGGAGGAGATGCTCTCGGTGGCCGGTGTTCCCGCGGCCCGCGTCCTGACCGTTCCCGAGGCGGTGGAGCTGCCGCAGTTGGAGCACCGCGGCTTCTTCACCGACCTGCCCTACCCGGACGGATCCGGCCGCTCACTGCGGGCGAGCGGCAATGGCGTCCTGGTCGACGGGGAGCCGCTGCGGCCCCACGCCCCGCCCCCGTTGCTCGACCAGCACGGTGAGGACCGCGCCGACCTGATCTCCCGCTGGCGGGCGCGTCCACAGCGGGCCGTCCCGGCGCTCGGCTCATGACCATCGGACCCGGCGCACCATCCTCAAGCGGCCTGGGCCCGCAGGACGGTCTCGTCGCCCAATGGTGGGCCACCGGCGTCAGCCGCGTCGAGCCAGGCATCATCGAACTGCGCGGACACCCCGTACAGGACCTCATCGGGCATACGTCGTTCGTCGAGGTGATCTGGCTGCTCCTGCGCGGCCGACTGCCCGAACCGGCCCAGGCCCGACTGCTAGAGGCAGCCCTCGTGGCCGGCGTCGACCACGGCCCGCAGGCCCCCTCCATCGCCGCCGCACGGATGGCCGCGACCTGCGGCATCGGCCTCAACAGCGCCGTGGCCACCGGTGTGAACATGCTCGGCGACGTACATGGCGGAGCCGGTCAGCAGTGCGTCGAGCTGCTCAGTGAGATCGCCGAACAGGGCGATACCGAAATCGCCGAACAAGGCGATACGGAAGCGGAGTTCGAGGACGCGGTCGAGCGCACCGTGCGCGCCTGGCGGGCCCGGTCCCGCTACCTCCCGGGCTTCGGCCATCGCTTCCACCCGCACGACCCCCGGCGCGACCCGCTGCTCGCGCTCGTCGACCGAGCCGTGTCCGAAGGCCTCGTCCGCGGGGCCCATCTGCGGGCGGCCCGCTCCGTGGAGAGGTACCTCAACCAGGGACGTACGGGAAAGAAGCCCGTGCCCATGAACATCGACGGTGCGACCGCGGTCATCTACGCCGAACTGGGCTTCGACGCGCCCCTCGCCCGCGGTCTGTTCGTGCTCAGCCGCAGCGTCGGCATCCTCGCCCACGCCTGGGAGGAGACCGGTCAGGGGCGCCGCAACAAGAGCCCCATGCCACCGTCCATGATCCCGGTCCACCTGGCGGACCAGACCGACGGTTCCTGACCCTCCGGTCGGCAACTCCGGCGAAATGCAACGGCCACACCTCTTGTCACCCGGCCCGACCCGTCTCTAACGTGACCCTTCGTCACGAGAAACCATCGCACGGAACTCGCAAACCACCTAGCGGACCAAGCCGGTGTTCTTCATCCCGCGCTTTCGTACCTCCGCCACCTCGCGAGCGATCCCGTACCACTCCTCGTCATCGACCCGAGGGACATGACCGATGGAAAGACGCACCTTCCTCTTCACCGCGGCAGGCAGCGCCACCGCCCTCCCCGCGCTCACTGCACCTCAGGCCGCCGCGGCCCCCGGCGGCGACAAGCTGGCGCTTCCCGTGCCCGGACAGTCCGCCGCCCTGGGCACCGCAGGCCGCAACTGGCCCAAGGTGGGCGGGGATTACGGCAACCAGAACTACTCGCCGCTCGCCCGGATCACCCAGCGGAACGTGGACCGGCTCGGCGGCGCATGGCACATCAACCTGGAGGGCGGCTCCACTTCCGCGTACCAGCAGTGCACGATCGTCGTGCAGGACGGCGTGCTGTACGTGGAGACCACCCAGCAGAACGTCTTCGCCGTCGACGGTCGCACCGGCAAGGTGCTGTGGAAGACCAGCCTGGGCAGCGAGACCACCAACATGCGCGGTGTCGCCGTCGCCGAGGGCAAGGTCTTCACGATCTCCGGCGCCAACATCGTCTTCGCCCTGGACCAGCGGACCGGAGCCGTCCTCTGGCAGAAACCGCTGATCATCCCCGACAACGGCGGCGACGACGGCTGCGACAACGACAGCGGCCAGTGCGGCGGCAACAGCGGGGGCCTGGCCGGCGCGGTCGTCCACTACGACGGCCTCGTCTACATCGGCACCGAGGGCTCCACGGCCGGCGCACGCGGACGCGGCTACGCCCTCGACGCGAAGACCGGCGACGTGGTGTGGACGTTCTGGGGCCCGCCGGGTCCGGGGGAGTTCGGCCACGACACCTGGGAGGGCGACTCATGGAAGACGGGCGGCGCCGTCCCCTGGATCCATCCGGCGGTCGACCCCGAACTCGGCCTGGTCTACTGGACGTTCGGCAACCCGTATCCCCGCACCGACGGGTCGAGCCGCGGCGGCGACAACCTCTTCGCCAACTCGATCGTCGCCATCGACGCCAAGACCGGCAAACGGCGCTGGCACTTCCAGTCCGTGCATCACGACATCTGGGACGCCGACAACGTCATGGCCCCGGTGCTCGCCGACCTCCTCATCGACGGCAGGAAGCGCAAGGTCGTCGTCTACGGCTCCAAGACCTGCTACTTCTACATCCTCGACCGCCGTACCGGAGAACCGGTCCACGGCATGGAGGAACGCAAGGTCCCCCAGCACGCCCTGCAGAAGACCTCACCCACCCAGCCGTTCCCCGGCGGCGAACCCTTCGTCGAGCCGTACCCGCGGTTCGACAAGACGACGAAGCCGGTGCCGTTCTACCCGGCCGGCGGCCTGTACGACGTCTTCTGGGACCGGGCCACGATTCTCTTCCCGGGCGCCGGCGGCGGCGCGGACTGGGGCTTTCCCACCTTCAGCCACAAGACCGGCTACGTCTATGTCGGCTACGGCCTGGTCAACTCCTCGTACTCCAACACCCGCGGCGGCCGCGTCAACACCGCCCGCCCGCTGGGGGAGTTGTTCGGCGGCGGCCTGGTCGCCGTGGACCCGCGCACCAACAACGTCGCCTGGCGCAAGGAGGGCGACTGGTCCCTCGCCCACGGCAACGGCATCCTCTCCACCGCCGGCCGTCTGATCCTGCAGGGCCGCCCCGACGGCGTCCTCGAGGCGATGGACGACGCGAGCGGACGGACGCTGTGGTCCTGGCAGTGCGGCGCCGGCGTCAACACCATCCCGGTCAGTTACGAAATCGACGGCGAGCAGTACATCGCGGTCCTGGCCGGCGGCAACGGGCTGCCGTTCCCCGACATCCCGCGCGGCGACCACCTGTGGGCGTTCAAGCTCGGCGGCAAGGTCGAGCAGGCCCCGGCCCCGACACCGCCCTCGCGCCGCAACCAGATCCGCGCGGCCGCCGTCACCGGCGAGACCGCGAAGAACACCGTCACCCTCGGCCGGGTCTGGAGCACCCAGACCGGAGCGCCGGGCACGACCGAGAACACCGTCGCCCAGAACGCCATGGCACCCCAGCACCTGAGCATCCCCGTCGGCACCACGGTCACCTTCACCAACCCCGCCGGAAATCAACTGGCCCATGGCGCCGTGGCGTTCTTCGACGCCGAGTTCGACACCGGCCTGCTGATGCCGGGCCAGTCCGCCACGTACACCTTCACGACTCCCGGCGAGTACTTCTACAACGACCCGGCCTTCCCCCAGTCCACCGGAAAGATCGTCGTCAAGTGAGAGCCGATGAGAGCCAAGTGAGAGGAAAGACCGTGGTCATCAGCAGACCCCGCACCACCCTCACCGCCGTCGCGGCGGCCGTCGCCGTCGTCCTGACGGTCCTGGCCGCACTGCTCACCGGAAGCCACCCGGCCACGGCCCAGCGCGAGGACCGGCAGAGCGGCGCCCAGGAACTGGGCGACCCCGACTACGGCGTCTGCCGCGGCACCAACCCGCGCTGCTACCACGCCTGGGACAACTTCGACCCGGCCACCGACGGCTACCGCGTCCTGCTCTACACCCGTACCGCAGGACCCCGCCACGCCAACCTCGGACCGGCACTCGGCAGCGGCCTCAACCCCGCACTCGCCGACACCAACGTCGTACAGAAGTCCCTCGTGGAAATGGGCAGGGCCAACGGGTTCGCCGTCGACTGGACCGAGGACGTCACCCAACTCGCCACCCCCTCACGCCTGTTCCGCTACAACGCGGTGATCTTCTTCTCCACCAGCCGCGACACCCTCGACGACGCCGCACAGACCGCGCTGCGGCAGTACGTCCGTGGTGGCGGCGGGTTCGTCGGCGTCCACAACGCGTTCGGCACCGAGTACAACTGGCCCTGGTACGAAGGCCTGCTCGGCGGCGCCAACTTCTACGACCACAGCGCCAACCAGCCCGGCACCGTGGTCACCGAAGACCGCCATGACACCTCCACCGAGGACCTTCCGGCCCGCTGGGAGTTCACCGACGAGTGGTACAACCTCGTGCCCGCCCCCTCGAAGGTCCGCATCCTGGCCACCGTCGACGAGTCCACCCTGCCCAGGGGCGTCACCGGCAGCCAGGGCCACCCCGGTCACGGCAGGTCCCACCCGGTGGCCTGGTGCCAGTACTACGACGGAGGACGCGCCTGGCTGACGACACTCGGCCATGACGCCAAGTCCTTCTCCACCGACGGAAGTTTCGCCGGCGCGAAGGAGTTCCAGAAGCTCATCCTCGGCGGGATCGAGAGCGCCATGGGCAAGAAGCCGTTCTGCCGGGCCGCCTGAACCGCCGCCCGGCCCCCGCCGCATGCCCGGAACGACCGAGCAAGGAGGCCACTTCCATGACCAGCATCGACCGGCGCCGGCTCCTGCGCGGGGCCGCAGCGTCCGCCGTCACCGCTGCCGTGGCGACGGGAGCGCCCGCCGCCACGGCCACCGCAGCCGACCGCACCGCCGCGCGACCGGCCCCGCCCCTGGGGACGGCACAGCCGCTCGACGACCGGCCCTTCCCCTCGTACGACTACACCCGTGCCAACAAGCTGCCGCGGGAGATGACCGGGTACTGGGAGAAGTCCTTCGCCATCGGCGGCACGAGACGGACCGCCAAGGTCTACCTCTCGCCCGAGACGCCGATCCGCTCCTACTTCACGGTGCTCGCCGTGCCCGACGGCGTCGACACCGCCGAGTTCCTGCGGCGGTCCGGCTGGCGCGACACCGCCGACGAGCGCGAGGAGGGCCTGTTCGTCCTCGAACCGGGCGAGGGCGGCTGGACGGACGCAGAGTCCGAACTCGCCTATGTGGAAGCGGCGATGGGCTTCTTCGAGTCCAACCGGTACTTCTCCGTCTTCGGTGAGCACTACCTCGTGGGCTACGGCTTTGGCGCACCCCCTCTCGAAGCCTGGGCGGTCGCCCACCCGCTCCGGGTCATCGCCCAGGTCCACCTGAACTCCCGCGGGCTGCGCGAGACCTACCTGAACGCGTACGCCGGCGTCGAGTTCGACGGCCGGACCGCTCCCTCCTACACGCCGGTGGTCTTCCCCGACGGGTTCCGGCTCATCCGCCACGACGAGACCGTCCTGCCGACCTGGTACATCGGCCCCGACGCGAACACCGCCGGGGCGAGCCTGTCCTACTGGAAGCGTGCGAACGACACCCTCCAACGCGGCGAGCGGGACGGGGCGTTCGGCACGGTGTACCGGCAGCGGCACGGCTCCGGCCGATGGATGACCTCGCACGCGGGACCGATCTCCCAGGTCGCGGTCGAGCAGCGGCCGACCGACCCCTTCGCACCCCGTACGACCGACCGGATCGTCGCCTTCCTCACCCGCTACACCCGCTACGAGAACTTCTTCGCGTACGGCAATCAGCTCAACGAGCGCGCCGACTACCGGCGGCTCGGAGTCGAGGTGCGCACGATGACGGTCGAGGGCCAGGTGAGGGAGTACCTCGTCCATGTGCCCCGCACCGCTCACAGGATCTGGCGCGGAAAGGCGCCCGTGGTCTTCGTCTGGCCCGGCAACAGCCAGACCGACAAGGTCTTCATGGACGCGGCCGGGTGGTGGGAGGTCGCCGAGCGCGAAGGCTGCGTCGTCGTCACCGTGTGCGAGCAGTACAGCGCCACCTCGGTGTCGGTGAGCCACCGGGACTCCCTCGTCTTCTTCCGGCAGTTGCGCGAGGTGATGCTGCGCGAGTACCCCGTCGATCCCGGCCGGCTCTACTCCACCGGCCAGTCGGCCGGCAGCGGCGTGACCCAGACCTTCGCCATCGCCTTCCCTGAGCACTTCGCCGCGGTCGCCTCCACGTCGTTCACCGTGGCACCCGACGCCACCGGCACGGTGAGCCTCGACGGGGTCGCCCACCCCGCCCGTCACCGGCCCATTCCCACCTACCAGATCTACGGTTTTGGCGACCTCGCATTCCTGGAGGGCGGTCTGTGGGACGGCACCGACAACCGGCTCGATACGTGGGCGCGTTACCACCTCGACGCGGGCGGCCTGACCCTGGCCGTCGTCGACACCGTCGACGGTGCGCTCAGCGGCTGGCAGGACCGCTACCAGACCTGGACCTGGCACGCCCCTGGCACGCAGACGCCTCTCCTCAGGCTCACGAAGAACAACTACCGCTCGCACAACACGATGCCGGAGGAGACACCTCTGCTGTGGGGATTCCTCCGGCACTACCGCCATGAGGCCCGCTCCGACGGCACGGTCGCGCGCTACTACAGCGCGTCGGGCTTCCGCCGGAGGGGCGACGAGATCCGGCTCAGGTCCTGACCTCATCCGGTCGTGCCCGGTGGCTTGAATGCAGGGATGTGCCCGACCCTCGATGGCCGAGCACATCCCCGTATGACATACGCGGCTCAGGCGACGGTCACTCGATCCTTGGCCGAGGCGGCGGGGGCCGGCTCGCCGAGCAGTTCGGTGGGGACCGTGCGGGTCTCGCGGGCGGTGAGCGCGCCGATGGCCGGTGGCAGGCACAGGGCCGCGGTGAACAAGGCCACCGCGAACCAGTTGTCGCCGTCCGGACCCGCGATCTGCGCCGCGAACGTCACCGCGAACCCGGCCACCGCGAAGCCGATCTGCGTACCGATGGCCATCCCCGACAGGCGTACGCGGGTGGGGAACATCTCCCCGTAGAAGGAGGGCCACACCCCGTTGGCCGCGCTGTAGACGACGCCGAAGGCGAGGATCCCGAGGAGGAACGAGAGCGGGTACGAGCCCGTCGAGATCGCCCACAGGTAACCGAACATCAGCAGCGGGCTGCCGATCGCGCCCACCAGGAAGACGGGCCTGCGCCCGATCCGGTCGGCGAGACGGGCCCACAGCGGGATCGCGGCGAGGGCGACGACGTTGGCGAGCGCGCTCACCCAGAGCATGGCCGAGCGGTTCATGCCGACCGCGTCGCTCGTCGCGTAGGACAGGGCCCAGACGGTGAAGATCGTGCTGACCGAGGCGACAAGGGCACAGGCGATCACGCGCAGGACGTCGGCCCAGTGCTCGCGCAGCAGGACCGCGAGCGGGAGCTTGGCGGGGCCTTCGGAGGTGGCGGCCTGGCGTGAGAACTCCGGGGTCTCGTGCAGGGTGCGGCGGATGATGTAGCCGACGATGGCGACCACTGCGCTCAGCCAGAAGGGGATGCGCCAGCCCCAGGACAGCAGTTGGTCCTCGGGGAGTGTGGCGACTGCCAGGAAGGCGAGGGTGGCGAGGAGTTGGCCGGCCTGGGTGCCGCTGAGGGTGAAGCTCGTGAAGTAGGCGCGGCGATCGGCGGGTGCGTGTTCGAGGGTCATGGAGCCCGCGCTCGCCTGCTCGCCGGCGGCCGAGATGCCCTGGAGTACCCGGCAGAGCACAAGGAGGACGGGGGCGAGGGTGCCGACCTGGTCACGGGTGGGCAGACAGCCGATGGCGAAGGTCGCGAGTCCCATCAGGACCAGGGTGAAGACCATGATCTTGCGGCGGCCGAGGCGGTCGCCGAAGTGGCCGAGGAAGAGGGCGCCTATCGGGCGGGCCGCGTAGGCGACGCCGAAGGTCGCCAGGGACAGCAGCGTGGCGGTGGCCGGGTCCGATTCGTCGAAGAACACGTGCGGGAAGACCAGGGCGGCGGCGCTGCCGTAGATGAAGAAGTCGTAGTACTCGAGGGCGCTGCCGATCCAGGCGGCGAGTGCGGCCTTGCGCGGCTGGCCCTGCGGCGGCGGGGCGTCGGAGGACGGAGCGGGGACGACGTCGGTCAACGCGGACTCCTTGGAGAACTCCGGGCGGGCGGAGTGGCGGGGAGGAGGCGCCGGGAGCCGGGCTCGCGGGAAGCGCGGCACCGGACCTGGCGAATTAACTCACCAGATGGTTAATAGTGAGTGGTTACGGATGTTGGGGTCCGTGGCTTGCGGGTGTCAAGGGGTGTGCGCGGGTTGTTCGCTGCGGTGGTCAGTGATCGGGGGTCAACGGTCCCTGGTCGGCGTGACGCGGGGCCGTCAGGTAGGCGATCACCATGTCGCCGAGCATCCTGCGGTAGCGCTCGCGCTCCGAGGCTGCGGTCAGGTCGCGGCCGAACAGCGCGCCGAAGGTGTGGCGGTTGGACACACGGAAGAAGCAGAACGAGCTGATCATCGCGTGCAGGTCCACCGCGTCCACGTCCGCCGAGAACGCGCCCTGTGCGCGGCCCGCGTCCAGAATCCGCCGGAGCACGTCGATGGCCGGGGAGTTGAGGGAGCCCAGGGTCTGTGAGGCGGCGATGTGCTCGGCTTCGTGGATGTTCTCGATGCTGACGAGGCGGATGAAGTCCGGGTGTGCCTCGTGGTGATCGAAGGTCAGCTCGGCGAGGCGGCGGATCGCCGCGACGGGGTCGAGGTGCTCGACGTCGAGATCCTGTTCCTTGCTCCGGATCTCCGCGTACGAGTGCTCAAGTACGGCGGTGAACAGCTGTTCCTTGCCGCCGAAGTAGTAATAGATCATCCGCTTCGTGGTGCGCATGCGGGCGGCTATCTCGTCCACCCGCGCTCCGGTGTAGCCGGCTCGGGCGAACTCCTCGGTGGCGACCGCGAGGATCTCGGCCTTCGTGCGGGCCGCGTCGCGGATGCGGGTCCCGCGCCGGGCCGAAGGCTCCTCGGTGGTCGTCAACGCAATCCTCCATGCGGCTGGGACGTGCTTGGCATCCGGTGATTGTAGGAGTCAGGCATCGGGCGGCCGGATCCGTCAGGCCTCTTCCCTGAGCGGTCCGTCCTTGCTATTACTAACGAACCGTTTCGTACATTAGCTAGTCGTGGAGGGCGCCCGTGCCCCGGCAGACGTATCTGATCGGCCTGATAGGCGCCGGAGTCGGCCCGTCGCTCAGCCCTGCCCTGCATGAGAGGGAAGCCGACCATCTCGGCCTGCGCTACCTCTACCGGCTGATCGACATCGACGTACTCGAGCGGCCGGCCACCGCCGTGGGGGACCTCGTGCGCGCCGCGCGCGACCTCGGCTTCGACGGGCTGAACATCACGCACCCGTGCAAGCAGCACGTCATCGCGCACCTCGACGCCCTGTCCCCGCAGGCAGCCGAACTCGGCGCGGTGAACACGGTCGTCTTTGAAGACGGGCGCGCGATCGGCCACAACACGGATGTCACCGGGTTCGCCGCCGCTTTCACGCGCGGCCTGCCCGATGCGGCCAAGGAACAGGTGGTGCTGCTCGGAGCCGGGGGAGCGGGGGCCGCGGTCGCGCACGCTCTGCTCACCCTCGGCACCGGCCGGCTCACCGTCGTGGACGCCGTACCGGAACGGGCCGCCGCGCTCGCGGACTCCCTCAACCTGCACTTCGGCGAGAAACGTGCGCATTTCGAGCCGGCGGACACACTCGCCGCCCACGTCGCCGAGGCCGACGGAATCGTGCACGCCACGCCGACCGGAATGGCCGCACACCCCGGACTGCCGCTGCCCGAAGAGCTGTTGCACCCCGGACTGTGGGTTGCGGACATCGTCTACCGACCGCTGGAGACCGCGCTGATCCGCGCCGCGCGGGCGCGCGGCTGTGCCGTCCTGCACGGCGGCGGCATGGTCGTCTTCCAGGCCGTAGACGCGTTCCGCATCTTCACCGGGCGCGAGCCCGACGCCGACCGGATGCTCGCGCACTTCACCGAGATCACCGACCAGGAGACGGCCCTGCGCACCGCGTACGGCGCATAGCCGGCGAGCGGAACGGCTGCCACTACCGCCTCGTACACCCCCGAAGGAGCCTGCCGTGCGCACATCCATCGCCACTGTTTCGCTGAGCGGCCCGCTCACCGAGAAGCTCACCGCCGCGGCCCGCGCCGGATTCGACGGCGTGGAGATCTTCGAGAACGACCTGCTCACCAGCCCGCTCACCCCGGAGGAGATCCGCACCCGCTGCGCGGACCTGGGCCTGACCATCGACCTCTACCAGCCGATGCGCGACATCGAGGCCGTGCCCGACGAGGAGTTCGCCCGCAACCTGCGCCGCGCCGAGCACAAGTTCCGGCTCATGCGCAGGCTCGGCACGGACACCGTCCTGGTCTGCTCCAGCGTCTCGCCGAACGCCGTCGACGACGACGCCCTCGCCGCCGCCCAGCTGCGTCAACTGGCCGATCTCGCTGCGGAGTACGACATCCGCGTGGCATACGAGGCACTCGCCTGGGGACGCCACGTGAACACCTACGACCACGCCTGGCGGATCGTCGAAGCCGCGGACCACCCGGCACTCGGGCTCTGCCTGGACAGCTTCCACATCCTCGCCCGCGGCAGCGACCCCAAGGCCATCGAGGACATCCCCGGCGAGAAGATCTACTTCCTGCAGCTGGCCGACGCTCCCCAACTCGCCATGGACGTACTGCAGTGGAGCCGCCACTACCGCTGCTTCCCCGGCCAAGGCGGCCTCGACGTCGCCGGCTTCCTCGGCCATGTCATCCGCGCCGGCTACGACGGACCGCTCTCCCTCGAGATCTTCAACGACGTCTTCCGGCAGGCGGATGCCGCGACCACCGCCGTGGACGCGCTGCGCTCCCTGCTCGTACTGCAGGAATCCACCGGCGTGCACGCCTCACCGGCCCCCGTCGTGCCCACCGGCGTCGCCTTCGCCGAACTCGTCACCACCGACGTCGAACCGACCGCCGAACTCCTCACCGCCCTCGGCTTCACCCGCACCGGCCGCCACCACGGCAAACCCGTGGACCTGTGGGAGCAGGGCGAGGCCCGCATCCTCGTCAACACCGGGCCCTCTGGGCCCGCAGCCCGCCGCGACGGGACCGTACTCGCCGCGCTCGGCCTGGAATCCCCCGACCCGGCCGCCGCCGCACAGCGCGCCGAGGCGCTGCTCGCCCCCGTGCTGCCGCGCCGACGCGCGCCCGGTGATGTCCCGCTGTCCTCGGTCGCGGCGCCCGACGGCACGGCACTCTTCTTCTGCGCCACCCGCCGCCCCGAACTCCCCAGCTGGACCGAGGACTTCGAGCCCACCGGCCAGGAATTCGATTCCTCCGCCCAGGAAGCCGACGGACACGGCATCCACCACATCGACCATCTGGCCCTCACCCAGCCCTGGCACCAGTTCGACGAGGCCACCCTCTTCCACCGCGGTGTGCTCGGGCTCGACGCCCAGGACAGCGTCGACGTCGCCGACCCCTACGGGCTGCTCCGCAGCCGCGCCGTCAGTACGGCCGACGGCAGCGTCCGCATCGCCCTCGGTGTCGGCCCCGGGCCCGGCGACGACCTCGGCCGCCCCCAGCACATCGCCCTCGCCTGCGACGACCTGGTCACCACCGCCCGCCGCTTCTGCGAGGCCGGCGGACATCTGCTGCCGATCCCCGCCAACTACTACGACGACCTGGCCGCCCGCTACGGACTGTCCGAGGAGGAGTGGTCGGTCTACCAGAAGCTGGGCATCCTCTACGATCGCGACGCGTACGGCACCCTGCGCCACTGCTACACGCGCACCGTCGGCCGCGTCTTCTTCGAACTCGTCCAGCGCGACGGGGGATACCGCGGCTACGGAGCACCGAACGCACCGGTACGCCTGGCTGCCCAACGCGCGGTGGCCTTTTGACCGGCCGGATGTCTCTGCATCAGCTGGACTCTTCGTAAACCACCGACCACGGGCGGGGCGGCCCGTCCGGTGGGCCGGGGCGCTCCTCGCGGTGCAGGGCAGCCGTGCGGTCACGGGCGAGTACACCGGCCGCGAGTTCGGCGAAGTGCGGCGCCGCCGGGTGCGCGGACCGGCCGGCAGGCCAGGCCCCGGTCGTCCGCCGGACCAAGGGGCGGCCCGCCAACGGCCGCCAGACGACGTGTGGTTCCTTGCGCGCCACCGGCCCCTGGTCGAAGGCGACGCCGTGGCCGGCGTGCACGAGGGCCAGCAGGAACTCGGGGTTGGAAGCGTGCCGGAGACGACCGGGCACGAAGCCCTCCACGCGGCACGTGTCGAGAATCCGGTCGTACCAGCCGGAGGCCTGGGCGCGGGGAAAGAGCACCAGATCGTGGCCGGAGAGGTCACCGAGGGCGATCTCGGGGAGCCGGGCCAGCGGAGACGTCCGGGGCAGGACGACACCGAGCTCCGCGCACACCACCGGGCCGAGGCGGAGTTCCGTGGTGTCCACGGGCTGGTGCACCAGGCCGACGTCGAGTCCACCCGAGGCAAGTAGCCGCAGCTGCTCCTCGGTCGTGATCTCCTGGAGGTCGACGGTCAGGCCCGGGGATTGCTCCGCGCAGGCCGAGAGCAGCGAGGAGAGGGTCGCGACCGTGGTGTCGGGCGGAACTCCCGCGCGCAGTGCGCCCAGGCCGCCGTCCCCGGCGCGGCGGGCCAGCGTCCGCAACCGCGCTTCACGGGCGAGGAGTTCACGCGCCTCGTCCAGCAACACCATGCCGGCAGCGGTCAGTCGGACCTGGCGGTGCGTGCGGTCGAACAGGTCCGCGCCGAGGTCCTTCTCCAGCCTGCGTACCGCCTGACTGAGCGGTGGTTGGGCCATGCCAAGCTGGTCGGCGGCCCGGCTGAAGTGCAGCTCGTCGGCGACGACGACGAATATGCGCAGGTGGCGCAGGAGATCCACAGCCAGGCACCTTACGGGAGGAGCGAACCGATGGTCGAGCAACGGATCCGCGAGGTCTTCGCCGAGGCGGGCGCCGAGGGCGTGCTGCATGCGGTGCCGGTCGGTGGCGCGCCGGACACCGCGGAGGTGGCCGTCGGCGCGGACGAGCCCGTCGTGATCGCCTCGATCTTCAAGGTGCTGCTGGTCCTGGAGTTCGCCCGGCAGGTCGCCGCCGGCCAACTCGATCCGCGTGAGCGCGTACGGGTCACAGCCGCCGACCGGCTCGGCGGCTGGGGGACTGCCGGCTGTGTGGACGACATCGAGTTGTCGCTGCGCGATCTCGCGTATTTCGCCCTCTCGGTGAGCGACAACTCGGCAGCGGATCTGCTCCTCGACCGGGTCGGCCTGGACACGGTCCAGCTCCTCGCCAAAGAACTCGGGCTCACCAGGACCCGGATCGTGGGCGGCCCCCGCGAGGTACTGGAGTTGATGCTCGCCGAGGTGGGCGCACGGAACGAAGCGGAGTTCGCCCAGCGCTACCCGTCCTTGCCGGACGAGCGCAAGAGACGGATGGGCGTGCTCGATCCGCAGCGGACCAACTCCGCCACGCCTCGTGAGATCACCTGGCTTCTGCGTCTCGTCTGGCGTGACGAGGCAGGCCCACCACAAGCCTGTGCGCAGGTACGGGAGTTGATGGCCCGCCAGGTGTTCCGACACCGCCTGGTCTCCGGGTTCCCCGATGAAGTGACGGTCGCGGCGAAGACGGGGACCCTGCCCGGGCTGCACATGGAGGCGGGGGTCGTCCGGTATCCGGATGGGGGCCGCTATGCGGTCTCCGTCTTCGCCCGTACGCGGGAGCTGACCGCCTCACGGACGGCGGTGGACTCCGCGATCGGCGCCACGGCCAGAATTGCCGTCGATTTCCTTCGCAGCCAAGGCCTCTGACGTGCACTCATATGCGGATGCATATGACGACTCCAAGATTTTGATCTTGGACGGTGGGGGCTGTCCCCTGATCTCCTGAGGCCATGAACGACGACACAGGCGCCCAGCGCCCGCAGCGGAACATCCAGAGGTTCGGCCGACGCACGATGCTGCGCGGCGCCGCACTCGGAGCGGCCGCTCCACTGATTCCCGCCGCGGCCTCCGCAACCACCGCCTCAGCGCCCACGAGCTCCGCGCTCACCAGCTCCCCGACGACCGCCTCCGATGAAGCCGGGCGCGCGGCCCCTGCGGCCGGTTCGGCCTCGTTCCGCTGGCTGGGCACCTCCGGCTGGCGCATCGACGTCGACGACCGGACAGTGCTCTTCGATCCCTACATCACCCGCTTCAAGACCGGCCTGTTCGACGGGGCCTTCAACCCGGGCACCAAGCTCGAGTTTGACCCCGATCTCGTACGGGAGCACATCGGCCGCCCCGAGATCGTGCTGGTCAGCCACTCCCACTGGGACCACATCGCGGATGTGCCGTACATCGCGAAGACCACGGGTGCGCGGATCGTCGGCACCGAGACCACGTTCCATCTCCTCGTCGCGTTCGGCGTCGATCCGGAGCAGATCTCGGTGGTCAAGGGCGGTGAGGTACTGGACTTCGGCGGGATCACCGTCGAGGTCGTATCGAGCCTGCACAGCCGCAACAAACGGCACTCCTACTTCGCCCCGGGCACGCTCAACGCCCCACCCGCCGCGGCCCCGAGGAGCATCGGCGACCTGCCGGAGGGCGACACGCTCGCCTTCCAGGTAACCGCGGGAAGCGCAGGACCTTCCGCGTTCCTCATGGGCGCCAGCGACTTCGCCGAGCGAGCCGTGCAGGGACTCACCCCCGATCTCGCGATGATCGCGGTGCCGTCCAGCACCGCCACCTCCCGCTATGTGCCCCGCCTGCTGCGAGCTCTGGGCCGGCCCGGCGTCGTCGTCCCCGTGCACTGGGACAACTTCGAGGAGCCGCTCAGCAAGCTCCCGCGCCACGACCCGGCGATGGACCTGGACGGCTTCGCCACCCAGGTCCACCAGGAGACCCCGACGACCCGGATCGTCATCCCCGACTACCGCACGACGTTCGGCGGGGACATGCGGCCGCGGACGCTCTGATCGGGCCCGGGCGCGGGAGGGGAACTACGCGGTGACCTTGTCCGTGGCCGCGGTGTCGTCCTCGAAGGTCATCTCCGGTGCGGGCCGGCGGAAGCCCTTGGTCAGAACCGCCAGGTAGACGACGCCGGCCGCCAGCCACACGCCGCCGATCTGCAGTGCGACGTCACCGAGCTTCGTCAGGAGGTAGACCGAGACGGCGCCGCCGATGAGCGGCATCACCAAGTACGCGAACAGGCTGGGAGCGCCCCCCGCCGGCGCTCGCGGACCAGATGGGCGATCACGCAGACATTCACCAACGTGAAGCCGACGAAGGCGCCGAAGTTGATGAACGACGTGGCTGTGGTCAGGTCGAGTTTCATGGCGATGACACCGGCGGCCGCGGTCAGCAGCAGGTTCAGGACGGGCGTGCCGGTCTTCTTCGACAGGTTGCCGAAGACGGCCTTGGGCAGTGTGCCGTCGCGTCCCATGACGTACATGAGGCGGGCGGCGGAGGCTTGCAGGGCGATACAGGAGGCGATGGATCCGGCGATGGTGACGAAGTTGATGATCTCTGCGTACGTCTCGCCGCCGACCTGGACCTTCAGGTGGTAGGCGGCCGCGTCGACATCGGCGAACTTCACGCCGGGGTGGGCCAGTTGCATGACGAAGGACAGCACGATGAAGATTGCTCCGGCGGCGACGACACAGCCGATGATGCCTCGGCCGATCGTCTTCGCCCCACCCCTGGCCTCCTCGCCGAGAGTGGAGACGGCGTCGAAGCCGAGGAAGGCGTACGCGGCGATGACGGCGGCCGCCGTGACCGCGCCGATCGACGACCTTGTTGACGCGGTCCGCGAGCTTCATGCCGAAGACGTTGATGGCGGTGGTGATGCCCACCGAGACCATCAGCCAGAACCACTTGGATATGTCGGGGAACTGGGCGTTGAAGCAGACCGCCGTGATCAGCCAGCCGACCATCGGGATGAATCCTCCCGCACCGACAACAGCCCCGGCGGAGCCCCCTTCGGCGGCTACGGCAGTTTCTGGACGCAGGACTCCGTCGCCCGGTTCGCGAAATTCCTCAACAACGACCACGGCGCCGTCGACGGCACGCGGATACTCGACCCGGCACTGCTCGCGGCCACCATGCAGCGCACACCGCAGGACCGGGGCATGACCACCACCGGAACCAAGCCCATGAAGTACCAGAACGGCTTCTGGGGCAATGAGTTCGCCTCCGCCGACAACCTCGCGTGGACCAGCCCCTTCTACGTACCGTTCACGCCCGGTTGACTGCAGCCGAGTTGCGGGGCTCCCACCGCTGGCGGACGATCGGGTTCCGCACGCGGCGCGAGGAGTGCTCGGCATGGGTGACGCAGACGCATGACGACACCGACACCTCGGCCGCGTGCGGCGCGGCCCGTGGCCGGCTGGCTGCCCGGCTACCGGAAGCGCCTGCTGCGCGGCGACTCCCTGGCCGCGCTCACCGCCTGGGCGCTCATCGTGCCGGAGTGCGTGGCGTACGCGCAGATCGCCGGTGTGCCGCCGCAGAACGCCTTCTACGCCGCTCCCGTGGCATTGCTCGCCTACGCCCTCCTGGGCCGCTCCAACTTCCTCATCGTCGGTGCCACCTCCGCCGCCGCCGTGCTGTCCGCCTCCGCCGTCGGCGATGTCAGCAGCGATCCCGGTCAGGCCGTCGGACTGTCCGCGGCGGTCGCGGTCATCGTCGGTGCGGTGCTGCTGGTCGCGGGGTTCGCGCGGCTCGGCTTCCTGACGAACTTCCTGGCCGAATCGGCTCTGGTCGGCTTCCTGTTCGGCATGGCGCTCACCATCATCGTGCGGCAGGCGGCCAAGCTCGTCGGCGTCTCCAGTGGCGACGGCAACTTCTTCGAACGAACCTGGGCGGTGCTGAGCAAGGCCCCCGACTGGTCGATGGCCACCCTCGCGGTCGGCGCGTCGGCGCTTGTTCTCCTGTTCGCCCTCGAACGGTGGCTCCCCAGACTGCCGGCCTCGCTTGTCGTCCTCGTCCTGGGTCTTGTGGTCTCGGCCGTCCTGGGGTTGAAGGACCACGGGGTCGAGATCGTCGGGAAGATCCCCTCCGCCGTGCCTGCACTTCACTTGCCCGACATCCCCGCCGAGGACTGGCTGAAGCTGCTCGGCGGGGCGCTGGGCGTCGCCCTGGTCGTCTTCGCGGAGGCGTACAGCATCGGCGGACGGCTCGCCCGTGAGCACGGTCAGGAGATCGACGCCGACCGGGAGATGAAGGCCGTCGGCGTCGCGAACATCGCGGTGGGCCTGGTCCGCGGCTTCGTGGTCTCCGGCAGCGCCTCGCGCAGTGCCGCCGCCACCGCTGCCGGCGGCCGTACCCCGATGACGTCGCTGATCGCCGCCGGGCTCGTGCTCGTGACCGGTGCGTTCCTCACCCCGCTCTTCACCGACCTGCCCGAGCCGGTGCTCGGCGCCATCGTCATCGTCGCCGTTCGGGGCTTCCTCCGGGTCGGGGAGCTGCGCCGGTACGCCGCACTCGACAAGCCCAACCTCTGGGTCGCGCTCACCGCTCTCTTCGGCGTGCTGCTCTTCGACCTGCTGCCCGGCCTGCTGCTCGCGGTCGCCTTGTCGCTGGTGCTGTTCATCGCTGCCGCCAGCAAGCCGCACGTGGCTGTCATCGGCCGGCTTGCCGGCACCGACGTGTACGTCGACACCGCCTTGCACGAGCAGGCCAGCACCGTGTCCGGCGTATTGGCCGTACGGCCCGACGGCGGGCTCTTTTTCGGCAATGCGGCGCGCGTCAAGCTCGCCGTACGTGATCTGGTCCTTGCCTCACAGCCTCAGCCGAGCGCCGTCGTTCTGGACATCACGGCCACCTTTCATCTCGGGGTTCCCGTGCTCGACGCCCTGGAAGAGCTGCGCGAGGAGCTGGAACGCGACGGCATCACGCTGCATCTGGCGCATATCCGCGCGCACGCCGACCGGTCGCTGCAACGGCATCCGCTCGCGGCACACCTCGGTCCGGAACGCGTACACCGCACGGTCGCCGAGGCAGTCGCCGCCGCGATGGACTGACAAGCGCCGTGGGGCGCATGCCGGGATGATGTCCGTGCCGCGGCCGGCCCTCACCCCGTGACGTCCGCGGGGCGCTCCCGGATACGACGCCAGATACGTTGCTGGGCGAACAGGGTCAGGGCTCCGGCCACGATGAGGACCAGCAGATTGAGCCCCAACTGACCGGCTGAGGCGAGCCCTTCGTCCCAGCTGCCGAACGCCCAGGCCACCCCCATGTCCGCGGCCGCCGGGATGGTGGTGGCGGAGATGAACACGCCGAGCAGGGTGGCCGAACGGTCGAGCGTCAGGGACACGACACCCACGACGCCGGCGGCAACGGCAACCACCAAGGAGTAGAAGTTCGGCGTACCGACCATGTGCGACACGGGCCGCACGCCGTTCTCGTACGCGAGCGGCTGCAGGTCGAACGCCCGGACCAGGGCGGCGAAGGCGAACGTCGCCGCGACGGCCAGGGCGAAACCGATCACCAGGGCGCGTACCGCCCGGCCGACGCGATGCGGGTCCCATCGGTTCAGGCCCAGGGCGATGTTCGCGATGGCTCCGTATTCGGGGCCCACGACCATCGCGCCGACGACGAGGATCTGTGAGTTGGTGAGAATCCCGACGGCCCCGATGACGCCTGCCGCGACAAGCAGCAAGTAGAAGCTCGGCCGATAGATGCCGTCGGCGTGGATCCGGGCCCGGACCAGCTCCCAGACCGGTGCTCTGGCCAGAGGCCCGAGCAGCCGCCGCTCCGCCTGCTCCGCGGTGGCCGAGGAGGCGAGCGCCACCGGCTCCACGGTGAGGGAGACCCGGTCGCCGGCGCCCAGCGCTCGCAGCTCGCGCAGCAGTTGGTTCGCCGCACCGGCGAGGACATGACACTCGACGACGTCGTCCGTCTGAGTCGCCCCCGTGGCGCGCTGAACAGCCAAGTCGAAGGCGTAGGGGTCGTCGTGCAGCGTCTCGGCCAGTCGGCCGACGAGCTCCGGGGGGCCGGCCAGGCGTACGCGGAGCATCTCCATGACGTCGGGTCACCGCCGTCCGAGTGCGGGGGAAGCGGTTGTACGAGCCATGTCCACCCCTGCGGAACGAGATCCTCCGGATGCCGCAACTATCCGGTCGCCATATCGCCTGTGCAACCGGGACTTCGTCTGTGCACCCTCAACCGGGCGTGCGGGAGGGCATGGCAGTGGAGCCGTTTCCGCCCTGGATGCGATCTACCCCAGTTTGTGAAAGTTTGCTCGCATACGTCCCGACCGTTGGCGCGGGCGTTCACGGAAAGGCACCACTTCATGAAGCGTCTCCTGACGACCGGCGCGGTCGTGGCCGCCCTGGCTTTCTCCCTCGTCGCGTGCTCCGATGACGACAGCTCTCCGAAGGACGAGGCCACGAAGGCGGCCGGTGAGACCTGCACGAATCTCGCGGCGCTCAAGTCCGACACTGCCGCCCTGAAGAACCTCGACGCCGCGTCCGCCACCAAGGACCAGCTGAAGGAAGCCAACCAGAAGGTCCAGGACGACTGGGACAAGGTGAAGGACAGCCTCGGCGACCTCACCTCCGCCAAGCGGGATGCCGTGAAGGGCGCCGCGGACGACCTCAAGTCCGCGTACGAGGACGTGCCGGGCGACGCCACCGGCAAGGACGCGCTCACCGAGCTGAAGCCGCAGATCGACAAGCTCGCCGAGACCACGGCGGCGGCGTCCACTGAACTGAAGTGCCCGTAGCGCTTCACGTCGGCTCGTGAAACGGACAGGGGACAGGGCGCCGGCGCCCACGCCTGCGGGCCGCCTGTGCCGAATGGCCCTCCCGCAACTCACCTTGCGCGGGAGGGCCGTTTGCATCCTGACCGCGCGGGTGTCACCAGGTCCGTGACTGGGCGAGCTCGATGTCGCGCAGCCCGGCGGGATAGGGCAGCAGGGCGGCTTGCGTGCTGGCCGCCGCGAAGCACCGCGCCGATTCCGGGGTATTGCGCAGTGCCGCCAGAGCCGCGCCTTGCACCGTACGGGCCCCGACCTCCGTGAGGCGTTCGCCCGCTGCCTCGGCGCGGGCTGCCTCGTTCGCCGCCAGTTCGGCGGCCAGGTGTGCTCGTCCCGCGGCGAGGTGGGCCCAGGCGACGATGTGCGCCGCACCGCCACCGGCGATCTCGTCCAGCAGCGCGAGGGCCGCCTCCGGCCGACCCGCCCGTATCTGCCACTCGGCTCGCGCGGTGAGCACCTCGTGCTGGGCCTGGCTGTCGATGTGTTCCCGTGCGGCCCGCAACGCGTCCTCAAGGAGTTCGTCCGGATCACCTCCGCGCGTACGCATCGTCACCCGTGCCTGTGCGAGCAGGGCATACGGCAGAGACCAGTCGGCCTCCGCAGCCGCCGACCGCATCGCGAGCCGAGCGTGCTCCGACGCCTTGTCCTGTTCCTCGAGCAGAAGGTGGAGTTCGGCGAGGTTGGCACGTTCGAAGGCGATCCCTGCCGGGGCACCGGCGCGTTCGGCCAGCGCCAGGGCCCGGTAGCCGGTCTCGACGGCTTCCCGCAGGCGTCCGGACCGACGTGCCTGCTCGCGCTGGACGGAGAGTGCTGCGCCCAGCAGGCGGGGTTCGCCGAAGGCTGTCGCGTGCGGCAGCGCCTCATCGGCCGTGCGGCCCGCCTCGGCGAACCTGCCGTCCAGGGCGAGCCCGATCGCCTGCAGGGTCAGGGCGCGTGCCAGGAGACCCAGGCGCTGAACCCCGGTGACATGCTCGGCCGTCGCAGCCGCCGACCGGGCCGCGGCGACGGCCTCCGGATAGCGGCCGACGACAAGGCAGTTCAAGGCACGGCTGGTGTGATGGGTTGTCACGGCCCGCGGGGAGGTGTCGGGGTGCGGCGGATGCTCCTCGAGCAGAGCCAGTGCCTGCTGCGCGCCGCGCGTATCGGCCAGTACGTCAGCGAGGCGGCCGGCCGCCAGCACCAGACCGTCTGCGTCGCTGCGTCGCCGCAGGTCCTCCATCGCCTCCCGCAGTATGCGGGCTGCATCCTCATAGCGGCCCATGCGCTGCAGCACGGCGCTGCGGTCGATACGGGCCCAGGCGGCGTCCGCGGCCAGTCCGTCGAGCAGAGACGTGAGTTCGGCGTAGTACTGGTCGGCGGTGTCGTTCGCGCACAGGGCGGCGGCGCGCTCGGCGGCCTGGCGCAGATAGCCGGTTGCGCGTGGGTCGGAGGCGCGCCCCAGATGGGCGGCGAGCGTGTCGATCGCGTCCGGGCTGCGACGCCGTACCGCATCGGCGTATGCGGAATGCAGCAACCGGCGCCGGGCGGTGGAGAGCTGTTCGTAGCAGGTCAACCTGACGAGCGGGTGGCGGAAGGCGAGCCCGGGCACGGCGCGACCGTCGACCACGACCGCTCGCTCGGCGAGCACGGATGCGGCGACGGCGGCATCCGCTCCGGCCGTGATCTCCGCGATCGATGTGCGCGGGCTCGCAGTCGACGCCGCCACGTCCAGCACCTCGAACAGAGCGGCGTGGCCGCCGGTTACGGCCACCACCTCCACCACCCGGCGCGCGGCCGGCGCCAGCCGTGCGAGCCGTGCCGCCACCAACTGCCGCACGCCGCGCGGCGTTTGGAAGCTCTTGTCATGCGTGCCTTGCTCGCCGAGTTCCCTGGCGAGTTCCAAGGTGAACAGGGGATTGCCCAGCGAAAGTTCCCAGATCTGCTGCAAGGTCGCCGTCCCGGCGGGCAGGTCCAGCACTGAGGCTGCAAGCGCCAGGCATGCGGCTCGGTCGAGCCGCTCGAGGGGCACGTGCCGGGCCAGCTCCGCGCGCTCCAGTGTGGGGAAGGTGGCCCGTCGAGGGTCGTCCTCGCCGAGCTCATCGGTGCGGTAGGTGACCAGTACGCGGCACCGGTCGGGACGGAGTGCGGCGGCGCGCCGCGCGAGATGGCTGAGCAGTTGGAAGGAGCCGGCGTCGGCTGCGTGCAGATCGTCGAGAACCAGCAGTACGGGGGCCGTCGCCGCGAGATCGCGCAACAGCGCGGCGGTCGCGGCGAACAGCCGGTCCCGCTCCTCCTCGGGACTGCGCGCCGCGTCCGTGTTCGCTCGGCCAAGGGACGGCAGCAGCGCCGACAATTCCGGGTACTCGGCGCCGATCCGGGCCCGGTCGGAGGCCGGGCGGTCGGCCAGCCAGCCGTCAAGTGCTTCCACGAAGGCGCCGTATGGCGTACGTCCTTCGGCATCGTGGCCGGCGCCCCACAGCACCAGGGCGCCCTCGGCCGCCGCCCGCCGAGCCACCTCCGTCACCAGCCGTGTCTTGCCCAGACCGGCTTCGCCGCCGAGCAGTTGGACGGGCGGCGCGTCGGGGCCGAGGAGTTCGGCGAGCACCTTGTCGCGGCCGTGCAGCGGCACGGACGGGGGGACGCGGAGCGCGGGAGGCAGGGCGGAGCCGGGGGAGGGGACACTGCCTCCGCCGGGAGCGCCGAGGGCCAGGAGATGGAGTCGCTCGGTGTCCGGACCCGGACGTATGCCCAGCTCCGCGTCGAGCTGTTCCCGGCACCGGTGGAACTGGCGGACTGCCTGCCGGGGCAGGCCCTGGAGCAGGTAGGCGTTCATCAGCAGCTGATGGGCCCGTTCGTCCGCGGGAGCGTCGTCGAGGACGGCCTGCGCCATCGCGGCTGCGTCCTCGGCCAGACCGTCGGCGAGCTGCGCCGAGGCAGTGGCCAGCCGCAATCGGGTGCGCAGTTCGACGAGCTGCCTTCTGCGCTGCCGGGCCCAGGGAGCGTACTGGTCCTCGGGCAGCAGCTCGCCGGTGAAGGCGGCCAGCGCCTGGGGCAGTTGCTCGATGCCGCCGTCCGCCAAGGCAGCGACGGCAAGTCTTTCCGTCTCATCCACGTCGACCCGTACGGTGTCCGGCTCCAGCCACAGCAGCGGGCCGTCGGTCGTCAGATACGAGGAGGCCGTGCGCGCCGCGAGTTCCGGCTCCAAGGCCCGGCGGGCGGCGTGCAGGGCCACCCGAAGGCTGCGGAGCGCGGAGTGGCGGTCGGCGTCCGGCCAGCAGACGTCCATCACCTGCACCCGGTGCAGCCGGTGGCCGGGGGCGACGGCGAGCAGCTTCACCAGGGTGCGTGCACTGGGCCGCGGCCAGCGTTCGGGCACGGGAGGACCACCCTCGCGCGAGGCCCTGAATCCGCCCAGAAGCTGCAGTCGAAGCAGAGGCGGAGTGGCGGCGTGGCTTTCTGGTGGGGTGTCTTCCCTGGTCATGTGGGCAGTCACTGTAACTGTGTGCAGCATGCAGGTAAGCGGGGGTCCCCGTGTACCGCGCCAAGGCGACACTCAGGGACCCCCGCTCAGCGATCCGCTGGGCTCACGGCTTGTCGATGGTCAGCGTCACCAGGCGGCGCATCGCGGTGAACGGCTGCGAGTAGGAGCCACCGACGAGTGCGTACGTGCGGTCGGTGCCGTAGTCGTCGAAGTTGAGCGAGACGACCTCGTCCACGCCGTCTCCGTCGAGGTCACCGGTGAACAGCTCCTGGGCGCCGGCGATGACCGCGCCGCCGGAGGGCACCGGGTAGTTGGGTCCGTCGGTGAGCAGCGAGGGGTCGAACGGGTCGACGGTCTGAACGCCGCCGGCGACCAGGACGCTCCGCTGGTCCGGACCCGCCGCGATGGCTCCGCTGCGGATGTCGGCGTAGGTGTACACGATGTGGTCCTGGCCGTTCGCCGCGAAGGTGCGGAAGTTGGCGTTGCCGGCCAGGACCAGGCCCTGCGGCCCGGTGAACCACTTCCAAGCCGTCCCGAAGCCACCGGCCATCGCCTCGTGCAGCAGCTCACCGGTCCGGCCGTCGCGGATCTGGATCATCGTCGCGAACTGGCCGTTGTACACGGTGCCGTCGGCCCGCCGCGTCAGGTACGTGTACACCACCGCGTGTCCGTCGGCGTACGGGATGCCGGGCGAGGCGTACGTGCCCGCTCGCAGGGGTACGCCGTAGACCTTCCCGTCCGTACCCGTGCCCGGTTCCGGGACGAAGGACCAGGCCACCGAGCCGTCCTTGCCGTTCAGTGCCACGCCACCGACCGGGACGGCGGACGATGCGGACTTGCCACGGGTCTGGTACTGGGCATGGACCTTGCCGCCCGAGACGGAGACGTCGGCGAAGACCGCGTCGCCCACTTCGGCCGGTGCGGCGTACTCCCACAGCAGCTGCCCGGTGCCCCGGTAGACCCGCACCTTGTCCGTGGCCACGACGATCTCGGCTCTGCCGTCACCGTCAAGGTCCGCTGCGGCGACATTGCGTACGAACTGGCCCATGCCGTCGATGGTGGTGAGGACCTTGCCGGTGCGGGCGTCGACCACGGCTGCGGCGCTGTCGGCGGCGACGATCAGTTCGTCGCGGCCGTCGCCGTTGGTGTCGGCCTTGACCACCTGGTGGATCTGGCCGGGGAGCACGGCGGTCCACAGGAGCTTCGGTGTTCCGTCGACCAGGGACGGGCCGTCATAGGCGAAGAGTCCGTCGGAGGTGCCGCCGGCCACCAGATCCTGCTTCTTGTCGCCGTTGATGTCGGTCGACGCCGCGGCGAAGAGCTGGCCTTGCAAGGGAAGCGGCTTGTGCTGCTTGCCGCTGCCGATGCTGTACGCGTGCACGTTCTGGTTGCTGTCCACAGTGCGCAGGTACCAGTCCTCGCCCTGACGGTACGGCTGCGCGAAGGCCTGCGAGGCGACAAGGCCGCGCTGCTCCCACTTGACGGCGCCGCTGTTGCCGGCGAGCACGGCGAGCCGTGCGTACCGGGTGGCAGCGCGATTGTCGGCGGTAGTGCTTCCCCGGTCGTCGACGTACGAGGCGATGACCTTGCCGTCCGCGATCCGCAGACCCCAGGCCGCGCCGACGTCACTGGTGGAGTCCGCGTCGCGCTTGACGGTGCGGGACCACAGAGGTTCGGCGCGGTCTCCGTCCAGGGCGCGCACCGTGTTGGTGTTCATGGAGAGCCGGGCGCTGGTGTCCAGCGTGGACTCGCTGACGACGTACTCGGGTCGGGAGTCACCCTTGATGGTGCCCAAGGTCATCGCGAGGGGCAGCGCGTTGGTACGGGTGTCCAGGACCGTGCGGGTGCCGTCGGCCGGGGCGTAGGAGGTTATTTCGTACGTGACACCGTCGGCCGGGTCCGACTGCTCCAGAGCGACGAGACGGCCGCGGGCGGAGTCCCAGTGCAGCTGGCGTGAGTAGAGGCGGTTGCTGGACGACCACTTGACGCTGCCGTCGCGGGTGTCGACTACGAGGGTGTGGCCGCTCGCCTCCTTGTCGGGGCTGTAGCTCCGGGACTGGTTCCAGGAGGCGGCAAGCAGGCCGTCGCCGAGCGGTTCCAGGCTGCCCCATGAGACTCCGGTGTAGGTGCCGGCGTCGTGCGTCCAGGTCTGACTGGGCGCCAGGTTGCCGTCGGCGTAGGCGAAGCGGATCCCGTGGAGCGTGGTCTTCGAGTCGGCCGGCGAGTTGAGGTTGTAGAACGCCGAGTCGGCAACGATCAGCGTTCCGTCGACGAGCTTGACCTGGAAGGCGCCCGCGTACAGCTTCGACCACAGCGTCCGGCCGGTCGCTCCGTCGAGCACGGTGACGAAGGTTCCGGTGGGCAGCGACGAGCCGGGTGAGGTGAAGGGACGGTACGGGAGGTCTCCCACTCTTGCGGTGAAGACCATGTCGGCCACGCCGTCGCCGGTCAGGTCACCGGTGTCCCAGCCCTGGTCGGACGTGGCGCTGAACGGGCTGACCGCGTTGAAGCCCATGACGATGCGCGCGGGGTAGGGCTCCCGCTGGTACACCCGCAGCGGGCTGACCTTCCAGTCCCGGTAGAGGGAGGCGGTGTCGCGCATCCACGCTTGCTTGCCGTCCGAGCTGCGGCGCTGCACAGTGCCGAGCGAGTGGAGGGCGAAGTAGTCGCCGTCCGTGCCGGTGACCGGGACGGTGGCGGCCATGCCCTGCACGCCTTCCAGCGCTGAGCGTTCGGTGAGCTTCCACTTGGCCGCGTCGGTGGTGGCGCCGGTCGCTTCGGATGCGGCGTCCGCGGGCGCTGCCTCTTCGGCCTGGGCGGCGGACTTCAGCGGATCGGTGCTCGCCCCGTCGCCGTAGGCGTCGAGTTGCGCGTGGCGCGACAGCCGGTCGGCTTGGGCCTCGGTGAGGGTGAGCGGGCCGTTGTCGTCGGCGGCCAGCGCCGGCGGTGCGGCAGTGATGGCCAGCCCGGCCGCGACCAGGGCGGTGGCGAGGCGCAGGCCTCGGTGGTTGACGGCGCTCATCATGCACCCTTCGGGGAGAAGTCGGGGGAGTGGTCCCGGTGCGCCTCGAAGGCGGAAGCAGTACGGGAGACCTGGCGCGACGCACGTTAGATCAGCGCTGATTACTCGCTTGTTACAGCCAGTTGAGCCTGCGGTGGAAGTCGGCTGCTCGAAGACCCTGGTGCGGAATAGCGCGCAGTGGATCTCGGTCGCTCGGTCGCGACCCCACCTGAATGGCTGCGGACCAATTTGCGCAGTACCGTGTCGCATATGTAACTTCTTGCCCCGCCGTCGGGCAGAGTGGAGGCCGTGGTGGCCGGTTCACAACAGGCGTCGTCCTTCACCGCAGACATCAACAAGGCGGCGCTGGCTTCCTACGCGATGGAGGACCGCGCGGACTTCGCCGACGTGGACCGCGGGTTCGTCGCCGCCTTCCCCGAGAAGCTTTACAGCGACGAGGGTGACCTGCTGCGAGACGCGCGGATGCTCGACTACGTTGCCGACGACACACCGGCTCCCGACTCGGTGAACCCGAGCCTGTGGCGGCAGTCCCAGCTGATCAAGCGGGAGGGCCTGTACAAGGTCGTCGAAGGCCTCTATCAGGTACGGCTGAGCGCGAACATCACGATCGTCGACGCCCCGGACGGGCTTGTCGTGATCGACTTCGGCACCGACGTCGGGCTCGCGAAGGCCGGTCTCGAGCTGTTCCGGCGTGAGACCGGGAACGACAAGCCTGTGGTGGCCGCGATCTACACCCACACGCACTTCGACCACTACGGCGGCATCAAGGGCATCGTCGACGAGGCCGATGTCGCCTCCGGCAAGATCCCGATCATCGCGCCGGGCACGGTCGAGTCGTTCAACAAGCATGCGATCGGCGAGAACGTCATCACGGGCAACGCGATGTCCCGGCGGATGGCTTACACCTTCGGGCTGCTGCTCCCGCACTGCGACTGCGGAGTGGTCACCGGCGGCATCGGGTCCGAGGACGACGGCTTCCGAACGAAGTTCAGCTACATCCCGCCCACCGACCCCATTACCCGGACGGGCGAGACGCGCACGCTCGGCGGCTGGACATTCGAGTTCCTCTACGCCCCGGACACCGAGGCGCCGGAGGAGATGCACATCTGGATCCCCGCGATCAAGGCACTCACCTGTGCGGAGAACGCCAACCACACCATGCACAACATCCAGACCATCCGGGGCGCCCGTACCCGCGACGCCAGGAACTTCGCCCGCTACCTGGACGAGACCCTGGTTCGCTGGGGCGAGGAGGCCGAGGTCCACTACGGGCCCCACACCTGGCCGGTGTGGGGCAACGAGAGCGTCGTGGCCTTCCTGGAGTCCCAGCGCGACCTGTACAAGTACATCCACGACCAGGCACTGCGGCTGGCCAACCAGGGCCTGACGCCGCTGGAGGCCGCCGAGATCGTCGAACTGCCCGACGCGCTGGGAAAGAAGTGGTTCAACCGCTACTACCACGGCGGCCTGCACCACAACGTCCGCGCCGTCTTCCACAAGGAACTCGGCTTCTGGGACGGGGATCCGGCAACCATCATGCCGTTGCTGCCCGAGGACCATGCCAGGCGGCACGTCGACCTCATCGGCCGCGACAGGATCCTCCAGGAAGGGCGCGCCGCGATCGAAGGCGGCGACTACCGGTGGGCCGTCCAGGTCCTGCACCACCTCGTCTTCGCCGACCGGGAGGACACCGAAGGCAAGAACCTTCAGGCCGACGCGTATGAACAGCTCGGCTACCAGGCCGAAGTCCCGCAGTACCGGGCCATCTTCCTCACCGCCGCGCAGGAGCTCCGCGAGGGCGTGCGGACCGAGGGCGGCATCCACACCGACAGCCTCGACACCATCCTGGCCATGCCCGTCGATCTGCTCTTCGACTTCGTAGGGGTCCACGTCGACGGCGCCAAGGCCGCGGACGTCGACATCCGCATCGACTTCACCTTCGCCGACTCCGGCGGGGATTGGACCATGTGGGTACGCAACGGCGTACTCAACGCCCGCCCCGGCCACGCAGAGGACGCACAGCTGACGGTGAAGGGCCCCAAGGGCGCGCTCGCCGGGCTGCTCTTGGCCCCCGGCCGGGCTGCTGAAGCCGTCGAGCGGCACGGCCTGGTGACCGAGGGCGACATGGCGGTGCTCACCGCGCTTGCGGCCGTGGTCGAGACATTCGACCCGCACTTCCCCATCGCGACCCCGTAACGGGCCCGCGGACCTTACGCCGGCTCGCCCGGGCTTCCCGCGAGCAGCACGGCGGCGCCGATCTCGGTCAGCCGGTCGGCCAGATCCGGGCGATCGCCGGCCGCGCCTGTCCGGGCGGCGTTGTCGATGATGGTGAGGACCGCGCCGACGGTGATCCTGGCCTCGGCCGGATCGAGTCCCGGGCGCACCTCGTCAAGGAGCTGCACCCACAGGCCGAGGTACTCGCGCTGTGTCTGGCGTGCCGCCTTGCGCTCCTTGTCCGGCAACTGGTCGAGCTCGCCGATCAGCAGGCCGATCAAATGGCTCTGGTCCACGGCGAATTCGACGTACGACCGCAGCAGTCGCTGCAGCGTCTCGCGCGGAGTCCCGGGCCGTGACAGTGCCTGTGCCGTGCCGGCCCTGCGCTGCTCGCCGCCCCGCACCACGGCGGCGACCAGCAGGTCGGTCTTGGTGGGGAAGTGCTTGTAGATGCTCGGCCCCGTCGTACCGGTGGCCTCCCCGATGTCGTCGGTGCTCACCGACTGGAAGCCCCGCTCGTCGAAGAGCCGGATCGCCTCGACGAGGATCGCCTCGCGCCGTGACACGGCGAGCCCGGCATACCCGCCTGAGAGCGGCTCGGACTCTGGGGCCGTGCTGGTTCCGAGCTGGCAGTGCGCCGCGGCGTACGCGAGCCGGTACAGCAGATCCTCGAAGCGGCGGCGGGGGAGCGAGGCGCGGTGCCAGGAGACGGAGCCGTACACGGCAAGGATGGCCCAGGCCAGCAACTGCCGGTCGGCGTGGTCCAGTTCGGGGCGCGCGGTGTGGATCAGCCCGCCGATCCGCTCGGCGACGCCGTTCAGCGCATGACGCTGTTCCTTGCGGCGGTCATCCGGCAGGTGGCGTGCTTCGCGCTGCCACAGGACCGCCGACCCGCGGCGGTCCTGAGTCTCGGATGCCGACGCCCGGAGATAGGCATCGAGGTCGGGAGCGGCCGCGACGGACGTGGCGACCGCGGCGACGGTCGAGTCCACGACGTGGAGCAGCAGGTCAGGCTTGCCGCGGAAGTGCCGGTAGAGGGCCGGGGCGGTGATCCCGACCGCGGTCGCCACATCGGCCAGCGAGACGTTGTGGTAGCCGCGGTCACGGAACAGCTCGGCCGCGGCGGAGACGATCCGGGCCTTGCGGTCGGGGGGCCGGCGCGCGGTCTTCCTACGCGTCCCCTCGGTCTGCGTTGCCGCTCGTCCCTCACTGTCGGTCATCTGGGCAAAGTACAACACCAGGGCGGAGCAGTGATCGCTGACTCACCCTGTCCGACCCACGCCGAGGCTTTGCGAGAGCGCGGAAGTGTGCACAAAAGTGAATGCCCGCTCACTCGTTGAGTGCCCTGCCACGCCGGACTCGGGCGTGCGGCCCGGTTCGGCCATTCCGCCCACGAGTGGGGCGCGGGAGGGGTGTCTCCGTCGGCGCCACCACATTCTCGCGGCGGCGCTCAAGGGCGTATCAAGTTAGAGAGAAATCACTCTTGCGTCCAGAGCCAGGACATTTCAGTTTGAGACCTTGCCCACATGGGTTAGGGGTGATTCACTTCGGGCCACATTCGCCCCGCTGGACAAAGGAGTGCCGTCGTGGCCGTCGAACAGCAGGAAGTGTCCGCCCCCGATTCCGGGAGCACGCGCAGCATGACCCCCGTGCGACGCAGGGCGTGGATCGTTCTCGCGCTGCTGGTCTGTCTGATGCTCGTCAACTACGCCGACAAGGTCGTCGTCGGTCTCGCCGGGGTCGGTATGAAGGAGGATCTCGGCCTCGACGACGCCGAGTTCGGTGTCATCCAGAGCAGTTTCTTCTGGCTCTTCGCCGTGGGCTCCGTCCTCGGCGGCTGGCTCGGCGGCAAGGTACGGGCCCGCTGGCTCCTCGCCGGAATTGCGGCCCTGTGGGCGCTGAGTCTCGCGCCGATGGCCGCCCAGGTCGGCTTCACCACCATCGTCGCGTGCCGCGTCCTGCTCGGCTTCGCCGAAGGGCCGACCACGGCGCTCGCAATGCAGGTGGCGCACTCGTGGTTCCCGGCGCACCGGCGGGCGGTCCCCAGCTCGATCGTCGTCGCCGGTGCGGGCATCGGGCCGCTGATCGCCGCGCCCGTTCTTACCTGGGTCATCGTCACGTACTCCTGGCACGCGGCGTTCGGTGTGCTTGCGGTGTTCGGCGCCGTGATCACCGTGCTCTGGCTGCTCGGCGGTGATTCGGGTCCGGAGGGTGCGGGTGGTGGCCATGGCGGAGTGGCGACCGGCCCGGCGCTTCCCGAGCGCGTGCCGCTGCGTCGGCTCTTCTCGACCGGGACGCTCATCGGAATGTGCCTGCTGTTCTTCGTCGCCTACGCCAACACCTCGGTCAAGGTCAGCTGGCTGCCGCTCTACCTTCGTGAAGGGCTCGGCTACGACGCCACCACGGCCGGAAACCTGGTCGCGCTCCCGTACCTCGGCTCGGCGATCGCGGTGATCGCCGTCGGCGTGCTCTCCGCGGTGCTGACCCGCAGGGGTGTGGGGAGCCGCATGACCCGGGGCGTTCTGCCCGGGGCGATGGTCCTGGCTTCCGGTGTGTGCACCATCGCGTTCTCCTCGCTGGACCGCGGCACGTTGCAGATGGTGCTGCTCGTGCTCGCTTCCTGTCTGAACTCCGCGGGTTACGGGGTCGCCTTCGCCGGGCTCGCCGACGTGGTGCCGGCAAAGCAGCGCGGCGCCGTCTTCGGGATCGTCACCGGGATCTACAGCCTCGGCGGCGTCGTGGCCCCGCTGGTCGTCGGTCGGCTCGTGGCCGGCGGGGAGTCCGTCGCGCTCGGCTACGGGGACGGCTTCATGGTCCTCGGCGTGACGATGATCGCCGGGGCGATCGCCGCACTGGTCCTGGTCAACCCGGCGCGCGATGCCGCGAAGCTCGCTGCAGAGTGAATCCTTGAAATCGCCCCTACCTCTGCATGCGCCTATTGACACCAGGGAGTATGCAGCAGAAAGTGAATCTGCCATAACTGAGCTTGTGGTGATGATGGCGGCTTCGGCAGGCAAGGACAGGACCGACACATGAAGCGCACGCTCTACACGCAGGAGCACGAGGACTTCCGGGCGATGATCCGGGAGTTCATCGCCAAGGAGGTGAAGCCCCACTTCGAGCAGTGGGAGCGGGACAACCTCGTCGACCGCGAGATCTTCCGCAAGCTCGGCGCGCTCGGTGTGATGGGCTTCGACATCCCCGAGGAGCTCGGCGGAGCCGGCGAGACCAGCTACAAGTACCAGGTCGTCATCAACGAGGAGTGCGCTCGCGCCGCCGTCTCCTTCGGCCATTACGGCGTGTCCACCGGCATCGTCCTGCCGTACCTGCTCGACCTCGCGAACGAGGAGCAGAAGAAGCGCTGGCTCCCGGGCGTCGCCTCCGGCGACATCATGCTCTGTATCGCGATGACTGAGCCGGGTACCGGCTCGGACCTCGCGGGGATCCGTACGAGCGCCAAACTGTCCGAGGACGGCACGCACTACGTCCTGAACGGGTCCAAGACCTTCATCACCGGTGCCCGCAACTCCGAACTGTGCGTTGTCGCGGCCCGGACCGCCCCGGCCACCCCCGAAGACCGCCGCCACGGGCTCAGCCTGCTGGTCGTCCCGACCGACAGTGCGGGCTTCGAGTACGGCCGCAAGCTGGACAAGATCGGGCTGCGTTCCTCCGACACCTCCGAACTCTCCTTCACCGACGTGAAGGTGCCGGTCGGGAACCTGCTCGGCGAGCAGGACAAGGGCTTCTCCTATCTCGGCCGGAACCTGCCCCGCGAGCGCCTCTCCATCGGTGTGGGCGCCGTCGCCACGGCCACGGCAGCGATCGAGTTCGCCAAGGAGTACGTCCTGGAGCGCCAGGTCTTCGGCAAGCCGGTGGCCGCTTTCCAGAACACCAAGTTCGTCCTTGCTGAGTGCGCCGCCGAGGTCGAAGCACTCCAGGCGCTCGTCGACAAGGGCATCGAACTCGACGACGCCGGCGAGCTGACCGGCGCCGATGCCGCGAAGATCAAGCTGTTCGGCACCGAGGTCGCGGGGCGTGTCATCGACAAGTGCCTTCAGCTGCACGGTGGTTACGGCTACATGCTGGAGTACCCGATCGCCCGCCTCTACGCGGATACCCGGGTCTCGCGGATCTACGGCGGTACCAGCGAGGTCATGAAGACGATCATCGCCAAGGACCTGGGCCTGTAGGTCCGCCCGTACGTGTCAGGGTCACCCGCTCTCCTGGCGGGCTGCTCCCTGGCACCCCGGCCGCCTCGCCTCCCCCGGGCGGGGCGGCCGGTGACATCTCCCTTCGCACGGAAAGAGCCGACCCTCCGCGTGAGCACCGCATCCACTGCCACCGGCCCCTCCACTGCCGCCGGCCCGCTGGCCGGCATCCGCGTCATCGAACTCGGCGGCATCGGCCCCGCCCCCTTTGCCGGCATGCTCCTGGCCGACCAGGGCGCCGAGGTCATCCGCATCGACCGGCCCGCCGAGGCAGGCACCGCTTCGAAGCATCCGATCCTGCACCGGGGTCGCCGCTCCGTAGCGGTCGACCTGAAGGACGCCTCGGACGTCGAGGCTGTCCTCGCGCTCGTCGACACCGCCGACGCGCTCATCGAAGGGTTCCGGCCCGGCGTCGCCGAGCGCCTGGGCCTCGGTCCCGATGTCTGCCTGGCCCGCAATCCGAGGCTCGTCTACGGCCGGATGACCGGCTGGGGCCAGGACGGCCCGCTCGCCCAGGCACCCGGCCACGACATCAACTACATCGCCGTCGCGGGCGCGCTCGGGGCGATGGGCGGCGCGGACGAGAATCCGCCCGTCCCGCTGAACCTCGTCGGCGACATGGGCGGCGGCGGCATGCTGCTCGCCCTCGGCATCACCACGGCTCTGGTCAGCGCGCAGCGCACCGGCGAGGGCCAGGTCGTCGACGCCGCCATGACCGATGGCACAGCGGTCCAACTCGCCCTTGTCCACGGCCTCCTTGCGGTGGGCCGCTGGGATGACGCGCGCGGCGTCAACCTCTTCGACGGCGGCGCCCCCTTCTACCGGACCTACCGCACCGCCGACGGCGGCCACATGGCAGTCGGCAGCGTCGAGCCACAGTTCTACGACGTCCTGCTGCGGGTCCTCGGCCTGACGGACGATCCCCTGTTCGCCAAGCAGCACGACCGCGGCAGTTGGCCCGCCATGCGCGTACGCCTGGAGGAGGTATTTGCCAGTCGGACCCGCGAGGAGTGGACCGCACTCTTCGAAGGAACAGAGTCCTGCGTCACGCCGGTGTACGGGCTTACAGAGGCCGCCGCCCATCCGCACAACGTGGCGCGTGGCACGTACTACACCGAGGGCGGCGTGCTCCAGCCCGCCCCCGCCCCGCGCTTTCAGGGGACACCGGCGGGCACCCCGCGGCCGGCTCCAGTGGTCGGTGCGCACACCAGGGAGGTCCTGGCGGAGGCCGGCGTCGTGCGGTGACGTGACCAGCGTGCGGAGAGGGGGTGCTGCCCGGCGGCAGCACCCCTCTCCGTATGAGCCGGTTCTTCAGAATCGTCCGATGCGTCAGAGGAGTTCGAGGATCGTCGCGTTGGCCATGCCGCCCGCCTCGCACATCGCCTGCAGGCCGTAACGGATTCCGTTGTCGCGCATGTGGTGCACCAGCGTGGTCATCAGGCGCGCGCCGGAGCCGCCGAGCGGGTGGCCGATGGCCATCGCACCACCGAGCGGGTTCATCAGTTCGTAGTCCGCGCCGGTCTCCTTCAGCCAGGCCAACGTGACCGGGGCGAACGCCTCGTTGATCTCGAACGCGCCGATGTCACCGATGGAAAGGCCGGAGCGCTTGAGCGCCTTGGCGGTGGCGGGGGCCGGACCGAGTGCCATGGTGACCGGGTCCGCGCCCGCGAGGACCGCGGTGTGGACGCGGGCGAGCGGGGTCCAGCCGTTGCGGCGGGCGATCTCGCTGGTGGTGATGAGCAGCGCGGCGGCGCCGTCGGAGATCTGCGAGGAGTTGGCGGCGCTCACCACACCGTCGTCCTTGAACGGGGTCTTCAGACCGCCGAGCTTCTCCAGGGTCGAACCGCGCCGTATGCCTTCGTCGGTGTCGAAGACGCGTGCGGAGCCGTCCGCGTCGGTGACGATGACCGGGGTGATCTGGGCGGTGAAGCGGCCCTCGTCGACGGCGCGGGCGGCCCGCTCGTGCGAGTCCAGGGCGTGCTGGTCGAGCTGGGTGCGGGTGAACCCGTAGCGCTCGGCGATCAGTTCGGCGCCGACGCCCTGGTCGAACTCGCCCTTGCCGTCCGGGAAGTAGCGGTCGAGCACGAGCGGCCCGTACGCGCTGCCGGCGCCCGGGACGGAGCGGGCCGAGCCCATCGGGACGCGGCTCATCGACTCCACGCCGCCGGCCACGGCGATGTCGTACTGACCGGCGATGACCAGGCCCGCGGCGAAGTGCACGGACTGCTGCGAGGAACCGCAGGCGCGCGAGACGGAGACGCCGGGCACGGACTCGGGCCAGCCCGCCGCGAGGGCCGCGAAGCGTCCGACGACGCCGGCCTGCTCGCCGACCTGGGAGACGGTGCCCCAGACGACGTCGTCGACGGCGGCCGGGTCGAGACCGGTGCGCTCGGCAAGCGCGGTCAGGGCATGGGCCGAGAGGTCGACGGCGTGCATGCCGGACAGGGAACCTCCCCGCTTCCCCACGGGGGTTCGCACGGCGTCCACGATCACTGCGTCACGCATGGGCTGCTCCTGGAAGAGGGTGGAAGACGCGCTCACGTACGGCCGTGAGCCATCTTAAGTTATTTGAGACTAACCATGCTGTCCAGGGTCGAGATCGCGTAAAGAATGCCTTGACAGGGGCTCCGTGAGGCATAAAAGTGAAAACGGGCTAACCCGAGAGCAAAAGAGAGGCAGCCATGCCGCGCACGGTATTCAACGAGGAGCACGAGGCGTTCCGGCAGATGGTCCGGGACTTCCTCGCCAAGGAAGCGGTTCCGCATCTGCAGGACTGGGTCGAGGCGAAGGCCGTCTCCCGCGACTTCTACCGCAAGCTCGGCGAACTGGGCCTGCTCGGCATGGAGGTTCCCGAGGAGTACGGCGGCGGCGCCCAGAGGGGGCACCACTTCGGTGCCGTCCTCGCCGAGGAAGTCGCCCGGGCCGGAGCCACCATCGGCACCGCGATGACGCACTCCAACATCATCCTGCCGTACCTGCTGCACTTCGGGACCGAGGAGCAGAAGCGGCGGTGGGTGCCCGGCTGCGTCTCCGGCGACCTCATGCTCTCCATCGCGATGACCGAGCCCGGTACCGGCTCCGACCTCGCCGGCATCCAGACGAAGGCCGTCCTCTCCGAGGACGGCACCCACTACGTCCTCAACGGCGCCAAGACCTTCATCACCGGCGGCACCCAGTGCGACCTGGTCCTGGTGGTGTGCCGTACGTCGCCCGCGCCGGCGGACAACCGCCGCAAGGGCCTGTCGATCCTCGTCGTCGACGCCCGGAGCGAAGGGTTCGCCGTCGGCCGCAGCCTGGACAAGATCGGCCTGCACGCCTCCGACACCGCCGAACTCTCCTTCACCGACGTGCAGGTGCCGGTGGAGAACCTGCTCGGCGAGCAGGACGAGGGCTTCTTCTACCTCGGCCGCAACCTCGCCCGCGAGCGCCTCGTCATCGCCGTCCAGGCGGCCGCCGCCGCCGACGCCGCGGTGGCCTTCGCCAAGGAGTACACCCAGGACCGTGAGGTCTTCGGCAAGCCCGTGGCCTCCTTCCAGAACACCAAGTTCGCGCTCGCCGAGTGCGCCACCGAGGTCGAGGCCGCCAGACTCATGGCGTACGAGGCCCTGGAGCGCGACGCGCGGGGCGAGCTGTCCGCCGACTACGCGGCCATGGCGAAGCTGCTGTGCACCGAGACCGCGAGCCGCGTCATCGACAAGTGCCTGCAACTGCACGGCGGTTACGGCTACATGCTCGAGTACCCGATCGCCCGTCTGTACGCCGACACCCGCGTCATGCGGATCTACGGCGGCACCAGCGAGGTCATGAAGACCATCATCGCCAAGTCCATCGGCCTCTGAGCCGACCCTTTCAGCCTGTCCAAGAACGGAACCTCAGCATGCAGATCAACGGAGTCTCGGCCGTCATCACCGGCGGCGCATCGGGCCTCGGCCTCGCCACCGCCATGCGCCTGCTCGACCAGGGCGCGCACGTCGTCCTGCTCGACCTGCCCACCTCCCAGGGCGAACAGATCGCCAAGGAGCTCGGCGAGCGCGCCCACTTCGTTGCCGGTGACGTCCGCAGCGCCGATGACGCCGCCCGCGCCGTCGCCACCGCGGCAGCCCAGGCGCCGCTGCGTATCACGGTCAACTGCGCAGGCCTCGGGAAGGGCGGCCGTACCGTCGGCCGCGACGGCACGGCGTACGCCCTGGAGGACTTCGAGTTCGTCGTCGGCGTCAACCTGATCGGAACCTTCAACGTGCTGCGCCTCGCGGCCGCCGAGATGGCGAAGACCGACGAGGTCGACGGCGAGCGCGGCGTCATCATCAACACCGCCTCCGCCGCCGCGTTCGAGGGCCAGATCGGCCAGTGCGCCTACTCCGCTTCCAAGGGCGGCATCGTCGGTATGACCCTGCCGATCGCCCGAGACCTCGCCGCGGCGAAGATCCGCGTGGTCACCATCGCCCCCGGCCTCTTCTCCACCCCGCTGCTGAACAGGAAGCCGCAGAGTTTCCTCGACGCGCTCGGCGCCCAGGTCCCGCACCCTTCCCGCCTCGGGGATCCGTCCGAGTACGCCCACCTGGCGACCTCGATCATCGAGAACCCCATGCTCAACGGCGAGACGATCCGCCTCGACGGCGCGATCCGCATGGCCCCGAAGTAGACCGTCCCCACCACGTGCCACAGGGAGCAATGGTGTCCACCACCCACCCCGTCTCGAAGGTCGCCATCGTCACGGGCGCCGCCCGGGGCATCGGCGCGGCGATATCCGCCCGCCTCGCCCGTGACGGCTTCGCCGTCGCGGTCCTCGACCTCGACGAGGCCGCCTGTGCCAAGACCGTCGAGGCTGTCGAGAAGGAGGGCGGCCGCGCCCTCGCCGTCGGCTGCGACGTCTCGGACTCCGCGCAGGTCGACGCGGGCGTCGCCCGCGTCGCGACCGAACTCGGCGCCCCCACCGTGCTGGTGAACAACGCCGGCATCATCCGCGACAACCTCGTCTTCAAGATGACCGACCAGGACTTCGACTCGGTCATCGGCGTCCATCTGCGCGGCGCCTTCCTGATGGCGCGCGCCGTGCAGCGCCATCAGACCGCCGCCGGCTGGGGCCGCATCGTCAACCTGTCCTCGTCCGCCGCTCTCGGCAACCGGGGCCAGTCGAACTACTCGTCCGCGAAGGCCGGCCTGATGGGTCTGACCAAGACTCTGGCGATCGAGCTCGGGCCGTTCGGAGTGACCGTCAACTGCGTCGCCCCGGGCTTCATCGCCACCGAGATGACCGAGGCCACGGCCGAGCGCATGGGCATCTCCTTCGAGGAGTTCACCGAGCGCTACGCCAAGGCCATCCCGGTCCGCCGGGGTGGACGGCCCGAGGACATCGCCCAGGCGGTCTCCTTCTTCGTCCGCGAGGAGGCCGGGTTCGTCAACGGCCAGATCCTGTACGTCGCGGGCGGCCCCAAGGGCTGACGGTTCTGCCGCGCCGGCCGGGCCGGTCACACCCCGTACCGCCGCATCCTCTGCCAACGACGATGGAGGGACACCCTCATGGGCCTGCATCTGCCCGACGCCATCCGCCTGCACGCCGCCGAGCGCGGCACCTCCACCGCGCTCAGCTGCGCGGGCGCCACCGTCAGCTACGCAGACCTGGACTCCCGCAGCAACCGGATCGCCCGCGCGCTGCTCGCCGACACGCCCGCCGGGTCGCGGATCGGGTTCCTCGCCCGCACCCGTAATGAAGCAGGCGAGATCCTGGTCGGCGCGGCCAAAGCCGGACTGGTCACCGTGCCGCTCAACTGGCGCTTGGCCGTGGCCGAGTTGACGGCCGTGGCCCAGGACGCCGGCCTGACGGTCCTGCTGACCGAACCCGAGTTCCGGGCCGCCGCCGACGCCGTGTGCGCGGCGATACCCGGACTGCGGCTGATCGTCATCGGCCCCTCCGCCGAAGCGGACGTACCCGCATACGAGCAGTGGCTCGCCGCACACCCCGACGACGACCCCGGCCGGGGCACCGGCTCGGACGCCGACGAGGTGTTCCTGCAGATCTACACCTCCGGTACCACGGGCGTCCCCAAGGGCGTGCTCCTCACCCACGGCAACTTCTACGCCGACAGTACGGAGTTGGCGGAGTACCTGTGGGAGCCGGAGTCGGTCGCGCTCAACGCGCTGCCGATGTTCCACATCGGCGGGCTCGGCTGGCTGCGCGTGGCGCTCACGGCGGGCGCCAACAGCCTGATGTTCCCGGCCTTCACGCCCGAGGCGGCGGCCGAGACGATCGAACGCGAGGGCGTCACCCACGCGTTCCTCGTCCCCTCGGTGCTGCACATGCTCACCGAGCTGCCAGGCATCGAGCAGCGCGACTTCTCCCGCCTGACGCTCATCACGTACGGCTCCGCGCCCATCACGCCCGTACTGCTGCGTCGCTCGATGGCGCTGTTCGGCTGCCACTTCATGGGCAAGTACGGGCTGACCGAGGGCGGTGGCACGGTCACTCAACTGCCGCCCGAGGACCACGATGCCGACGGGCCCGGGCAGTACCTGCTGCGGTCGGTCGGCAGGCCGCGGCGCGGGGTGGACGTGGTGATCGCCGACCCCGACACGGGCAAGCCGGTCGCGGCCGGGACGCCCGGCGAGATCCGGATCCGCTCCCGCCACAACACGCCGGGCTACTGGAACAGGCCTGATGAGACTGCCGCGTTGTACGACGCCGAGGGTCTGCTGTGTACGGGGGACGGCGGCTATCTCGACCCGGACGGATATCTGTTCCTCACCGACCGCATCAAGGACATGATCGTGAGCGGTGGCGAGAACGTGTACCCCACCGAAGTCGAGTCCGCGCTCGCGGAGCACCCGGCGGTGTCCGAGGTCGCGGTCGTCGGCCTTCCCGACGAGGTGTGGGGCGAGGCCGTCACAGCCGTCGTCGTCCTGCGCCAGGGTGCCGAGGCTCCGACCGGGCAGGAGCTCATCGACTTCACCCGGGACAGGATCGCCTCGTACAAGAAGCCCCGCCGCGTGCACTTCGTCGACGCATTGCCTCGCAACCCCAACGGCAAGGTCCTCAAGCGCGAGCTTCGGGCCGGCATCCATTAGATCCACCACAGAAAGGGACGGCGATGGCCGATCTCGAATACTCGGTCCGCGACGGGATCGCGACCATCCTGCTCAACCGCCCCGAGCGTAAGAACGCCTTCACCATCGACATGGTGAACGACTGGGCCGACAAGCTGATCGAGGCCCAGAGCGATCCTGAGGTGCGGGTGATCGTCGTGACTGGTGCCGGCGGCTCGTTCTGCTCCGGTGTCGACCTCTCCGCCTTCAAGGGCGAACACCGGCCGCCACTGGGGGAGAAGGAACTTCTCACGAAGAACGTGCACCGCGTGGCGCTCGCCCTCGAGGACGTGGACAAGCCTGTGATCGCCGCCGTCGCCGGTCCCGCCGTGGGGGCCGGAATGGACATGGCGCTCCTGTGCGACCTGCGCTTCGTCGGCCGCAGCGCGCGCTTCTCCGAGGGCTACATCAAGGTCGGCCTGGTCCCCGGCGACGGCGGCTGCTGGCTGCTGCCCCGCGCCGTCGGCACCTCCACCGCGCTGCGGATGCTGTGGACCGGTGACTTCGTCGGCGCCGACGAGGCCCTGCGCATCGGCCTGGCGGACGAAGTGCACGAGGACGAGGACCTGATGGACGCGGTGTACGCGTACGCCGCCCGGCTCGCCGAGCGGCCGCCGGTCGCCATCCGCACCATCAAGCGCGCCGTCCGCCAGGGCGCCCGCCACGATCTGCGGACCGCGCTGGACCTCATCTCCTCGCACATGGCGGTCATCACCTCCACGCAGGACTCGCAGGAGGCGTTCGCGGCCTTCCAGGAGAAGCGCCCCGGCGTCTTCACCGGCCGCTGACGAACTGGACGCCGACAGTCGGCCGCCGACCCGCCTCGTACCGCCCGAAAGGCCACCATGGACCACACACCAGGACCGGACTCCTGCGCCGAACTGCGCGCACAAGTCCGCGAGTTGACCGCCGAATGGCGCGACGCCGGACGCTACACGCCGCGCAGCGACTCCTGGCTGCGCTCCTTCGACCTCGAGTTCAGCAAGGAGCTCGCCGCGCGCGGGCTGATCGCGATGACGTACCCGAAGGAGTTCGGCGGCGCCGGGCGCACCAACGTCGAACGGCTCGCTGTGACCGAGGAGTTGCTGCGCGCCGGCGCCCCGGTGGCCGCTCACTGGATCGGCGACCGGCAGATCGGACCGGCGATCCTGCGACACGGTACGCGTCAACTACAGGAGGAGATCGTGCCGCGGATCGCCTCCGGCGAGGCGGTCTTCTGCCTCGGGATGAGCGAGCCCGAGGCGGGCTCGGACCTGGCGTCCGTGCGCACGTCGGCGGAGCCCGTGGACGGCGGATGGCTGGTCAACGGCCACAAGATCTGGACCACTCAGGCTCACCACGCCACCCACGCCTATCTGCTTGCCCGCACCTTGCGCGGTGAGCGCAAGCACGAAGGGCTGACCGAGTTCGTCGTCGACATGGACGCCGAGGGTGTCTCCGTCACGCCGATCGTGGACCTGGCCGGTGAACACCACTTCAACGAGGTCCGTTTCGAGAACGTCTTCGTTCCCGCGCATCGCGTCATCGGCGAGGTCGGCAAGGGCTGGAAACAGGTCGTCGAGCAGCTGTCCTTCGAGCGCGGTGGCGCCGAGCGGTCGCTGTCCAGCTATCCCGTCCTCATCGAGCTGATCACCGAGACCGCCCGGCAGGGCGACGACCGCGAACTGCACGCGCTGCTCGGTTCGTTGGTGGCCCGCCTGGCCGTCCTGCGCCGGCTGTGCTTCGAGGTCGCCCGGGCCATGGACGCGGGCGAGGCCCCCGTTCAGCAGGCCGCGGCGCTCAAGTACCTCGGCAACGCCTTCGAGCACGACGTCATCGAAGCGCTGCGCCGCACCGACCTGTGCCAGGAGCCGTCCTTCGACGGCGCATTCGGCCAGGCGCTGCTCGCCTCGCCCGCGTTCAGCCTGCGCGGCGGCGCGGCCGAGGTCCTGCTCTCCCTCATCGCCCGTCAGGAGGCCCGTTCATGAGCCGCAGCCAGTTCGCAGAGGAACTGCGGAGCCTGGTCGACGGCCTCGCCGCGGCCGGCAGCCCCGACCTGTGGGACAGCCTGGTCGACCTCGACCTGCCCCGTATCGGCATCGACGAGGAACGGGGTGGCCCCGGCGGGTCCCTGTACGACCTGCTCGTGGTCGTGGAGTCACTTGCCGGTCACGGCATCGGCGTACCGATCGTCGAGGCGTCCACCGCGGACTGGGTCGTCAGCCGCGCCGGGGACCTTGCCGACGGCCTCGCCACGGTCGTGCTGCTCGACGAGGCGCCCGACGTCGCGTCCGGCACTCTCACCGCCGAGCTGACCTCGGTGCCGTGGGCCCGCGACGCCGCCCGCCTCGTGCTGTGCGCGCCCGGAGTGGCGCCGCTGCAGGTCGACTTGGGCGATGTCTCGGTGACCGTACGGAACGTCGACAACATCGCTGGGGAGCCCCGCGACACCGTGGTCCTGACCGCCACCCCGGTCACCTCCGTCGAGGGCGCGCCCGCATACGCCGAGGTTCGGGAGCGGCTCGCGCTCCTGTGGTCGGCGGCCGTCCTTGGCGCCGCGCACGGCGCCTACCGGCTGACCCGCACCTACGTCTCCGAGCGCGAGCAGTTCGGCGCCCCGCTCCTGAAGATCCCGGCCGTCGCCGGGAACCTCGCCCGCATGCGCGTCCAGCTCGTCCAGGCCGACGCCGCGCTGGCGCTGGCCCGCGAGGGCGGCGCGGTCGACATCGCCCGTATCACCACAGCCGCCGCGGCCACCGAAATCGCCCAGATCGCCCACCAGTTGCACGGCGCCATGGGCATCACCGAGGAGTACCCGCTGCACCGCCTCACCCGCCGCCTGTGGTCCTGGCGCGACGCCGTCGCCTCCGAGCGCCGCTGGGCCGAAAGCCTCGGCCGCCGCGCCGCCGACGCGGGCGAGAGCGGCGTCTGGACCCGGATAACCGCCACCCACACAGAGGGATGACCTTCCATGGCTGCCACCACGGACGCGCTCGACTGGAACGACACCACAGACCAGGCCAACGCCACCCGCGGCCTGATCGACAAGCTGGAGCCCTGCGTCGTACGCAATGAGGCGGGCCGGGTCGTCTGGGACAACGACCGCTGGGACTTCCTGACCAAGGACGACTGCCCCGACACCGTGCACCCGAGCCTGTGGCGCCAGAGCCGGCTCAACACCGCACAGGGCCTGTTCGAGGTCGCGCCCGGCATCTACCAGGTCCGCGGCCTCGACGTATCCAACATGACGATCATCGAGGGCGACACCGGCGTGGTCGTCGTCGACCCCCTGACGTCCAAGGAGGTCGCCGCAGCGGGCCTCGGGCTGTACGCCCGCAACCGCGGTGAGCGCCCGGTCAAGGCCGTGATCTACACGCACAGCCACGGTGACCACTTCGGCGGCGTCCTCGGGGTCACCACCAACGAGGCGGTCGGGGCCGGAGAGTGCGCGGTCATCGCGCCCGACGCGTTCATGGACCACGCCGTCAGCGAGAACGTCTTCGCGGGACCGGCGATGCTGCGCCGCGCCGTCTACATGTACGGCCGCTCGCTGCCCGTCGGCCCCGAGGCATCCGTCGGCTTCGGCCTCGGTCAGGCCCTGTCCACCGGAACCGTCGGCCTGATTGCACCGACACGGAGCATCACTGCCACGGGGCAGGAGCTGGTCCTGGACGGAGTACGGCTGGTCTTCCAGCTGACCCCGGACACCGAGGCCCCCGCGGAGATGAACTTCTACCTGCCGGACCACCGTGTCCTGCTCATCGCCGAGAACGTCAACCACTCGCTGCACAACGTCCTCACGCTGCGCGGCGCCCAGGTCCGCGACGCCCACGCCTGGGCCTCGTACATCACCGAGTCGATCCAGCTCTTCGACGAGACCGACATCCTCATCGGCTCCCACAACTGGCCGACGTGGGGTCGCGACGCGGTACAGCGCATCCTCACCCAGCAGCGCGACGCGTACGCGTACCTGCACGACCAGACCGTACGTCTGATGAACCAGGGCCTGACCGGCCCCGAGATCGCCGAGGAGATCCAGGCCTTCCCCGGCGAGCTCGGCGCGGCCTGGAACGCACGCGGCTACTACGGCTCGATCAGCCACAACGTCAAGGCGGTGTACCAGCGTTACATGGGCTGGTACGACGGCAACCCGGCGCATCTGTGGCAGCACCCGCCCGTCGAGCAGGCCAAGCGCTATGTGGCTGCGATCGGCGGCGCGGACGCCACCGTCACCTCGGCCCGCGAGGCGTTCGCGTCCGGCGATCTGCGCTGGGCCGCGGAGCTGCTCAACCACGTCCTGTTCGCCGAGCCCGAGCACGCCGAGGCCAGGGAACTGCAGGCGCAGACATACGAGACGCTGGGCTTCGCCCAGGAGAACGGCACTTGGCGCAACATCTACCTCACCGGCGCCAAGGAGCTGCGCGAGGCCGGTCAGGAGGTCCGGCGGAGCGGCGCCCCCGGCAAGGAGAGCGTCGACATGCTGGCGGCGCTGGGCACCGGGCAGATCTTCGAGTCGATGGCCGTACGGCTGGACGGCCCGCGGGCGGCGGCCCACCGGCTGCTGCTGCGCTGGGAGTTCACCGACACCGACGAGGTGTGGACGCTCCTGGTCGGCAACGGCGTCCTCACCCCGATGCGTGGCGACGCACCCGGCGGGGAGGCTCCGCACCTGACCCTCGGCCTGCGGCGCGCCACGCTCGACCGGATCCTGGCGCAGCACACCTCCTTCCCCGATGCGATCGGTTCGAGTGAAGTCACCGTGGCGGGCGACGTCACCGTCCTGTCGACCTTCTACGGCCTGCTGGAGAAGCCCGCGCGCAACTTCCCGATCGTCCTGCCGTAGCCGCAGGCTTCCAGCCCGGCGCCGGGACCCACAACACGCGGGTCCTGGCGCCGAGTTGGTCACCCGCCTCGCTCGCCGTCGAGGTGAGGGGTTAGGCGCGATGTGGACATCACCGCGACACGGCACCGAAACAGCCGGTCCCTACTTTCTGTCATCCGACAGGAATTCATGACAGGGGCCCGCCATGACTGCCACCGCACCCACGGATGTACGTCCCGACCCGCCGGAGTCCCCGGGGGCCGACGATGCCTCGCTGACCCGGTTCGGATACCGGCAGGAGCTGCATCGCAGCATGGGGCGGTACGCGTCGTTCGCTGCCGGGTTCTCGTTCATCTCGGTCCTCACGACGGTCTTCCAGTTCTTCGCCTTCGGCTACTCCTTCGGTGGCGCCGCGTTCTTCTGGACCTGGCCCGCCGTGCTCATCGGCCAGCTGCTCGTGGCGTGCTGCTTCGCCGAACTCGCCGCCCGCTACCCGCTGTCGGGCGCCATCTACCAGTGGTCGACGCGGCTGAGCACCCCGGCCTTCGGGTGGTTCGCCGGCTGGATCATGGTGATCGGCCAAGTGGTGGTGGTCGCTGCCGCCGCGCTCGCCCTGCAGGTCGTTCTGCCCGCCATCTGGTCCGGCTTCCAGCTCTTCGGCGGCGACCCGGCACCCACGACGCCGACCGGCGCCGCCAATGCGGCGCTCCTGGCCGTCGTGCTGCTGGCCTTCACCACAGCGGTGAACCTCCTGGACAACCGGGTCATGTCGGCGATCAACCGGGTCGGCGTCACCGCCGAGATCATCGGCGCCGTACTGATCGTGGTGCTCCTCTTCACGCACTCCGAGCGCGGCACGGGCGTTACCCTGCACACCGGCGGCCAGGGCGGCGCGATCGGGGCGCTGCTCGTCGGCTCGTTCACGGCCGCCTACGTCCTCATCGGCTTCGACAGCGCGGGGGAGTTGAGCGAGGAAACGCGTTCCCCGCGCCGTACGGCGCCCCGCACGATCCTCCTCGCCCTGGCCTCCGCCGGCGTCATCGGCGGACTGCTCGTACTCGGCGGGCTGCTTGCCGCCCCGAGCCTGACCGACGGCCGGCTCGCTACGGAGGGCCTCTCGTACGTGCTGACCAGCAGCCTCGGCGACGGAATCGGCAAGGCACTGCTCGCTGTCGTGGTGATCGCGATCGCGGTGGCGACGCTCGCCATCCAGACGGCCGGCTCGCGCATGCTGTTCTCCATGGCGCGCGACGGGGTGCTGCCGTTCTCCCGCGCGCTGGCGAAGGTCTCCCCGCGCACTGGGATGCCGGGCCTCACCGCGATCGTCGTCGGGGTGGCCGCCGCGCTGCTCGGCCTGCTCAACCTCGCCTCCCCGGAGGCCTTCCTGGCGATCGGTACGACGTGCATCGCGATGCTCTATCTCGCGTACGCCATGGTCACCGGGCCCATGCTCGTACGTCGGCTGCGCGGCGGGATCGGCGGCAGTCAGGACGTGGACGAGCTGGGCAAGCCGCTGTTCTCGCTGGGCCGTTGGGGGCTGCCCGTCAACGTGGTGGCGCTGGTGTACGGGCTCGCGATGACCGTCAACCTGGCGTGGCCGCGTGCGGCGGTGTATGACCCGGCGGGCGGGCACTGGTACTTCCAGTGGTTCACCGCGCTCTTCCTGCTGGCCACGGTCCTGGTCGGGGTTGTGTACCGGTTGTGGCGGGCGCGGCGGTGGGCCGCGGCGCCCGTGGCAACCGCTTGATCTGTTCAGCCCCGGCCCGCTTCAGCTGTCGTCTCTCCACGGCTGGGGCGGGCCTCGGCGTTTCAGCCGCGCCCGACCGTACCCGCGACCCTGAGTGCCGCGTCGGCGGTCGCCGTCGCGAAGGACGCCGCGGGGCGGGCGGGATCGGAGCGGCGGATCAGCAGCACGCTCTCGACCAGGCCGAAGACCAGGTCGGTACGGAGGGCCAGCTCGCTCTCGTCGAGTGCGGCGCAGGCGTCGGTGGCGGCGAGCAACCGGCCGTACAACTGCTTGAGTTCGTCGCGGGTGGCGTGGAAGCCGGCGAAGCGGTCGCCGCGGACCTCCGGCAGGAGATACAGCGCGCCGAGGTTGTGCGGGCCGGAGCAGAGGAGTTCTACGTCTGCGCGGCACAGTAGCCAAAGGCGTTCCTCGGCGGGTGAGTTGTCGTCGGCGAGGAGGGTGCGGGCCAGGACGAGCGACGGGGTGACCGTTCCCTCGAGGAGCTCGACGAGCAGGTCTTCCTTGCCCGCGAAGTAGTGGTACATCGTCGCCTGTCGCATGCCGGCGCGTTCGGCGACGGCGCGGGTGGTCGTGGCGGCGTAGCCGTGCTCGGTGAACAACTCGGCCGCGGCGGCGAGCAGTTCCTCGCGCGCCGGCAGGCCGCTGGCCGGTCGCGTTGTGGCGCGCGGCCGGCCGACTCGTCTCGCAGCGGTGCTCATGTCGCTGATCGTCGCACATCCGTCCGGCGGGGCGGCGGGCCCGATCCGGGCCTCGTGCGCGGTGAGCATGCGGTAACGCGGTGGCAACGCGGGGGCAATCCGGCCGACCTGGTCGGGACCTAATTTCTGTCGGACGACAGAAATCATGTCCGAGCCGTCAAGTCCTCACCCCGGAGGCCGAATCGCCATGGCGACAGCAACCACCCACGGTGCCCGCGCCCACGCCCGCGCACAGGAGGGCACCCGGGCCGAGGCCATGCCCGTCGTCCCCGCCGCCGACTGGCCCGCCCCGCCCTGTGAAGCAGGCCATCTGGTGTGGGCGGAGACCGTGGCGGGCGGCAACTACACGCACAAGGTCCTCGCCCGGGGCACCGAACTGCGCCTGACGGACCTGCGGGGCGACGCCTGCGCCCATCTGCTGCTGCACGTCGCCGACCGGCCGTGGGAGCGCCTGAACACCGCCGACACGGTGAAGGTGCAGTGGAACGCCTACCTGGGGGAGGGCCGGTTGCTCCTCTCCGACCAGGGGCGCGTCCTGGCGTCCGTCGTCACGGACACCTCCGGGCGGCACGACGCGCTGTGCGGCACCTCCACCCTCGTACGCAACACCGAGCGGTACGGCGACGGAAGCCCGCAGTCCGCTTCGCCCGCCGGGCGCGAGCTGCTGAAGCTGGCGGCCCTCAAGAACGGCCTCGAACCGCGCGATCTGCCGCCCTCGCTCTCCTTCTTCCAGGGCGTGTCCGTCGACGAGGACGGCGCCCTGGACTTCACCGGCTCCGCGGGCCCCGGCACCAGCGTCACCCTGCGCGCCGAGCAGGACCTGACCGTACTGATCGCCAACGTGCCGCACCCGCTCGACCCGCGGACCGACTACACCAGCAGCCCGCTGGAGGTCCTCGCCTGGCGGGCCGCGCCCACCCGCCGGGGCGACCCGCTGTGGGACGCCACCCCCGAAGGCCGGCGCGCCTTCCTCAACACCGCCGAACACCTCGCCGCCAGGGGGCTCGCATGACCAGCTTCGACATACCCGCCCGTGCCGCCTGGTCCGCCGTCGTCCGCGAGGGCGAGCAGCTCACCCTCACCGACCTGCACGGCAACCAGGCCGTGGACTTCCTCGTCTACGACGCCCACGACACCGCCGTCCGCTACAGCGCCCCGGACACGATCCACGCCCAGGGCGGCATCTTCCTCACAACCGGCAGCGTGCTGCTCTCCAACGAGCACACCCCGCTGATGACCGTCACCGAGGACACCTGCGGGCGCCACGACACCGTCGGCGGCGCCTGCTCCAAGGAGTCCAACACCCTGCGCTACGGGCACCACACCTACGGGCAGCACGCCTGCGTCGACAACTTCCTCGCCGAGGGCGCCCGTCACGGACTCGGCAAACGCGATCTGGTGTCCAACATCAACTGGTACATGAACGTCCCCGTGGAGAAGGACGGCACCCTCGGCATCGTCGACGGCATCTCCGCCCCCGGCCTGCGCGTCACCCTGCGCGCGGAGCGTGACGTCCTCGTCCTGATCTCCAACTGCCCGCAGATCAACAACCCCTGCAACGGCTTCGAGCCGACCGCCGTACGCACGACGATCACCGAGGCCGCCCGATGAACAGCACCACACCCCCTGCCTTCGACACCCTCCTTGTCGCCAACCGGGGCGAGATCGCCGCCCGCATCATCCGCACCGCCCGGCAACTCGGCCTGCGCACGGTGGCCGTCTTCTCCGACCCGGACCGCTCGGCCCGGCACGTGCGCCTGGCCGACGAGGCGGTACGGCTCGGGCCCGCGGCCGCCAAGGAGTCCTACCTCGATGCCGATCTGGTGCTCGCGGCCGCCAAGGACACCGGCGCGGGCGCGATCCATCCCGGCTACGGATTCCTGTCCGAGGACGCGGACTTCGCACGGCGATGCGCCGACGCGGGCATCGTCTTCGTCGGGCCGACCGCCGAGCAGCTGGAGCTGTTCGGCGCCAAGCACACGGCACGGGCCGCCGCCGAAGCCGCCGGTGTGCCCCTCGCACCCGGCACCGGACTGCTGCCCGACCTGGCCGAAGCGCTGACGGCGGCCGGGCGGATCGGCTACCCGGTGATGCTGAAGGCGACGGGCGGTGGCGGCGGCATCGGCATGAGCGCCTGCCGCACGCCCGAGGAGCTCTCCGATGCCTGGGAACGGGTGCAGCGCGTGGCGGCGGCCTCGTTCTCCTCCGCCGGGGTGTTCCTGGAGCGGCTGGTGGAGCGTGCCCGGCACGTGGAGGTGCAGGTCTTCGGTGACGGGCAGGGCAAGATCGTCACCTTCGGAGACCGCGACTGCTCGCTGCAGCGCCGCAACCAGAAGGTCCTTGAGGAGGCGCCGGCGCCCGGACTGCCGCCTGGCGTCCGCGCCCATCTCGCCTCGGCCGCCCAGAAGTTGTGCGCGCAGGTCGGCTACCGCTCGGCGGGCACGGTCGAGTTCGTCTACGACGCGGCGCGCGAGGAGGCGTACTTCCTGGAGGTCAACACCCGGCTCCAGGTGGAGCATCCGGTCACCGAGGAGATCTACGGCGTCGACCTCGTCGAGTGGATGCTGCGCCTGGCCCAGGGCGACACGACGGTGGTACGCGATCCCGGTGCGCCGCGCGGCCACGCGGTCGAGGCGCGGGTGTACGCCGAGGACCCCTCACGCGACCACCGGCCGAGCGCCGGGCGGCTGACGCGGGTCGCGTACCCCGGCGGGGTGCGGGTGGACGGCTGGGTGGAGACGGGGACGGAGGTGACGACGGCGTACGACCCCATGCTGGCCAAGGTGATCGCGTACGGGGTCGATCGGGCCGAGGCGCTGGCCAAGCTGGACGCGGCGCTCGCGCTGACGCGGATCGACGGCATCGAGACGAACCTGGGGCTCGTACGGGCCGCACTCGCCGAGCCGTCCGTACAGGCGGCCACCCACTCGACGGCCACCCTCGCGCAGATCACCGATACGACGCCGCGCATCGAGGTGAGCGCGGGCGGCACGCTCACCACCGTCCAGGACTGGCCGGGTCGCACCGGTCACTGGCAGGTCGGTGTGCCACCGTCCGGACCGATGGACGACCTGTCCTTCCGCCTCGGCAACCGGGCGCTGGGCAATGCCGAGGGCGCGCCGGGTCTCGAGTGCACGCTGCAAGGTCCGTCTCTGAGGTTCTCGCATCCGGCGACGGTGTGTGTGACGGGGGCGCCGACCCCGGTCACCGTGGACGGTGAGCCGGTGCCGCAGTGGGCGCCGGTGACGGTGCCGGGCGGGTCGACGCTGGATGTGGGGGCGCCGGACGGGGCAGGCCTGCGCACGTACGTGCTGTTCGCGGGCGGTGGCCTCGATGTGCCGGCGTTCCTCGGCAGCGCGGCGACGTTCACGCTGGGCGGGTTCGGAGGGCACGGCGGGCGGGCGTTGCGTACCGGCGATGTGCTGCACGGCTCGGGTGTCGCGACCGGCACGCCGGTCCCGTACGAGGAACGTCCGGCCTTCGCGACCACGTGGCACATTGCGGCAGTTGAAGGCCCGCACGCCGGCCCGGAGTTCTTCACCGGTGACGACATCCGCGACTTCTACGCCGCCGACTGGAAGGTCCACTTCAACTCGGCCCGTACCGGTGTACGGCTCGTCGGCCCCAAGCCGCGCTGGGCCCGTACCGACGGGGGCGAGGCAGGGCTGCATCCGTCCAACATCCACGACACGCCGTACTCGGTGGGCGCCGTCGACTACACCGGAGACATGCCGGTCCTCCTCGGACCGGACGGACCCTCCCTCGGCGGGTTCGTCTGCCCGGCGACCGTACTGAGCTCCGAGCGCTGGAAGCTCGGCCAGCTGCGGCCGGGCGACACTGTGCGCTTCCTCCCGGTGACCGTCGAGAACGCCGGACGCCCGGAGTTCGTGGACGGGGGGATCCTCGCGCAGGACGACGATGTGACGTACCGGCGCAGTGGTGACGACAATCTGCTCGTCGAATTCGGTCCGATGCAGCTCGACTTGGCGCTGCGGATGCGGGTGCACGCGCTCATGGAAGCGGTCGCCTCGGCCGAACTGGACGCCGTCACCGACCTCACGCCCGGCATCCGCTCGCTGCAGATCAAATTCGATCCGGCGCGGCTCACCCAGGCCGCTCTCCTCTCGGTGGTATGCCGGATCGCCCGCGCGCTGCCCGCCACCGGCGATCTGCGCGTCTCCTCCCGCACCGTGCATCTGCCGCTGTCCTGGGACGATCCGGCGACCCGCGAGGCCATCGCCCGCTACATGGCGGGGGTGCGCGACGACGCGCCGTGGTGTCCGTGGAACATCGAGTTCATACGCCGCGTCAACGGCCTCGACTCGGTGGAGGACGTCTACCGCACGGTCTTCGACGCCGAGTACCTGGTCCTTGGCCTGGGCGACGTCTACCTCGGCGCCCCCGTCGCCACACCGCTCGACCCGCGCCATCGCCTGGTGACCACCAAGTACAACCCCGCCCGCACCTGGACGGCGGAGAACTCCGTGGGCATCGGCGGCGCGTACCTCTGCATCTACGGGATGGAGGGGCCCGGCGGCTACCAGTTCGTGGGCCGTACGACGCAGGTCTGGTCACCGTGGCAGCAGCGGGGCGGCTATGAGCCGGGCAAGCCGTGGCTGCTGCGGTTCTTCGACCGCATCAAGTGGTATCCGGTCGAGGCCGACGAACTCCTGGAGCTGCGCGCCGACATGACGGCCGGACGCTTCGCGCCACGGGTGGAGGAGGGCACGTTCTCGCTTGCGGACCACTTGCGGTTCCTTGACGAGCACGCGGAGTCGATCGAGGCGTTCCGGGAGCGTCAGGCCGCGGCGTTCGGGGCGGAGCGTCAGGCGTGGGAGGAGGCCGGCGAGTTCGCCCGCGCCGAGGCGATCACGGAGCCGGCGCCGATCGCCGAGGACATCGAGGTGCCTGCGGGGGGCCATCTGATCGAGGCCGAACTCGCCGCCTGTGTATGGCAGGTGAACGTCGGCCGAGGAGACGTGGTGCGAGCCGGGCAACAGCTGATCGCGCTGGAGGCGATGAAGATGGAGTCGCCCGTCCACGCCCCGCGCGACGGCGTGGTCGTCTCCGTGCTGGCGAAGCCGGGCGATCAGGTGCAGGCGGGTACACCGCTGATCGTCCTCGCCCCGACGGCATGAACCGCCGACGCCTGCCAGAGCAGAACCCCCGATCCGAGGAGCCATACGTGACCGCTTCCGACCTGCCACTCGCCGTACACCGCGTACGGGCCGCGTACGACCGCATTCAGGCGACCGACCGCCCCGAGATCTGGATCAGCCTGCGTCCGCGTGCCGAAGTGGAGGCCGAGGCAGCGGCGTTGGACCCGCAGCTGCCGCTCGCCGGGCGGCTCCTCGCGGTCAAGGGCAACATCGACGTGGCCGGTCTGCCGACCACGGCAGGCTGCCCCTCGTACGCCTACGAACCGGAGCGCGACGCCCCCGTCGTCGCCGCGCTGCGTGCGGCCGGCGCGATCGTGCTCGGCACGACCAACCTGGACCAGTTCGCTACCGGCCTGGTCGGCACCCGCTCGCCGTACGGCGCGGTGCACAGCGTCGCCGATCCGGCGCGGGTAGCGGGGGGTTCGAGCTCCGGCTCGGCGGTCGCGGTGGCGCTGGGCATCGCCGACCTCGCCCTCGGCACGGACACGGCGGGATCAGGACGGGTACCGGCGGCATTCAACGGCATCGTCGGTCTGAAGCCGACACCGGGCCTCGTACCGACGGAAGGCGTGGTGCCGGCGTGCGCGAGCCTGGACTGCGTGACGGTCTTCGCGCGGACGCTCCCCGAAGCACGCGAGGCGTTCACCCACATGGCCACCGCGACGGTGCGTCCGCCCCGGCGCGAGCCCGGTCCCTGGCGTATCGCCATCGTGACACCGGACGGGCTCGGCGAGATGGACCCGGGCTGGCGCGAGGCATACGAAGCGGCGACGGCCCGGCTCGCGGTGGCGGGCGCCGAGCTGCAGAGCATCGACCCGGCGCCCTTCCTCGAAGCCGCCGCCATGCTCTACGAGGGCGCCTTCGTCGCCGAGCGGTACGCCGCGGTGGGCACCTTCATCGACAAACAGACCGACGATCTGGACCCGACCGTCGCGGCAATCATCACCCGGGCACGCGACATCCCGGCACACCGCCTCTACTCCGACCAGCGACACCTGGACAGCCTGAAGGCAAAGGCCCTTGATGCCCTCGGCGACGCGGACGCCCTGCTGCTACCCACCACGCCCGGCCACCCCACGCTCGCCGAGGTCGCAGCCGACCCGCTGGGTTCGAACGCGCGCCTCGGCCGGTTCACCAACTCCACGAACCTCTTCGGCCTGGCGGCCGTCGCCGTCCCGGCGGGCACGGTCGGCGGCCTCCCGTTCGGGGCGATGCTGATCGGCCCGGCGGGCACGGACGAGCGCCTGGCGCAGCTCGCGGAACTCCTCACCCCGCGCGTCCCGCTCGCCGTGGTCGGGGCGCACCTCACCGGGCAGCCGCTGAACGCCCAACTCCTGGCGCTGGGCGGCAGATTCGTACGAGCCACGACCACCGCGCCCGAGTACCGCCTGCACGCGCTCCGCACCGACCCGCCCAAGCCGGGCCTAGTGCACACCCGCGACGGAGGAGCCGCGATCGAAGCGGAGGTGTGGGAACTGCCGCCCGAGGGACTGGGGGCACTGGTCGCCGCGCTCCCGCGCCCGATGACGATCGGCAGCGTCGCCCTCGCCGACGGGACCGCGGCACCCGGCTTCCTCTGCGAACCGGACGCACTTCACGGTGCCGCCGACATCACGGCGACCGGAGGCTGGCGCGCCCACCTTGCAGCGCAGGGCGAATGAACCAGAACGGCAGACCTGGACGGAGAGTCGTCTCCGTCCAGGTCTGCCGCAAGCACCCCTCAAGACAATGACTCAGTCGTTCGCCGCCCGCCGCCGCAGTTCCGTCTTGAGGATCTTCCCCGTCGCCGACAGCGGCAGTTCGTCCACGATCACCACATCCCGGACCCGCTGATACGGGGCGACGCGCGCGGCCACGTACGCGATGAGCTCCTCCGCTGTAGCGGACAGGCCCTCCTCGGTCTTCAGCGAGACGAAGGCCACCGGGATCTCGCCGTTCTCGGGGTGCGGCCGGCCCACGACCGATGCCTGGGCGACCGCGGGATGCTCGCGCAGGAGGTTCTCCAGCGGGCCCGGGTACACGTTGTACCCCTTGTAGATCAGCATGTCCTTCGCCCGGCCGACGAGCGACAGCCAGCCGTCGGAGTCGAGCGTGCCGAGGTCGCCGGTGCGCAGCCAGCCGTCGACAAACTGATCGGCAGTGAGTTCGGGGTGCCCGTGGTACCCATCGGTGACCTGCGGACCCTTGACCCACACTTCACCGCGCCCGCCGGTGGCCACCGGTGTGACTCCGTCCAACTCCCGGATCTCCACCTCGGTGTCGAAGAGGATCAGACCGGTACTGCCCTCCGGGCGTGGCATCGAGCGGTCGAGTGGGCTGATCGCGACGCCCATCGTCGCCTCCGTCAGTCCGTAACCGTCGCTGACCACCGCGTTCGGGAAGATCTCGGCGAGTTCGGCGGTCGCGGCCGGGTTGATGGGTGCGGAGCCGCTGCTGACCAGGCGTACGCAGGACAGGTCGCGCTCCCGCACGTCCGGCACCGCGAGGATCGCGTGGCACAGCGCGGGGGAGCCGGTGATGGCGTGGACGCCGAGCCGCTCGATGGTGTCCAGGTACCGGACCGCGTCGAAGCGGCCGAACACGACGACGGTCAGCCCGGCGGCGACGAACACGCTCTGGCTGACCATGCCCATGCCGTGGAAGAGCGGGGCGATGGAGATACCGGTCGCGGTGCCGATCGGGATGTGGTGTGCGGTCCGGGCCTCGGGCACATGGCGCAGGGTGATGCGGCCCTGCTCGTCCGTGTGGGGGAGGGCGGCGCTGCGCCAACACCCCACCTGGAGCACGTTGATGAAGAGATTGCGGTGCAGGACCCGCACCGCCTTGGGCACGCCCGTCGTCCCACCGGTGAAGGCCAGGTGGGCGACCGCGTCCCCGTTTACCGCCGTGGCCGGTGCCGCCTCCGCCTTCATGAGGTCGTCGAACGCGACGGTGGCGATGGGGAACGCGACCGGCGCCCCGTCACCGGCCGGTGCCGCTGCCGTCGCCGGTGCGAGGCAGATGCGGCGGACCGACTCGGATCCCACCAGTGCCTCGGACATCTGCGCCGCGACGGCCGGGTGGGTGAACGCCGCGACGGCGCCCGAGTCGTCGAGCTGACGGCGCAGGGCGAGGGCCGGCTGCGTCGGGTTCACCGGCACCACCGCGGCGCCGGAGAGGAGGATGCCGTAATAGGCGACCGTGAACCAGATCGAGTTGGGCATGTGCAGGGCGACGGCCTCGCCGGGGACGATGCCCTGCTCACGCAGTCCCTGGGCCACCCGCAGGGCCCGCTCGTGCAGTTCGGCGAAGGTGAGCCGCACTTCGCCGTCGATCAGCGCCGCCCGGTCGGGGAAGGCGTGGGCGGACCCGGCGAGCAGATCGGCGATCGTGCCGTCGGGACAGCCGAGCGTGCGGGGCAGCCCCTGCGGCCAGAGGGTGGTCATGGCGGAACTCCTTTGTCCGGTCATGCCCGAGCATTGCCTCGGGACTGTAGCTGTGGATCACCTCGGCGCCGTGCGGCTCGACGGTGCGGCGCACCGGGGCGTGGAACGGTGGCGGAGCCGTCAGCAACTGCCCCAGACGGGGGCCCGCTTCTCGGCGAAGGCCCGCGCGCCCTCCTTGGCGTCGGCCGAGGCGAACACCGGGGCGCAGGCCGCTCGGTTGCGGTCCCACGCCTCGTCGGACGACCAGTCGGCCGAGTCCACGACGATCCCCTTGCTGGCCCGTACGGCCAGCGGGCCGTTGGCGGCGATCTCCTTGGCGAGGGCCATCGCGCCCGCGAGCGCCTCGCCCTGCGCGGTCAACTCGTTGACCAGTCCGAGCTCGTAGCCGCGTTCGGCTCCGAGGAGGGCACCCGTCAGCGCGTACTGCATCGCCACGTTGTACGGGATTTTTCTCGGCAGACGGACGAGGCCGCCGCCTGCTGCGATGAGGCCGCGCTTGGTCTCCGGGAGGCCGAACTTCGCGGTCCTGGCGGCGACGACCATGTCGCAGGCCAGCGCCAGTTCCGTGCCGCCGCCGAGTGCGTAGCCCTCGACCGCGGCGATCAGCGGCTTGACCGGCGGCGTCTCCGTGACCCCGCAGAACCCGCGGCCGGGGATACCGGAACGCTCGCCGGCGGCCAGGGCCTTGAGGTCGGCGCCGGCGCAGAAGGTGCCGCCGGCACCCGTGATCACCCCGACGACGAGGTCGTCGCGGGCGTCGAGCTCGTCGATGGCCTCGGCGACGGCGTCCGCCACGGCCCGGTTGACCGCGTTACGGGCTTCGGGGCGGTTGATCGTCACGATGGCGATGCCGTCATCGAACGAGGTGAGGACCAGATCGGACATAGGAGTTCCTCCGGTGGGACGTAGACAGGGGGATCAGGGCTTGTGGGCCCGCGCCGGCCGCACCACGGTCTCCTGCACCACATGGGCGATCAGGGTGCCGTCGATGCTCCAGACGTCCGCGAACGCGAGGCCGCGGCCATCCGCGAGGGTCGGGCTCCGCTGGGCGAACAGCATCCACTCGTCGGCGCGGAACGGCCGGTGGAACCAGACGGCGTGGTCGAGGGAGGTGAGGAACACCGACGACGGCTCGTCGCGCAGCATTCGTGGTTGCTGGTGTGCCAGCGCTGTGGCCGGAGCGAGGAAGAGGTCGGAGGCGTACGTCAGGGCGAGGGTGTGCAACGCCGGGTCGTCGGGCAGCCGTTCGCTCGCGCGGATCCAGAGTTTCTGCTCCGTCAGACCGGGAGTGGTCGGCTCGGCAGGCCCGGACACGTAACGCATGTCGAGGAAGCGGCAGAACTCCGCCTGCGCGAAGTCCTCCGGGTTGGTCCTCGCCCAGGTCTCGTACAGGTCGGGAAGCGCGCGGGGTCCGGCGGTCCGCGGCATTGCGGGCTGGCGGTCCAGGGCGGACTCCGGCCGTTTGAACGACGCGGTGAGCGAGAACACGGGCACGCCGTCCTGGACGGCGGTGACCTGCCGTGACAGGTAGGAGGAGCCGTTGCGGATCCGGTTCACGGCGTACTCGAAGGGGCGGGCGGTGTCGCCCGGGCGCAGGAAGTGGCCGTGCAGCGAATGCACGGCGCGGTCCTCGGGCACCGTGCGCCCGGCGGCAGCGAGTGCTTGGGCCGCGACCTGGCCGCCGAAGGCCCGTGCGGGGATGCCGTCGTGGCACCAGCCGCGGAACAGGTCGCGGTCAATGCGCTCCACGCCCAGGATCCCGGCGAAGTCCTTGCCCAGGCCCGGTTCAGTGGCGGGCGGTGCGGTCATCGAGGGTCGTCCTCACAGGAGTTCGAGGATGGTGGCGTTGGCCATGCCGCCGCCTTCGCACATGGACTGCAGGCCGTAGCGGATGCCGTTGTCCCGCATGTGGTGGACGAGGGTGGTCATGATGCGGGCGCCGGAGCCGCCGATGGGATGTCCCAGGGCCATGGCCCCGCCGAGCGGGTTCATCCGCTCGTACTCCGCGCCTGTCTCGCGCAGCCAGGCCAGGGTGACGGAGGCGAAGGCCTCGTTGATCTCGAAGGTGCCGATGTCGTCGATCGACAGTCCGGCCTTCTTGAGCGCCTTGGCGGTGGCCGGGATCGGGCCCTTGAGCATGGTGACGGGGTCGGTGCCGGTGACCACGGCGGTGTGGATCCGGGCCATCGGGGTCCAGCCCTGGGAGCGGGCGAACTCGCTCGACGTGACCAGGAGCGCGCCCGTGCCGTCGGACACCTGCGAGGCATTGCCCGCCGTGATGCTCCCGTCGTCGGTGAAGGCAGGCTTGAGCGCGGCGAGTTTCTCCAGAGTGGAGCCGCGGCGTACACCCTCGTCGGTGTCGAAGACCCGGGTGGTGCCGTCCTCGTCGGTGACCGTGATCGGGGCGATCTGATCCTTGAAGCGGCCCTCGTCGATGGCGCGGGCAGCGCGGGCGTGGGAGTCGAGGCCGTGCTGGTCCATCTCGGTGCGGGTGATGCCGTACTCGTCGGCGATCATCTGGGCGCCGGTGCCCTGGTTGAACCGGATGCCGTCGTAGCGGGCGAAGACGTCCGGGCCGAAGGGTTCGCCGAAGGTGCCGTCGCCCCGCGTGGTGCCCAGTGGGAGCCGGCTCATGATCTCCACGCCGCCGGCGACGGCGACGTCGTACTGGCCGGCGATCACACCCGCCGCGGCCTGGTGGACGGCCTGCTGCGAGGAGCCGCACTGGCGGTCGATCGTCAGGCCGGGCACGGACTCGGGCCAGCCGGCCGCGAGGACGGCGGCCCGGCCGACGCATCCGGCCTGCATCCCGACCGCCGAGGCACAGCCCCAGATCACGTCGTCGACGAGGGCCGGGTCGAGATGGTTGCGCTCGACCAGGGCGTTCAGCACATGGGCGGAGAGCGAGGCGGAGTGCAGCCGCGAGAGCGAGCCGCCGCGCTTGCCCACGGCGGTACGGACAGCATCGACGATCACTGCGTCGCGCATAGGTGCTCCTGGAGAAAAGGGGTGGGGGAGGGCTCAGAGCCCGAGATCTTTGGCGATGATCGTTTTCATGACCTCGCTGGTCCCGGCGTAGATCCGGTTGACGCGGGTGTCGGCGTAGAGCCGGGCGATGGGGTACTCGAGCATGTAGCCGTAACCCCCGTGCAGCTGCAGGCACTTGTCGATGACGCGGCCCGCGACCTCGGTGCAGAAGAGCTTGGCCTTGGCGGCGTCGGCGGCCGTCAGCTCGCCCGCGGCGTGCTCGAGGAGCGCGCGGTCGACGAATGCCTGGGCGGCGGCGACCTCGGTGGCGCATTCGGCGAGGACGAACTTGGTGTTCTGGAACGCGGCCACCGGCTTGCCGAAGACCTCTCGCTCACGCACGTACGCGGACGCGAAGCCGATCGCGCCGGCCGCGTTGGCATAGGCGTTGATCGCCGCGCCGAGACGCTCCACCACCAGGTTGTGGGTGAGGTAGGTGAACGCCGCGCCCTGCGTCCCGAGGAGGTTTTCGGCCGGGACCCGGACTCCGGTGAAGGACAACTCGGCGGTGTCCTGCGCACGCAGCCCGATCTTGTCGAGCTTGCGTCCCACCGCGAAGCCCTCGGACGACGTGTCCACGCACAGGATCGACAGCCCGCCGCGACGGTCCGCGGGATCGTACGGAGCGGTCCGGCAGACCACGAGGACAAGGTCGGCCTGCGCGCCGCCGGTGATGAAGGTCTTGGCGCCGTCGAGCACATAGTGGCTGCCGTCGCCCGAGAGCCGGGCCCGGGTGGTGATGCCCGCCAGATCGGAGCCGGTACCGGGCTCGGTCATGGCGATGGCCGTCATGATCTCGCCGGACAGGAAGCCGGGCAGCCAGCGCTTCTTCTGCTCCTCGCTACCGAACTCGAGGAGGTACGGCAACACCAGGCAGGTGTGCACCGATTCGGCACCGAACCCGACGCCCGCGCGCCCGCACTCCTCCCGGAGCACGGCCTGATAGGTGAAGTCGGTGACGCCCGCCCCGCCGTACTCCTCCGGCACGTTGATGCCCAGGACGCCCAGGGCGCCGAGCTTGCGGTACAGCTCGCGGGGCACGTGGCCCTGCCGCTCCCAGTCCGCGTAGTGGGGGACGACCTCTTCGGCGATGAACGCCCGGACGGTCGCCCGGAAAGCCTCGTGGTCCTCGGTGAACACGCTACGACGCACGGTCAGCCAATCCTTCCTGGCACGTCCGACGCATCCGTCGGACACGCATAAGTTAATCTGCAATAACCTGTGCGTCCAGAGCTGGTGTGCTCAACCCCCTGGAAACATTCGACTTCATGGCTTCCTATGTGATGTGTCGCTTGCCGGTTAGTGACAGACGCTAAGTTGCATCGACGAGCGAGAGGCGGAACCGATCCGATGGCAGCGGAACTCATCTACCAGCGCTGCCGGTGGTGCGGCACGGCCTCTTTCCGGAGGCTGCTGTGCCCGGCGTGCGCGTCGAGCGATCTCGACTCCCACCGGAGCGATGGCCGGGGCGTCGTCGTCCGGACGAACGTGCTGAGTCGCTACCGAAGAACGATGCGGAGCGAGTCGGTCGTCCGGTTCCCCGAGGGCTTCACGCTCCGCTGCCGGGTGATCGGCGTCCCGCCGCATCTCGTACGCGAGGGAACCCCGGTGCGTCCGGCGACGGGGAGCGACCAGGACGCCGTCGGCGACCTCGTCGTCGAAGTGTGCGGAGTGCGCGACACCGACGAGCGTGAACGGTGGCGCGGGCGACAGTGAGAGAGGACATCCCAAACATGCGTGAATTCCGACGAGTCGGGGTCGTGGGCTGCGGCCTCATGGGCTCCGGAATAGCCCAGGTCTGCGCACGCGCCGGCCTCGACGTGGTGGTCGCCGAGCGCGACGCGGAGGCGCTGGCCGCAGGCCGGTCCCGGCTGGTCGCCTCGCTCGACCGCGGCATGCGCGGCGGCAAGCTCACCGAGGAAGGGCGTGCCGAGACGCTCCGGAGGCTCGCCTTCACCTCCGACCTGGGCGACTTCGCCGACCGCGATCTGGTCATCGAGGCGGTCGCCGAGCGACGCGACGCCAAGGCCCTCGTGTTCGAGCGGCTCGACCGGGTGCTCGCCGACGGTGACGCGGTCATCGCCTCCAACACCTCGTCGATCCCGATCGTCGATCTGGCCGCCGTCACGGCGCGGCCGCAGAACGTCGTCGGTGTCCACTTCTTCAACCCCGTGCCGGTGCAGCGGCTGGTCGAGGTCATCCCCACCCAGCTCACCGCGCCCGAGATCGCGGACCAGGTGGCGGCCTTCGCCGAGCGGAGGCTCGGCAAGACGGTCATCCGGGCCAAGGACCGCGCAGGCTTCGTGGTCAACGCGCTGCTCGTTCCCTATCTCGTCTCCGCCGTGCGGATGCTCGAGTCCGGGGTGGCCTCGGCCGAGGACATCGACGCGGGCATGGTGCTCGGCTGCGCCCACCCGATGGGGCCGCTCCGGCTGCTCGACCTCATCGGTCTCGACACGGCGCTGTCGATCGCCGAATCGATGTACGAGGAGTTCAAGGAGCCGCTGTATGCCCCGCCGCCGCTGCTGCGGCGCATGGTGGCGGCCGGTGCCGTGGGCCGAAAGGCGGGGCGCGGCTTCCACGTCTACGCGAACTGACTTCGCTGTGGACAGGCGCGTTAGTGTGAATTAACTTATGGCTGCATCGGGCCGCTCTACGGCGGTTCCTGTGACACTCACTGAGCATCTCCCATTCACTTCGACAGACCCTCCCGATCGCTTGGCGGACCGTCGTCCGGCATCGCCCTGCCTGCGCAACCACAGCGAGGACCCCGCACATGACCGACATCCTGGAACGGCGCACGCTCTTCATCGGCGGGCGGTGGGTCGAGCCCGCCGGCCGCGACACCATCGAGGTGGTCTCGCCTGCGACCGAGCAGGTCGTCGGACGCGTTCCGCATGCCGCACCCGAGGACGTGGACCGCGCGGTCGCCGCCGCCCGCGAAGCGTTCGACCACGGCCCGTGGCCCCGGATGACGCCCGCCGAGCGCATCGAGATCGTCACGCGGATCAAGGACGGTCTCCTCGACCGCCATCAGGAGCTCGCCGAGCTGATCACCCTCCAGAACGGCAGCCCCATCACCTTCTCCGTACGGGCGCAGGCGCTCAGTGCCGTCGCCGCCTTCGGCACCACCCTTGCCGTCGCGGCCGGCCTCCCGGCGGAGGAGGAGCGGACCGGCCTGACCGGCCCCCTCCTGATCCGCCGTGAGCCGGTCGGCGTGGTCGCCGCCGTCACCCCGTGGAACGTGCCCCAGCTGACCATCGCGGGCAAGCTCGCGCCCGCGCTGCTCGCCGGCTGCACCGTGGTCCTCAAGCCCTCCCCGGAAACGCCCCTGGACGCCTACCTCCTGGCCGAGGTGTGCGAGGCCGCCGGGCTGCCGGAAGGAGTGCTCAGCGTTCTGCCGGCGGATCGGGAGACCAGCGCGTACCTGGTCGCCCACCCGGACGTCGACAAGGTCGCCTTCACGGGCTCGGTCGGCGCGGGCAAGCAGATCATGGCCGCCGCCGCCCAGAACCTCACCCGCGTCACGCTGGAGCTCGGCGGCAAGTCCGCGGCGATCCTCCTGGAGGACGCGGACCTCGACGCCGCCCTGCCGAACCTCGTCATGGGCGCCTTCGCGAACAGCGGCCAGGCATGCGTCGCGCTCACCCGCATCCTCGCCCCGGCGAGCCGCTACGACGAGATCGCCGCGAAACTCACGGCGGCCGTCTCCTCGCTCAAGGTCGGCGACCCGTCGGACCCGGCCACGATGATCGGCCCGATGGTCACCGAGCGGCAGCGGCAGCGGAACCTCGACTACATCGCGATCGGACAGGCAGAAGGCGCCAAGCTCCTCACCGGCGGCGGTATCCCCGAGGGCCTCGACACCGGCTGGTATCTGGAGCCCACCCTGTTCGGCGACGTCGACAACGGGATGCGGATCGCCCAGGAGGAGATCTTCGGCCCCGTCATCTGCCTGATCCGCTACGAGGACGAGGCCGACGCCGTACGGATCGCCAACGACTCCCCGTACGGCCTGGCCGGCACCGTCTGGGCGGGCACGGACGAGCACGGTATCGAGATCGCTCGGCAGATCCGTACTGGCACCTACTCCGTCAACTGCCAGCGCTTCGACGTCGCCGGTCCGTTCGGCGGCTTCAAGAACTCCGGGATCGGGCGTGAGTTCGGCCCCGAGGGCTTCGCGGCGTACCAGGAGACCAAGACCGTCCACCTGCCCGCCCCGGCCCGGGCCTGACCCCCGTCCCACCCACGAGGAGCACATCATGCACGCAGCAGTACTGCACAAGACCGGTGACGACACGCTGGACGTCGTCGACGTCGAGCCGGTTTCCTTCGGCCCCGGCCGGGTCCGGGTCAAGATGCACAAGGCCGGGCTCTGCCACTCCGACCTGTCGGCCATGAGCGGTGTGCTCGCGCACCCCGCGCCGTTCGTCCCCGGCCACGAGGGCGCGGGCGAGGTAACCGAGGTCGGCGAGGGTGTCACGCACGTCAAGCCCGGCGACCGCGTCATCGTCTGCTGGATGCCGCCGTGCGACGCGTGTCCCTCCTGCAAGGCGGGCGACGGACATCTCTGCCGCAGCGGTCACCGCAATCTCGCCAACCCCAACTTCCGCAGCGGGGAGGCGATCGTCCCCGGCATGCTCGGTGCCGGCACCTTCGCCGAGGAGACCGTCATCGCGGCCTATGCGGCGATACCGATCCCCGACGACGTGCCGTACGACATCGCCGCCCTCATCGGCTGCGGTGTCACCACCGGCATCGGAGCGGCTCTCAACACCGCCAAGGTGAAGCCGGGTTCGTCGGTCGTCGTGATCGGTCTCGGCGGCGTCGGCATCAGCATCCTGCAGGGCGCCAAGGTCGCGGGCGCGGCGCGGATCATTGCCGTGGACCCGACGCCCAACCGCCGTGAGTGGGCGCTCGAGTTCGGCGCCACCGAGGCCATCGCCCCCGAGGAACTGCCGGACACCGTCAAGCGGCTGACCGGAGGCTTCGGCTTCGACTACGCCTTCGAGGCCGTCGGCAAGGCCGGCACCCTGCGCGCCGCGTACGACGCCACCCGGCTCGGCGGCACGGTCTGTCTCGTCGGCGCCGGTGCACGCACCGACATGACCGACATCAGCATGGCCGAACTGGTCCTCAACGAGAAGGCGATCCTGCCCTCGTTCTACGGCGGCGCCGACATCCGCCGCACCTACGCCACGATTATCGACCTGTGGCGCGCGGGCCGCATCGACCTGGAGTCGATGATCACCCACCACGTACCGCTGACGGACATCAACGAGGCGATCCGTCAGATGCACACCGGCGAGGCGCTGCGCACCATCATCGACATCGCCGAGTGACACCGCGGGGGTGCCATGGCGGTCGCGTCCGACCGCCACGGCACCCCCGCCGACGGACCTTGCCGTTCGCCGGAACGGCCCACCAGTCTCGCGGCCCGGGACGCTCACGAGGAGCGCGGCTGGCAGTCGAACAGGGCTGATGGCGATTCCGATGGCCGAGGCCAGCATCTGGCCGATCGCATCACCCATGACCGGGCTCCAGTCTCGGGCCCGTGTAGGGACCTCCTGGACAGACGAACGACTGCAGGTCAGTTCGGTTCGATGGAGGTGCTGAGTGAGTGCCGCATGTGTGGCAGACGCTGCTCGAGATTCGCTCCGCTACGGCGTGACGATGGCGAAGTCGGTGTCGAACACGTCGAGCACCCCCGCATAGGCATCCAGGGCGGCGGCTTCGCCTTCCAGCTTGATCTGGCCGGCCTCTGCGAGCTTCGCTGCCGTGGACGGCTGGAGTACGGCGCCGACCAGTGCGCGCTTTGGTCCGGTGACCGTGAGCTGCGCATCGGGGGAGGCACCTCGACGGGCGTTGAGGACCCCGTTGGTCACCCACATGTTCCAGGTCTCGTCGAGGTCGGTGAACGCGTAGTTGATACGTACGTCCACCTCGGCCGCCTTCTCGCCGATCACGTGAATGGCCGCGTAGTCGAAGAGGATGTCCAGCGGCATGGCGAGGACGGTGTCCGGGCTTGCCGAGGCGAACCGTGCGGGCGTGACGCCCTGACGCAGTTCCTTGGCCGCGGTGAGGAAGATGTGCCGCCACTGCGGGCCCTCGACCTGGTAGCCCATCTGCTCGTACGCGTCGGCCTGCAGCTCCTTGGCGTCCTGGTTCTCCGGGTCGGCGAAGACCACGGTGTGCAGTACCTCGACCGCCCACCGATACTCACCGGCCTCGACCGCGCGCCGGCCCTCGGCGATGAGCGCGTCCGCGCCGACCAACTGGACCCACTTCGTGGCGGATTCGACCGGCGGCAGCGGATGCAACGAGACGGGGTCCCCGTCCCACATGCCCAGCTCCTTGGTGAACACCGCCCGCACGTCGTGGTGGAGCGTGCCGTGATAGTCACGGTTGAACCACTTGCGGCCGAGGACCTCGGGAAGGCGGATGACTTCGGCGGCCTCCAGCGGGGTGTAGCCCTGGTTGGCGAGCCGCAGCGCCTGGTCGTGGATGTACTTGTAGGTGTCGCGCTGTGACTCCAGGAAGGCGACGACCTTGGAGTTTCCCCACACCGGCCAGGTGTGCGGTCCGTAGTGGACCTCCACGTCCGCGCCCCAGCGCTCGATGGTCTCGTCGAGGTAGCGGGCGAAGTTGCGGGCATCGCGGGTGCGCGCGCCGCGCAGAGTCTGGATGTTGTGCAGCGAGTGGTTGGCGTTCTCCGCGCAGGTCAGGGCCTTCAGCTCGGGGATCCAGATGTGCATCTCCTCCGGTGCCTCGGTGTCGGGCGCGTAGAGGAACTCGAAGGTGAGCCCGGCGATCGTGCGGCGCTGGCCGGTCTCGGTGATCGGATCGGTCGGTGAGATGTACGTGATGGTCTTCTTGCCCGGGTTCGCGATCGCGATCCCGCAGGAGCAGACCTGGTGCGGATCGAAGTCGAGGAGCACTCCGAAGGCGTAGCTTCCTCGGCGGGACATGGCGTTTCCCGCGACGACGTTCTCGCCGATCGCGTACTTGTCGAACGAGGCGATCGTGCCGGGTGCGATGATCGGCACCTTTCCGGAGGCGACGTCCGCCTCGTCCACGACGCCCTTGACCCCGCCGTAGTGGTCGATGTGTGTGTGCGTGTAGATCACGGCCGCCACCGGCTTGTCGGCCACGTGCTCGCGGAAGAGCGCCATGGCCGCGCTCGCGGCCTCGACGGAGGTGGCGCAGTCGATGACGATCAGCCCGTCGTCGCCCTCCACGATCGTCAGGTTGCCGGTGTCGGTGTTCCGTACCTGGTAGAGGCGGTCCACGACTTTGTAGAGGCCGGGCTCGTGAATGATCTGCGACTGGCGCCACAGGCTCGGATTGACCGTGTCGGGTGCTTCGGCGTCCCCGTTCAGGAACGCTGTGCTGCTCGCGTCGAAGAGGAGGGAGCCGTCGGCGAGGGGGATCTTCCCGTCGGGGATCGGAGCGACCAGGCCGCGCCGTGAGGTCTCGAAGTCCTCACGGTCCGCGAAGTCATACAGGGCCACGGCGGCCCGGTTCACTGCGGCGGTGGCCGCACTGGCGGCCTTCGGCGTGTACGACATGGTTCCTCCGGTCGCCGGGGCGAGCGCGATCGGACGCGCTCCGTAGCCCTCCGGAAAACGTCACACGCGCCATGTCGGCCCGCAACTGGACCAAACGGCGGAGCGCGGTCGCCGGACGCTCGCCCGGGTTAGCCGACCGCCTCGGTGGATGTCCTCAGGGCCCTTCCTCGACAAGACGCCGCAACTGGGGGAGGAGGGCTTCGAGGTCCTGGCCGGTCCGGAACGCCACGACGGTGGTGCCGTCACCAAGGGATCCGGACTCGGACGAACGCGCGGGGAAGAGAGCCAGCACCTCGCGCATCGCCTCGTCCACCTCCGCCGCAGGGTCGGAGGACTCCCCGCGCAGCCATCGGCGCAGTACGTGGTTGTGGGCCGCGACCACGTTCGCCGCCATCAACTCGGCGCGCAGAGACGCTGCTTCGGTCGGATCACCCATCCAGTCCGCGATGAACTCGCGGAACAGACGCTGATAACGGGCCACGCTCGCGATCTCGCGGTCGCGCAGCGCGGAGACCTTGCTCGTGAGGCGGTAGCGGCGGCGGGCGAGGTCGCCCTCCTCCAAGTAGTGCAGCAGTACGAGGCGGACGGCGTCGGAGACGGCGACCAGGGCGGTGCCGCTGCTCGACGTGTTCAGCCGGTCCCTGATCAGGTCGAGGAGCCGGTCGTGGTCCGGGAAGATCACTTCTTCCTTGGACCGGTAGTACCGGAAGAACGTCGAGCGTCCGACCTCGGCGCGTTCGGCGATGTCGTCGACGGTGGTCTGCTCGTACCCGCGCTCGTCGAAGAGGGCGAACGCGGCGTCGGCGAGACGGGTCCGCACAGGTGGCTTGCTCATGATCGCCCATCCTTCCTCGTCCCGGCATGTGAGGGCCACTTGCCTCCCGGAATGGTACTGAGTACCGTCTTGACGATATCGAGTACCAAGGGAGATTGTCGTGGAACCCGTTGCGCGCAGTGAGTCCGGCCTGCCCATCAAGCCGCTCTACGACGGCTGGGACCTGGCGGAATTCGACGCCGACGCCCGCCTCGGAGCGCCCGGCCGGTATCCGTTCACCCGCGGCGTCTATCCCACGATGTACACGGGGCGGCCCTGGACGATGCGCCAGTACGCCGGGTTCGGCACGGCGAAGGAGTCCAACGAGCGCTATCACGAGCTGGTCAATGCCGGTACCGGCGGCCTGAGCGTGGCATTCGATCTGCCGACGCAGATGGGGCACGACTCGGACGAGGCGGTGGCGCAGGGCGAGGTCGGCAAGGTCGGTGTCGCCATCGACTCGCTCGACGACATGCGCACCCTGTTCCAGGGCCTGCCGCTGGACAAGGTCTCCACGTCGATGACGATCAACGCGCCTGCGTCGACCCTGCTCCTGATGTACCAGCTGGTCGCGGCCGAACAGGGTGTGAGCGGCAGCCGGCTGACCGGCACGATCCAGAACGATGTGCTCAAGGAGTACATCGCCCGCGGCACGTACATCTTCCCGCCGAAGCAGTCGCTGCGGCTGATCAGCGACATTTTCGCCTACTGCCACCGCGAGCTGCCGCGCTGGAACACCATCTCGATCTCCGGCTATCACATGGCGGAGGCCGGGGCCACGCCCGTGCAGGAGATCGCGTTCACCCTCGCCAATGCGAAGGAATACGTACGGACGGCGATCGCCGCCGGCTTGGACGTGGACGACTTCGCGCCGCGCCTTTCGTTCTTCTTCGTCGCGAGGACGACCCTGCTGGAGGAAGTCGCCAAGTTCCGGGCCGCACGCCGCATGTGGGCGCGCATCATGCGCGACGAGTTCGGAGCGAAGAACCCCAAGTCGCAGATGCTGCGCTTCCACACCCAGACGGCGGGCGTGCAGCTCACCGCGCAGCAGCCCGAGGTGAACCTCGTCCGCGTCGCGCTGCAAGGACTCGGTGCGGTGCTCGGCGGCACGCAGTCCCTGCACACCAATTCCTACGACGAGGCCATCGCGCTGCCCACGCAGAAGGCGGCACGGCTTGCCCTGCGCACCCAGCAGGTCATCGCGTACGAGACCGACGTCACGCGCACCGTCGACCCGTTCGCCGGGTCCTACGTCGTGGAGTCGATGACCGACGACATCGAGGCGGCGGCCATGGAGTTGATCCAGGCGGTGGAGGACCGCGGCGGCGCCGTCGCCGCGATCGAACAGGGCTTCCAGAAGTCCGAGATCGAACGGTCCGCGTACCGCGTCGCGCTGGAGATCGACCATCAGGAGCGGACCGTCGTCGGCGTGAACAAGTACGCCCTCGACGAGGAGGAGCCCTACGAGCCGCTGCGCGTCGATCCGAGGATCGAGGCCGAGCAGTGCGAGCGGCTGGCCCTCCTGCGCAAGGAGCGGGACGGCGATGCGGTCGAGCGGGCGCTCGACGACCTGCGCACCGCAGCCCGGGGCAGCGACAACGTGCTGTTCCCGATGCGGGAGGCGCTGCGGCACCGTGCGACGGGCGGCGAAGTCGCCCATGCGCTGCGCGATGTATGGGGCGCGCATGTCCCCGTCGACACGTTCTGACTCTCTGGAAACGGCAGGAGCACAACCACATGGAAGACATCGACATCCATACGACGGCGGGGAAAATCGCCGATCTGCAGCGCCGTATCGATGAAGCGACCCATGCCGGTTCGGCGCGCGCGGTGGAAAAGCAGCACGCGAAGGGCAAGTTGACGGCTCGTGAGCGGATCGAGCTGCTCATGGACGAGGGTTCGTTCGTGGAGCTGGACGAGTTCGCCCGGCACCGCTCGACCGACTTCGGGCTCGATGCCAACAAGCCGTACGGCGATGGTGTCGTCACCGGGTACGGGACCGTCGACGGGCGTCCGGTGGCGGTGTTCTCGCAGGACTTCACGGTCTTCGGCGGGGCGCTCGGCGAGGTCTTCGGGCAGAAGATCATGAAGGTGATGGACTTCGCCCTCAAGACGGGCTGTCCGGTGATCGGGATCAACGACTCGGGCGGCGCGCGCATCCAGGAGGGTGTGATGGCGCTCGGGATGTACGGCGAGATCTTCCGCCGCAACACCCACGCGTCGGGTGTGATCCCGCAGATCTCGCTGGTCGTCGGCCCGTGTGCGGGCGGCGCGGTGTATTCGCCGGCGATCACCGATTTCACGGTGATGGTGGATCAGACCTCGCACATGTTCATCACGGGCCCGGACGTCATCAAGACGGTCACCGGCGAGGACGTCGGCTTCGAGGAGCTGGGCGGCGCGCGCACCCACAACTCCACCTCGGGTGTGGCGCATCACATGGCGGGTGATGAGAAGGACGCGATCGAGTACGTCAAGTCGCTGCTGTCCTACCTGCCGTCGAACAACCTGTCCGAGCCGCCGGCCTTCCCGGAGGAGGCGGATCTCGAACTGTCGGATGAGGACCGCGAGTTGGACTCGCTGATCCCGGACAGCGCGAACCAGCCGTACGACATGCACACCGTGATCGAGCATGTGCTGGACGACGGTGAGTTCTTCGAGACGCAGTCGATGTTCGCGCCGAACATCCTCACCGGCTTCGGCCGGGTCGAGGGCCGTCCGGTCGGCATTGTCGCCAACCAGCCGCTGCAGTTCGCGGGCTGTCTGGACATCAACGCCTCGGAGAAGGCGGCGCGGTTCGTGCGCACCTGTGACGCGTTCAATGTGCCGGTCCTGACCTTCGTGGACGTGCCGGGCTTTTTGCCGGGTGTGGACCAGGAGTACGGCGGCATCATCCGGCGCGGCGCCAAGCTGATCTACGCGTATGCGGAGGCCACGGTCCCGCTGATCACGATCATCACGCGCAAGGCGTTCGGCGGCGCGTATGACGTGATGGGCTCCAAGCACCTGGGCGCCGACCTCAACTTGGCCTGGCCGACCTCCCAGATCGCCGTCATGGGCGCGCAGGGTGCGGTCAACATCCTGCACCGCAAGACCCTCGCCGCCGCCGATGATGTGGAGGCCACGCGGGCCCGGCTGATCCAGGAGTACGAGGACACGCTCCTCAACCCGTATACGGCGGCCGAGCGCGGCTACATCGACGCCGTGGTGATGCCTTCGGAGACCCGCCGCCAGGTCGTCCGCGGGCTGCGTCAACTGCGTACGAAGCGCGAGTCGTTGCCCCCGAAGAAGCACGGCAACATCCCCCTCTAGGAGGTCCGCCGATGATGATCAAGGTCGTCCGGGGCAACCCGACCCCGGAGGAGCTCGCCGCCGCCCTGGCGGTGGTCCAGGCGCGCGCCGCGGCCGGTGCCAGGCCAGCCCCGGAGCAGGCGGCTGTGGCAAACGCATGGGTACGCGCCGTGCGCCCAGGGGTGCCACACCGGCTGCCCGTACCAGGACCGACGTCGTGGCGTACATCCTGCTGGCCGTGTTGAGCCGCCCACCGGTGCCTGCTGAACTTTCGATCGGAGAGAACATGAATTCCCCGCACCAGAAGCTGCCGGGTCCAGGTGGCGCGATCGCGCCGCGTGCCCGCGTGGTGATCGCCAAGCCCGGCCTCGACGGCCATGACCGGGGCGCCAAGGTCATTGCCCGCGCACTGCGCGACGCCGGATACGAGGTCATCTATACCGGCCTGCACCAGACGCCGGAGCAGATCGTCGCCACCGTCATCGCGGAGGACGCGCCGCTGCTCGGCCTGTCGGTGCTGTCAGGCGCCCATCTGTCCATTGTGGAGCGGGTGTTGGCGCTGCTGGAGCGGCAGGACGCCGCGGACACGAAGCTGCTGGTCGGCGGGATCATCCCCGATGCCGACGTCCGGGCGCTCGAGGCGATGGGCGTCGATGCCGTCTTCACCCCCGGAGCCGGGATCGCGGGGATCGTCGAGACGGTCCACCGTCTCACCACTCACCTGAACGATGCGCTGGAGCCTGCATGCTGACCAAAGTCCTGATCGCCAACCGTGGCGAAATTGCTGTCCGTGTGGCCCGGGCGTGCCGGGACGCGGGGATCGCGAGCGTAGCCGTCTACGCCGATCCGGACCGGGACGCTCTGCATGTGCGGGCCGCGGACGAGGCGTTCGCCCTGGGCGGTGACACCCCGGCGACCAGCTACCTGGACATGGACAAGGTCCTCAAGGCCGCCCGTGAGTCCGGCGCGGACGCCGTTCACCCCGGGTATGGCTTCCTGTCCGAGAACGCCGAGTTCGCGGCTGCGGTCCTGGACGCGGGTCTGATCTGGATCGGCCCGCCGCCGCAGGCGATCCGCGACCTGGGTGACAAGGTTGCCGCGCGGCATATCGCGCAGCGCGCGGGTGCCCCGCTGGTGGCCGGTACGCCGGATCCGGTGTCGGGCGCGGACGAGGTGGTGGCGTTCGCCGAGGAGCACGGTCTGCCGATCGCGATCAAGGCCGCCTTCGGTGGCGGCGGCCGTGGTCTGAAGGTCGCCCGCACCCTCGAAGAGGTCCCGGAGCTCTACGACTCGGCCGTGCGCGAGGCGGTCGCCGCCTTCGGCCGCGGCGAGTGCTTCGTCGAGCGCTACCTGGACAAGCCGCGCCATGTGGAGACCCAGTGCCTGGCCGACTCCCACGGCAATGTGGTCGTCGTCTCCACCCGTGACTGCTCGCTGCAGCGCCGCCACCAAAAGCTCGTCGAGGAGGCGCCCGCGCCGTTCCTGACCGAGGAGCAGAACAAGCAGCTGTACGCGGCCTCCAAGGCGATCCTCAAGGAGGCCGGCTACGTCGGCGCCGGCACCGTCGAGTTCCTCGTCGGCGCCGACGGCACGATCTCCTTCCTCGAGGTCAACACCCGCCTCCAGGTGGAGCACCCGGTCACCGAAGAGGTCACCGGCATCGACCTGGTGCGCGAGATGTTCCGTATCGCGGACGGGGAGGAGCTCGGCTACGGGGACCCGGAGATCCGCGGCCACTCCTTCGAGTTCCGTATCAACGGCGAGGACCCGGGGCGCAACTTCCTGCCCGCGCCCGGCACCGTGACCTTGTTTGCGCCGCCGACCGGCCCCGGTGTCCGCCTGGACGCGGGCGTCGAGTCCGGCAGCGTGATCGGCCCGGCCTGGGACTCGCTGCTCGCCAAGCTGATCGTGACCGGTGCGACCCGTGAGCAGGCGCTGCAGCGCGCGGCGCGTGCGCTGGCGGAGTTCAAGGTCGAGGGCATGGCCACGGCCATCCCGTTCCACCAGGCGGTCGTGGTCGACGAGGCGTTCACCGCCTCGCCGTTCACGGTCCACACCCGCTGGATCGAGACCGAGTTCGTCAACGAGATCAAGCCCTTCACGCTCACCCCGGACGCGTCCGAGGACGAGGACGAGGCGGGCCGCGAAACGATCGTCGTCGAGGTCGGCGGCAAGCGCCTGGAGGTCTCGCTGCCCTCGTCGCTCGGCATGACGCTCGCCCGCACGGGCCTCGCGGCCGGCGCCAAGCCGAAGCGCCGCGCGGCGAAGAAGTCAGGCCCGGCGGTCTCCGGCGACTCTCTCGCCTCGCCGATGCAGGGCACCATCGTCAAGGTCGCCGTCGAGGAGGGCCAGGAGGTCGCCGAGGGCGATCTGATCGTGGTCCTGGAAGCCATGAAGATGGAACAGCCCATCAACGCCCACCGCGCCGGCACCATCAAGGGCCTGGCCGCCGAGGTCGGCGCCTCGCTCACCTCGGGTGCGCTGATCTGCGAGATCAAGGACTGATTCCGGCCCCGACCTCCGACATGAAGCGCCCGTTGGACAACAGATGGTTCAGCGGGCGCTTCGCGTCGGATCCTGGGCCGTGCGGAACATGAGGGTGAAGGTCAGGGGCACTTGAGGCCGGTCGAAGCAGCGGCAACTGTCTCGTCGAGCTTTTCGATCTGCGGCTTCAGCTTCGCCACCCCCTGCGCGCCCGTCGTGTCGCCCGGGAGGTCGCCGTAGGCCTGCTTGAGGTCGTCGGCGGCGCCCTGCACGGCGTCCTTCTTCGCGGAATCCAGTTCGTTCAGGTGCTCCGACACGTCGTCCCAGTCGTCGACGACGTCGTTGTAGGCGTCCTGGAACTGTTCTTTGGTGGCCGAGGCGTCCAGTGCCTTCAACTTGGCGTTGTCCGCCTTGAGCTCGGACAGGTCGCTGCAGAGTTCGCTCGCCGCTTGGGTGGCCTCGTCCTTGGGGGACTCGTCATCCGAGCAGGACGTCACGGTGAGAGCCAGCGCAGCACATGCGGCGGCCGAAATGAGCAGGCGTTTCATGGAACCTGTCCTCTCAAGGCCGCCAACCGGCCTATACGGTGCTAAAGATCGCATAAGGGAGTGAATCGCGCACCCGTGGAAACCGGTCACTGGAATGGCCCACGCCGATCGCGGGCTGCGGCTCACGCCAGCACTCTCTAGGCATGGGTCGAGGTGGCGAAGGAGCGCGGCCCGCACAAGGCCGCGGAACTGCGCAAGCGACTCGGCCGTCCTCCTCTGACCCTTCCCTGGAACAGACACCCGAACTGCAAGGCCAAGGAGGCTCCGACATGCGTGGACGTTGGATACGGCGAGTTTCAGGCGGGGCGGTCGCGGTGCTGGTAGCCGTAGGTGTGGCGGGCTGCTCCGGTGACGGCAGTGCGTCCGATACCGCCTCCCGAGCCGCTTCGGCGGCCTCTTCCGTGGGCGCCGAAGCGCGCGACGCAGCTTCCTCGGCTGCCTCACAGGCATCCGAGGCCGTCGCATCGGCGACCGCGGCCGCACAGCAGAAGCTGGACGAGATCAAGGGCGGGGCCGACGCGAAGGCCCAGGTGGAGCTGTCCGATCAGGCGACGGACTCGGAGGGCCGGACCACCGTGAAGGTGACGGTCGACAACACCGCGGACTCGGCGAAGTCCTTCGCCGTCCAGGTCAGCTTCAAGGACGACGGCGGCAACCTGCTCGACACCGTCGTGACCACTGTTCCGGACGTGGCCGGCGGCGAGTCCGCGGACGCCACCGCGCGCAGCACCCACAAGCTGAGCGGCGAAGTGAAGGCCGAGGTCGCCACTGCACTGCGGTACTGAGAGAGCACCCGCCGGTACTCAGTCGGCGCCCGCACTTCACCCGCCCGCTGAACCGGAGCGGGCGGCGAACTGGCTGCCCACGCCCGACGGGGCCCTTCTCGGTGGTCATCCGCCTGTACGGGCCACAAGCTCCCGTCCTGGACGGCAACTGGCCGCTGCCCGCGCTCACCGTTCGGACTAGGAGGCTTCTGATGGGCGATGCCATCGGACAGATGCTGGCGTCGGCGGTCGGTATCGCCATCAGCCCCGTGCCGCTGATCGCCGTGGTGCTGATGCTGGCGACCCCACGCGGCAAGGTGAACGGCACCGCGTTCGCGGTGGGTTGGCTGGTCACGCTCGGGGCGATCACCACGGTGGTGGTCCTGGTGGGGTCGGGAGCCGGAGCCGATGACGGAGGAACGCCCGCCTCCTGGACGTACTGGCTCAAGCTCGCTCTCGGCGTCCTCTTCCTCCTCATGGGCGTCAAGCAGTGGAAGGGGCGGCCGAAGGAGGGCGAGGAGCATCAACTGCCCGGGTGGATGCGGGCGATCGACACCTTCACCCCCGGTAAGGCGGCCGGGCTCGCCGCCCTGTTGTCCGGCGCCAACCCGAAGAACCTGGTGCTGGCCGTCGGCGGAGCGGCCTCCATCGCGAGCAGTCCGGCCAGTGGCGGCGGCAAGGCCGTGGCGGGCGTCCTGTTCGTCCTGATCGGCTCGCTGTGCGTGCTGCTCCCGCTGCTCGTGTACGTCTTCGGGGGAGCCAAGGCGGAGCGCGTGCTGGAGAGCTGGAAGGGGTGGATGGGGGCACACAACGGGGCGATCATGACAGTCGTTCTGGTGGTGCTGGGCGCCAAGTACGTCGGAGACGCGATCAGCGGACTGGCCTCCTAGTGGGGCTGCCGCGCCCGCGTCTTGGCAGGCCGAAGCCGTCGGATGTGTCCGCCGGTCTCGTGACGGGCCTGTTCTCCATCCCGGAGGGCATGGCTTACGCGGCGATCGGCGGCTTCAACCCGGTGGCCGGCATCTACGCGGGCGTCGTGCCGACCATCCTGAGCTCGCTCTTCGCCCGTACGGTCCTGATGGTCACCACCCTCACCTCCGCCATCGCCCTCACCTCCCAGAGCGTGCTCGCGGAGGCCGGCCTCGACGGCACCGACGCGGGTAACGTCGCCACGCTCGCGGTGCTGGCCGGGGCGGTGATGGTGCTCCTCGGGGTGGTGCGGCTCGGTGTCGTCATGTCCTTCGTGTCGAACGCGGTCATGACCGGTTTCTCCGTCGGGATCGCCCTCCAGATCATCACCGGGTCGCTCAAGGACGCCACCGGCTACAAACCGGTCGGCCATAACAAGCTCACCCAACTCACCGGCTGGCTCTGGCACTTGGGCGACTGGAAGCCCGCCGCCACCCTCACCGCCCTGGCCGCGGTCGCCGTCTGGGCCCTCGTACGGATGATGGGAAGGCTGAAGCCGGTGGCGATCCTGATCGCCCTGCTCCTGGTCAGCGTGGGCGTCGGCATCCTCGGCACACACGTGGAGCTGGCCCGCGACATCGCGCATATCCCCGCCGCGCTGCCCTCGTTCACCGCCCCCGATCTCTCCGCCGTCGCCACCCTGCTTCCCGGCGCCTTCGCGGTCGCGTTGGTCGGTCTCGCCCAGGCCGCCTCCATCGGGCCGACCGTGCCCAATCCCGACGGCCGCAAGTCCTCCGTGAACGGCGACTTCGTCGCACAGGGCCTCGGCAACATCGGCGGCGGCCTGTTCGGGGCGCTGCCGGCCGGCGGGTCGATGTCCCGCACCGGCATCGCGGTCAGCGCCGGGGCCCGCACCCGCTGGACCGGTATCTTCGCCGGCCTGTGGCTGGCCCTGCTCGTTCTCACGCTCGGCTCGCTCGCCGAACGCATCCCGATGCCGGTGATCGGCGGCCTGATCATCGTTATCGGCTGCGAACTGATCATCGGCCGCATCCCGGAACATCGTCTTCGTCCTGCGGACGTCCTGGCTGTCGGCAACCGCGATGGCCGTGACCTTCCTCGCCACCACCCAACTACCGCTCCAGCAAGCCATCGTGATCGGCGCGGTGCTCTCCCTGGTCCTTTACTGCGTGCAGGCGGCCCGCCAGAGCGATCTGCACGCCCTGGTCGAGACCAACGACGGGAGGTGGCGGGTCACGTCGGTCCCCGCCCGCATCGAGCCCGGCACCGTCACGGTCCTGTACTACGGCGGCACGTCCCTGTTCGCGGAGGCGCCCCGGCTCGACGAGCAGTGGCCCGACACCCGCGACGCACACGGCGCGGTCGTCGTCCTCGGTCTGCGCGGCGTGCCCGACGTGCCGTCGTCCGCAGTACTGAAACTCTTCCGCCGCTACGCCCGCAATCTGCGCGACAACGGCGGCCGCCTCTACCTGGCCGGTGTCGAGCCCCGCCTACTCGACGTACTGCACCGCACCGGCCTGGCAGCCGAACTCGGCGAGGACGCCGTGCTCCCCACCACCCCCCACCTCTTCGGCGCCCAGCGTGAGGCCGTCGCCCGTGCTCGCCGCTGGATGGCCGACAACGCCTCCGGCAGTTCCTCCGAAATGCGTGGCACTTGTTCTCCTGATGCACTGGATACACCCTTTTGGAAAGGCATCCACATGAGCGGCACTGCCAGCACTCCGACCGGAAACACACCACGGCCTGCGGGCAGTGCCTGGGCGTCGGGCGGCATGCTCTTCGCCGGCGTCCTCATGCTCGTGAACGGTGTCTTCGGCGTTCTGGAAGGCATCGCGGGCATCGCCAAGGACGACGTGTACACACGCCTCGGTGACTACGTCTTCGAGTTCAACCTCACCACCTGGGGATGGATCCACCTCATCCTCGGGATCGTGGTCGCCGTGACCGGCTGGGGCATCCTCAAGGGCGCCGGCTGGGCTCGCGGGGCGGGCATCGCGCTCGCCTCCCTCGCCCTGGTCGCCAACTTCATGTGGCTTCCGTACCAGCCTGTTTGGGCACTCGTGGCGATCGCGATCGGCGTCTTCGTCATCTGGGCGCTGTGCACCGCCGACGGCGCCACCACCGACTGACGAGGACCTCCGGGTAGGGGTGCACTGACGGCCGACCGCTGTCGGTCACGGGTGACGCGGGCTGCCGGCCGGTTCGGTATACGGGCTGAAGACCGGGATTGCTCCGGCGGTGCAGTACTCGAACCGGACGCGCGTACCCGGCCAGGGCGGTGTCCCGGTGGTCAGGCGGCCGGTGACACGGAAGCCCTCGTCGAGCGTGATCAGGGGGTACAGGAGGGGGAGTTGGCCCTTGCGCGGTCGGCGCAGGTAGTCCTGGATGCGCCCCATGCCCTGGCTGCACTCCCACATCAGGTCCTCGCCGGCGCAGTTCGGGCACAGGCTGCGCCCGCCGAACACGGAACTGCTGCACCAAGAGCAACGCTGAAAGCGCAGTGCGAACGGGCCGAAGGTCGCGGCGTCGCCGGGCTCGGGCAGAACGCCAAGGGCGTACATGGCTACTCCAATCCGGGAAGTCGGACGGCTGCTCGGGCAACCGCACGACCGATCACGCCGCCGGTCACGGGTTCGGCAGCAGGAACTCGGCGCGTCCGCTGATCGCGACGCCGCCACCGTCCCGGGTACAGGCCAGATCGACCTCGACCGCGATGCCCTCGACGCCCGGACGTACCGAGGTCACCGAACCGGCCACGGTGAGGGTGTCGCCCGGCCACACCTGTTCCTTGAACCGCGTGGTGAAGCGGCGCACGGTCTCGGCGCCGAGCCAGTCCGTGGCGAACGTGCCCACCAGCGCGGCCTGGAACATCCCGATGGAGAAGACTCCCGGGAAGCCCGCCGCCTTCGCCGCCGCGTCGTCGTGGTGGAGGGGGTTGAAGTCCCCGGAGGCGCCCGCGTAGCGCACGATGTCGGTCACCGTCAGCGGTCCGAAGGAGCGCTCGGCCATGTCGCCCACGCGCACGGCGGGCGATGCCTGTGCCGTCGTCATCGGTCGTTCTCCTTTGGCGCGTGCGCGGTCTCCACTGCCGTCGACCTCTGTTCCGCGACGAGCGTGCCGTGCTCGTCGCGGAACTCCATGACCACCGTCACGAAGGTGAGGCGGCCGCCGCGGCGGCCCTCCTTCTCGTAGCGGTCGGTGATTCGAGACGTGGCCGTCAGAGTCTGGCCGGCGCGCGGCGGCGGGCCGTGGAAGACGTACTCCTGCTCGGCGTGGAGGGTGCGCCGCGGGTCGAGGCCGTGGCGGGCCTGCGCCTTGGACTCGGCGGACTGCCAGAAGAATCCGGCAGTGGTGAGGAACGTCGGCGGGATCACCGGGTCTGCCGTCCGGTACGCGGGGTTCTCGGAGAGCGTCGCCGTGGCGAACTCCCGGATCTTGCCGCGCTCGACCGGCACCTCGAAGGTCACCGGAGTCGGTGCGTCGGGTGCCATGTCAGTTGTCCTTGTGGTGGCTGGACTGCTTGACGTGCTCGCCCGGGATCGTGTTGTCGGGGGAGGCGGGCATGTGGGCCGTGGCCGACGCCAACTCCTCGACTGTCCAACGCTGTTCACTGCGGACCTCGTCGACCATCGTCCAGCCCTGGTACAGGCCGACCTGACCACCCGAGACCCGGAAGGCGTGCCCCGAGAAGCGGCAGTCGGCCGAAGCCAGCATGGCGACGAGCGGGGAGATGTTGCCGGGGTGCCAGGTGTCGAACGCGGCGTTCTCGGTCGACGTCATGACCTCGCCGAAGCCCGGTGTGGCGACGGTGAGGCGGGTGCGCGCCACCGGGGCGATGCAGTTGGAGCGCACGTGGTAGCGCTTCAGCTCCTTCGCGGCGATCTGGGTGAGGGCCGCGATGCCGGCCTTGGCGGAGGCGTAGTTGACCTGTCCCGGATTGCCGTGCAGACCGGAACCCGACGAGGTGTTGATGAGCGAACGGTCCGTCTCCGTGCCGGCCTTGGCCTGCGCGCGCCAGTAGGCGGCGGCATGCCGGGCGACCGCGAAGGTGCCCTTGAGGTGGACGTCGATGACCGTGTCGAACTCCTCCTCCGACATGTTCACGAGTACTCGGTCGCGCAGGATGCCCGCGTTGTTCACGACGACGTGCAGGTCCCCGAAGGTCTCCACGGCGGTGTCGATCAGGCGGGAGGCGCCCGCCCAGTCCGAGACGCTGTCCGTGTTCGCGACGGCCTCGCCGCCGAGCGCCTTGATCTCGTCCACGACGGCCTGCGCGGCGCTGATGTCGGAGCCCGCGCCGTCGGGCGCGCCACCGAGGTCATTGATGACGATCTTGGCGCCCTCGGCGGCGAACAGCAGCGCGTGCTCGCGGCCCAGGCCGCGGCCACCACCGGTGATGACCGCTACGCGCCCGTCCAGAGTTCCCATGTCTCGATCTCCTGGTCTTCGGATCAACTATGTGAATCCTTCGTCTTCGAAGGCGAAGGTGACGCGAGCTCCGCGCAGCTCGCTTATCAGGGAAGTTAGATCAATCTGTGACTAGAAGTAAACGGCGAAGTTGCTTGTCGTGGTGATAAGAAGAATCTATGGACCGTCGCCACTTCCAGTACTTCCTCGCCGTCGTCGAGGCCGGCAGCATCTCCGCGGCCGCCCGCAAGCTGCGCATCAGCCAGCCCGCCGTGTCCCAGTCGGTCAAGGAGCTGGAGCGTGAATTGGGTTCGCCGCTGTTCCAGCGCGGCCACCGCCTGAGCCTCACGCACGCGGGGCGCGCCCTGGTGGGGCCCGCCCGCCGCACCCTGCGCTCGTTCGACGTGGCGCGGGCCGCCGTGCAGGACGTCGATCACCTGGCCACGGGGCGCGTCGATCTCGCCGTGGTCGCCGCGTACGCCGTCGACCCGGTCCTTTCGCTGGTCCGCCGCTTCCGCACCCGCTATCCCGGGGTGCGCATCGCCATCCACGAGGGGCCGGCCGGAGAGGACGGCTTCGGGGTGCTGCGCCGCGCGGAAGCGGAGCTTCTCGTCACCGATCACCCCGCCCCGTATGCCAAGCACGAGGCGCTGCCGCTCGCCCTGCAGCCGATGCAGGCGGTGTTCCCGCCCGGCACCGAGGACCTGCCCGACGGGCCGGTGACCTTGAACACGGTCGTGACCCACGACTACGTGCAGGGGCTTCCGGAACAGTCGGCGATGCGCGTATGGTTCGCGGCGGCGCTGGCAGCCGAGCAGTTGCCCCCGCCCCCCGTCGTCGTGGAAACCGCGCACCGCGACGCCATCATCCCGCTTGTTCTGGCGGGAGCCGGAGCCACGCTGCTCCCCGCTCCCGCGGCACGGACCGCACAGCGCCTGGGCGCCGAGGTCCGGCCGCTCGCCTTTCCCTTCACCCGGTCCTGCTTCCTGTACCACCGCCGTGGGCCCCTGTCGCCCGCCGCGCTGGCTCTCGTCTCGCTGGCCGCCGACACCGCCGCGGCCGACGTGCGGGTGACGCATGAGGACATGGACCGGGCATGACCTGCATCGTTGAGGAGCGTCATGACCGCGATACCGGACGTCGGTGTCACCGGCTACGGAGTCCATCTGCCGCTGTGGCGGCTGGACCGCGCACAGATCCGCAAGGCCCTCGGCTCGGGCGGCGGCAAGGGCACCCGCGCCGTCGCCTCGTACGACGAGGACAGCACCTCCATGGGCGTCGAGGCCGCGCGCCGCGCCCTCGCCGGAGCCAGCGACCCGCGGAGCCTCGTCTTCGCCACGGCCACCCCCGCGTACACCGACAAGACGAACGCGACCGCCGTGCACGCGGCGCTCGGCCTCGAACGCGGCGTCTCCGCCTACGACTTCACGGGTGCCGCCCGCTCCGGCGCGGGCGCGCTGTCCGCCGCCGCCGACTCCGCCGCCGCGGGCCGTCCTTCGCTCGCCGTGCTCTCCGACATCCGTACGGGACTGCCCGGCTCGGCCGAGGAACGCGACGGCGGTGACGCCGCCGCGGCCGTGCTCTTCGGCACCGGCGACGCCGTCCTCGCGCGTCTCGCCGGACGCGGCAGCGCATCCGCCGAGTTCCTCGAGCGCTGGCGGCCGCAGGGCGAGCAGTCCAGCCGCCTGTGGGAGGAGCGGTTCGCCGAGGGCATCTACAAGGAGCTCGCCGACGAGGCGGTCGACGCGGCATTGAAGGACGCCGGACTCGACCGGGCCGCGATCGACCGCGTCGCCGTCGCCGGACTGCACCGCCGCGCCGTCAAGTCCGTCACCCGCGCCCTCGGAAAGGACGCGACTGTCGTCGACGACCTCGCCGGCGTCATCGGCGCCACCGGCACCGCACAGCCCGGCGTCCTGCTCGCGTCCGCTCTCGACGAGGCCGGGCCTGACGAGACCGTGCTGCTGCTCGTCCTCGGCGACGGCGCCGACGCGTTCGTCTTCCGTACGACAGACGCCCTCGCCGCCTGGCGGGAGCAGCGACCGTACGCTCCGGTCGCCGAACAGGCCGCTGAGGGAGCGGAGGTGACGTACCAGACCTTCCTGACCTGGCGCGGCTTCCTTCGCCGCGAGCCGCCTCGCCGCCCCGACCCGGACCGTCCGGCCGCACCGCCCTCCGCCCGTAACGGTCACTGGAAGTACGGCCTGACCGGCTCCCGCTGCGAGGAGTGCGGCACCCGCCATCTGCCCGCGATCCGCGTCTGCCGGCAGTGCCACTCCGTGGACCGGATGGCACGCGAACAGGTCTCGGACCTCACGGCGACGGTCGCCACGTTCCAGGCCGACCTGCTCACGTACTCGCTGAATCCGCCGCTGACGGCGGCCGTCCTCGACTTCGACGGCGGCGGCCGCGCCGTCCTTGAGGTCACCGACGCGGACGTCGCTCAGCTCGCGATCGGCGACCGCCTGGAGATGACCTTCCGCCGCCTCTACACGACCGGCGACGGCATCCACAACTACTTCTGGAAGGCCCGCCCGGCACGCTCCGCCGACGCGCCCTACCAGGCGAAGTCCCGTACGGCAGAGGCCGGAACCGAACACGCCCGTACCGCAGGCGAGGAGAACTGACGATGGCCACACACGGAATCCGCGACAAGGTCGCGATCGTCGGCATGGGCTGCACGCCGTTCCGCGAGCACTGGGACAAGAGCGCCGAGGACCTCCTCGTCGACGCCGCGCACGCCGCCCTCGCCTCGGCGGGCATGCGGCTGCCCGACGTCGACGCCTACTGGCTCGGCACCATGGGCTCCGGCTACTCCGGGCAGCTGCTCTCCCGCGCCCTGAAGATCGACTACAAGCCGGTCACCCGCGTCGAGAACTTCTGCGCCTCCGGCTCCGAGTCCTTCCGCAACGCCTGCTACGCCGTGGCGTCCGGCGCGATCGACGTCGCGATGGCGACCGGCGTGGAGAAGCTCAAGGACTCCGGGTACTCGGGCCTCGTGCGCGCCGACATACCCGGTGACGGCACCACGGTCCCGCTCACCGCACCGGCCGCGTTCGGCATGCTGGCCCCCGCGTACATGAAGGCCCACGGCCTCGACGAGGCCACCCTCAAGGACGTGCTGACGCGCATCGCGTGGAAGAACCACTACAACGGGGCCCGCAACGAACTCGCGCAGTTCCGCTCCGAAGTCCCGATGGACGTCATCCGCAACAGTCCGCGCGTCGCCGGCATGCTCGGCATCCACGACTGCTCGGGCGTCTCGGACGGCTCGGCCGCCGCGATCATCGTGCGTGCCGAGGACGCCCACCGCTACACCGACAAGCCGATCTATGTGAAGGCCCTGTCGATGGTCGCCGGACCCGGCGACGGGCCCATGGACCCCGGCTTCGACTTCACCACCATCAAGGAGGTCCGCCGCTCGGCCGAGGCCGCCTATCGCGAGGCCCAAGTCGCCGACCCCCGGGCCGAGTTCGCCCTCGCCGAGGTCCACGACTGCTTCACGCCCACCGAGCTGCTCCTGATGGAGGACCTCGGCTTCAGCGCGCGTGGCACCGGCTGGCGCGACGTCATGGGCGGTGTCTTCGACCTCGCCGGCGAGCTGCCCGTGAACCCCGACGGCGGCCTCAAGAGCTTCGGCCATCCCATCGGCGCGTCCGGGCTGCGGATGCTCTACGAGTGCTGGCTCCAGCTCCGGCAGGAGGCCCCGGCCGAACGGCAGATCGCCTCCATCACGCGCGGGGAACGCAAGCTCGGCCTCACCCAGAACCTCGGCGGACGGCCCGGCGACTGCGTCAGCTTCGTCTCCGTCGTCGGCTCCGAACCCTCCATGTGACCACCTCCCACCCGTTCCGCCCGTTCTAAGGAACCACCCATGATCCGCACCCTGTTCGAGCAGGACCACGAGGACTTCCGGGAGATGGTCCGCAAGTTCCTCACCACCGAGATCGCCCCGAAGCTCCCCGAGTGGGAAGCCGCGGGAATCTTCCCCAAGGAGGTGTACGCGCGCTTCGGCGAGCTGGGCCTCGCCGGGCTCAACATCCCTGCCGAGTACGGCGGCGCGGGCATCGACGACTTCCGCTTCAACGTGGTCCTCATCGAGGAGGCCGCCCTCACCTACGCGAGCCTCGGCTCGTTGAGCGTCCATTCCAACATCGTCGCCCCGTACTATGTGGGCCTGGGCACCGAGGAGCAGAAGCGCCGCTGGTTGCCCGGTATCGCGGCCGCCACCTCCATGTGCTCGATCGCCATGAGCGAGCCCGGCACTGGATCGGATCTGTCCGGCATCGCCACGCACGCCGAACGTGACGGCGAGGACTGGGTGTTGAACGGAGCCAAGACCTTCATCACCGGCGGTATCAACGCCGATCTGGTCCTGGTGGCCTGCCGCACCTCGCGCGGCGAGGACCGGCGTGACGGTCTCAGCCTGCTCGTCGTCGAGGACGGTATGCCCGGTTTCACCAAGGGCCGCAAGCTCGAGAAGCTCGGTACGCGCTCCTCCGACACCGCCGAGCTGTTCTTCGACAACGTACGCGTCCCGGCCGCCAACATGCTGGGAGAGGAGGGCAAGGGGTTCGGCTACCTCACCGCCAACCTGGTCTCCGAGCGCCTGACCCAGGCCGTCGGCGCCGTCGCCACGGCCCGCGCCGCGCTCACCGCCGCAAAGGACTACGTCCGCGAACGCAAGGTCTTCGGCAAGCCGGTCGCCGCATTCCAGAACACCAAGTTCCAGCTCGCCGACTGCGCGACGGAGATCGCGGCCGCCCAGGCCCTCGTCGACCAGGCCGTACTCCAGTACAACGCGGGCACCCTCACGGTGTCGGACGTGGCCATGGTCAAGCTGTTCAGCAGCGAGGCCGCGGGCCGTGTGGTCGACAAGTGTCTTCAACTGCACGGAGGTTACGGCTACATGCTGGAGTACCCGATCGCCCGCCTGTACGCCGACATCCGGCTGTCCCGGATCGCCGCCGGATCGAGCGAGATCATGCGGACGGTCATCGCCAAGTCCCTCGGACTGTGAGGGGTTGCGATGCTGATCAGCGAACCGCGCATGACGGGCGAGTACCGCATGCAGTCACCCCTCATCGACCTCTTCCGCGCCGTGGCCGACGCGGTGCCGGACCGCGAGTGCCTCGTCCATCGCTCCGTGCGGCGCAGCTACGCCGAAACCCGCGACCGGGTGGAGCGACTCGGCCGGGTGCTTGCCGCCCACGGCCTGGGGGTCCGCCGCGTTCGACAGGAACTGCGCGGGCACGAGTCCGGCCAGAACCATGTGGCGCTGCTCCTGCACAACGGTCATGAGTACGCGGAGGCCACCTTCGGTGCCTTCGCGGCACGGACCGTCCCCTTCAACGTCAACTACCGCTACACCGCGTACGAGATGAGGCAGCTGCTGCGGGATGCGGCGCCGGCGGCGATCGTCTACCACGCCGCCTTCGCCGAGACGCTCGCGCAAGTGCTCCCCGACCTGCCCCGACGGCCCATGCTCCTCCAGGTTGCCGACAGCTCGGCCACCGGGCTGTTGCACGGGGCCCTGGATTACGAGACGGCCCTCGCCGAGGCGCCGGCCGAAGTGACCCTGCCCCAACCCTCGCCCGACGACCTCTACATGGTCTACACGGGCGGCACCACCGGCATGCCGAAGGGCGTGCTGTGGCGGCAGGGCGATGTGTGGACCGGTCTGCTCGGCGGCTGGCAGCGGCCCGAGATCGATTCACCCGCGCGCCTGGCGGAGCATGTCCGTAACACCGAAGCGGGCCAGCGCTTTTTGGGCATCGCCCCGTTCATGCACGGCGCCGGCTGGTGGTACCTCATCCGGGCGATGACCAACGGCGACACGACGGTCGTCCCCGACGTGACGCACCGCTTCGACGCGGCGGACGTGTGCCGGACCGTCGAACGTGAGCGCTTGGACGCGCTCCCCCTGGTTGCCGAGGCGTTCGCCCGCCCGCTCGCCGACGAACTGGAGCGAGGCGGGTACGACATGAGCCGCGTCCGCATGGTGCTCAGCGGCGGCGGACCCCTGACCGCCGAGACGAAGCGGCGGATTCTGGCCGCGCTCCCGGGGGCCGACGTGGCCGACAGCGCGGGTTCGTCCGAGACAGGTGGCATCGTCCGCGGCTTGTCCACCGCTCAAGGCGTGGGCGAGGAGGGCGTGTTCATGCCCCTGCCGCGTGCCTGCGTCGTCGACCTGGAACTCACTCGCGTACTCGAACCCGGGCACGAAGAACCCGGCTGGCTCGCAGCCCGTGCCCCCATACCTCTCGGCTACCTGGGAGATCCCGCCAAGTCGGCGTCGACGTTCGTCACCGTCCAGGGCGAACGCCTGGCTCTCCCCGGCGACCTCGCCCACCTGCGGGCCGACGGCCGGCTCGTGCTGCACGGGCGGGCGTCGATGGTCATCAACTCCGGCGGGGAGAAGATCTACGCCGAAGAGGTCGAGCGCGCCCTCCTGAACCAGCCGCAGGTGCGCGACGCGCTCGTGGTCGGCCGCCCCAGCCTCCGCTGGGGCCAGGAGGTCATCGCCCTTGTCCAGCTGGATGGGCCGGGTGAGGACATGGACGACGCAGCCCTGCGTGAGGCCGCCGCCGAACGCCTGGCCCGCTACAAGCTCCCCAAAGCGTTCCTGCGGGTGTCCGCGATCCGGCGTTCCCCGGCCGGGAAGGCCGACTACGCGTGGGCGCGCGCCCTCGCCGAGAAGGAGAACGACGTGCACGCAATGACCCGGGCCGAGAGGGAACAGGAAGCCGGATCATGAAGGCGACAGTATTTTTCGAACCCGGCACACTGCCGCCCGAGACCGAGCGACTCCGCGCCGAAGTGAGGGAGTTCCTCGCGGCCGAAGAGGCATCGGGCGGATTCACGCCCGTCGCCGACAGCTGGGTGTCCGGTGCCGACCCCGTTTTCTCCCGCAAGCTCGGTGAACGCGGCTGGCTCGGAATGGCCGTCCCCAGAAAATACGGCGGTGCCGAACGCACCGCTCTCGAACGGTTCGTCGTCATCGAGGAACTCCTCGCCGCCGGCGCCCCCGTCGCCGCCCACTGGATCGCGGACCGGCAGATCGCGCCCGCCCTGCTCCAGCACGGCACCGAGGCGCAGAAGGAGCGCTTCCTGCCCGGAATCGCCTCCGGCCGCACGCTCTTCTCGATCGGTCTGAGTGAGCCGGACTCCGGCTCCGATCTGGCCTCCGTACGGACCAAGGCGACGCGCACCGAGGGCGGCTGGCTTGTCGAGGGTACGAAGATCTGGACCACCGGGGCCCATATCGCCGACGCCGTCGTCGCCCTCGTGCGCACCGGCCCCGCGGGCGAGAGCCGGCACGAGGGGCTTAGCCAGATGATCGTCACGCTGCCCGACGACGGCGTGGAGATCCGCCCGATCCGTTCCCTCGACGGCGCCCACCACTTCAACGAGACCGTGTTCACCGGCGCGTTCGTCCCGGAAGATATGGTCCTCGGCACGATCGGTAATGGCTGGCAGCAGGTGACGGGAGAGCTGGCCTACGAGCGCAGCGGCCCGGAACGCTTCCTGTCCACCGCCCTGCTGCTGAGGCTGCTCGCGGCCCGCGACGACGCGGACTCCCGTGTGATCGGCGCACTCACGGCCCGCCTGTGGACGCTGCGCCAGGCCTCGATCGCGGTCGCCGTGCAGCTCAGCGAGGGCGCTGCACCCGACACGGCGGCCGCGGTCGTCAAGGACCTCGGCACCCGCTTCGAACGCGAGGTCATCGACGCCGCGCGCGCCACCGGCGTACGCCCCGACCTGGCCTCCATCGATCCGTTCACCCGGGTCCTCGCCGAGTCCGTCGTCCGTGCGCCCGGCAGCACCCTGCGCGGCGGCACCAACGAAATCCTGCGCGGCATCATCGCCCGAGCCCTGGGAGTGAGATGAACTCCGACCTGCATCTCCTTGAGAACACCGCATCCGACATCTTCGCCGGATACCGGGACAGGCCCGGGCTGTGGGAGGAGATCGAGGACACCGGTCTGACGTTGGTCGGCGTTCCCGAAAAGGCCGGGGGCAGCGGCGGCGACAGCACCGAAGCCGTGATCATCCTGCGTGCCGCCGCCTACCACTGTGCCGAGATCCCGCTGGCCGAGACCCAATGGCTGGCCGCCCCGCTCCTCGCGGCGGCGGGCCTGCCCGTTCCGGCCGGGCCGCTCACCGCCGCCGAGGCCGCGCACGACGAGGTGCGGCTCACGGCGGACGGGGACGGCTGGGTCCTCGACGGCACCCTGCCGCAGGTCCCCTGGGCCAGACAGGCCGGGCGCATCGTCGTCGTCACCGACGGACGTCTGTGCTCCGTCGACGCGTCGCACTGCACCTTCGAGACGCACCACAACCTCGCCGGTGAGCCGCGCGACGACGTCACGTTCGACTCGGTGTACCTGACCGCCGCGGACGTGGCCGCGCTGCCCGAGGGGCCGTCCCTGCGCTTGCGGGCGGCGCTCGCCCGCACCGTGCAGCTGGCGGGCGCCGCCCGCCGGGCCCTCGACCACAGCCTGCGGTACGCGGGCGAACGCCGGCAGTTCGGCCGCCCCATCGCCGCGTTCCAGGCCGTCCAGCAGTACCTCGCCGAGATGGCCGGCGAGGTGGCCCTGATGGATCTCGGCGCCCAGGTGGCGGCCGCCGCGCTCGCCGACCCGCGCCAGGACAGTGAAGTCGCCGTCGCCGCAGCCCGCGTCAACGCCTGCCGCGCGGCCGGAGTCGTCGCCGAACTCGCCCACCAGATCCACGGCGCCATCGGCACCACCCACGAGCACGATCTGCGGCGCGCCACGCTGCGCCTGTGGTCCTGGCGCGAGGAGTACGGCAATGAACACGCCTGGTCCACCGTCCTCGGACGGCTCACCAGTGCTGCGTCCGAAGACCCGTGGCACCTCGTCACCGCACCCACCACATAAGAAAGTTGTCCCATGACCACTGATCAGGACACGGTGCTGTACGGCGTCGCCGACGGCATCGCCACCCTCACCCTCAACCGCCCCCGGCGGCGCAACGCCTTCACCCTCGAGATGATCGACGACTGGGCGGAGGCCCTGCGCACAGCAGGCGCCGACCCCGAAGTACGCGTCATCGTCCTCACGGGCGCCGGCAAGGGCTTCTGCGCGGGCGTCGACATGGACACCCTCCTCGCTGTCGAGGACACACCGCTCGCACAGAAGAACCTCCTGCACCTTCAGGTCCACCAAGTGGCCCGAGCTATCGAGGAGTTGGACAAGCCGGTCATCGCCGCCATCAACGGCGACGCCACCGGAGCGGGCCTCGACATGGCCCTCATGTGCGACATGCGGTTCACCGCACGCTCGGCCCGCCTGTCGGAGTCGTACATCCGTCTCGGCCTGGTCCCCGGCGACGGCGGCTGCTGGTACCTGCCGCGCCTCGTCGGCCAGGCCAAGGCGCTGGAACTGCTGCTGAGCGGCGAGTTCGTCGACGCGGAGGAGGCGCTGCGCATGGGCATGGTCAACCGGGTCTACGACGACGAGTGTCTCCTCGACGAGACCTATGCCTTCGCCGCGAAGCTGGCCGCCAACCCGGCTCTGCCGATGGGCATCATCAAGCGGACCGTACGGGCCGGTGAGCGCCTCGACATCCGCACCAGCCTCGACCTGATCTCGTCGCACATGGCGGTGGTCATGTCGACCGATGATGCACGCAAGGCCATGGCGACGTTCCGGGACGGGGTCGTCGGACCGAAGAAGAACTGACGCCGCCGAACAACGACGTGGGCCCGCCTCCTCAGGAGGCGGGCCCACGTCGTTGTAGGAGGGTCAGCGCACCGCGCCCGCCGCCCGCAGTTCCGCGATGCGGCCGGTGTCGAACCCGGCCTCGGCGAGGACCTCGTCCGTGTGTGCGCCGACCAGCGGCGAGGGCTGCGGAGTCGCAGTCGGCGTGGCCGAAAAGCGGGGAGCCGGGGCGGGCTCGACCAGGCCGTCCTCGCCCACCAGATAGGTGCCGCGCGCGACGTTGTGCGGGTGCTGCGGCGCCTCCATCAGGGACAGGACCGGCGCGACGCAGGCTTCCTGCCCTGCGAACCCCTTCGCCCACTCGTCCCGCGTGCGCGTCGCGAAGATGGCTGCCAGCCGCTCCGTCATGACCGGCCACTTCGCCCGGTCGTTCTGCGCGGCGAAGTCGGCATCGTCCGACAGGCCGAGGACCCGCAGAAGTGATGCGTAGAACTGCGGCTCCACCGGACCTACGGCCATGTGCCCGCCGTCCGCGCACCGGTACGTGCGGTAGTAAGGGGCCGTGCCATCAAGGAAGTTGGCGCCGCGCTCGTCCTTCCACCGTCCGATAGAGAGGAACCCGTACATCATCGAAAGGAGCAGCGCCGAGCCGTCCGTCATGGCCGCGTCCACGACCTGACCGTGGCCCGTGGTGCGGGCGTTGAGGGCGGCGCCGAGCACGCCGACGGCGAGGAGCATGCCGCCGCCGCCGAAGTCGCCGACCAGGTTGAGCGGCGGCACGGGGTCGCCGTCTGCCGGGCCGATCGCGTGCAGCGCGCCGGTGAGCGCGATGTAGTCGATGTCGTGCCCCGGTTCCTGCGCCATCGGCCCGTCCTGGCCCCACCCCGTCATCCGGCCGTACACCAAGCGGGGGTTGCGGGCGAGCAACTCGTCCGGCCCGAGACCGAGGCGCTCGGTCACACCCGGGCGGAATCCCTCGATGAAGATGTCCGCGCCGGCGGCGAGTGTGCGGACGACCTCGACACCCGCGGGATTCTTGAGGTCGGCGGTCACGGAGCGACGGTTGCGGTGCATGACCGGACGCGCCGCGTCCGATCCCGCCTCCGCCGGACGGTCGACACGGACCACGTCGGCGCCCAGGTCACCGAGGACCATCGCGCAGAAGGGGCCGGGGCCGATGCCGCCCAGCTCGACGACCTTGACGCCTGCCAGGGGTCCGGGCATGGGGAAGTTCCTTTCTCTGCGAGGGGATTGGGTGCGGCTACGCGATATCGATGATCGTGCGCAGAGCCTCGCCCGTACGCATCTGGCGCAGGGCCTCGTCGATCTCCGTCAGCCGCACGTGGTGCGTGATCATCGAGGCGAGGTCGAGGCGTCCGGCGCGCCACAGCTCGATGATGCGGGCGTAGGTGCGGCGCGGGTCGTCGCCTCCGTAGAAGGAGGGCAGCAGCTTCTTCTCGCTGGTGACGAGGTCGGACATGTTGAGATCGGGGATGTCGGTCCGCTTTCCGGCGCCGACCAGGCAGACGGTGCCGCCACGTCGTGCGCTGTCGTACGCGGCGCGCAGCGTGGCCGGCTTGCCGACGGCCTCGAAGGCGTAGTCGACACCCTGACCACCGGTGACCCGCTTCAGAGTCTCTGCCAGGTCCTCGGGCGCGACCGCCTCGGTCGCGCCGAACTTCAGAGCCCACTCGCGGCGCCCCGCGACCGGGTCGACGGCGATGATCTGCGCGGCGCCGGCCACCTTGGCGCCCTGCACGATGCTGACGCCCACGCCGCCGAGTCCCACGACGAGAACCGAGGAACCCGCCTTCACCTGCGCGGTGTTGAGTGCCGCACCGACACCCGTGGTCACCCCGCAGCCGATCAGGGCGGCGATGTCGTACGGCAGGTCGTCGGGGATCGGGATCGCGGCCGCCGCGGAGATCACGACCTCCTCGGCGAAGGTGCCCTCGCCCATCATCCCGGGCATCGGAACGCCGTCGACCTCGAAGTTGGGCGTCGCGAGGTTGGCGAAACCCGAGCGGCAGAGGTGGCCCTCGCCGGCCCGGCAGTGGGTACATGCGTCGCACGGCGGCATCCAGCACACGATGACGCGGTCACCCACGCGAACGTCGCTGACGCCCTCGCCGACCTCGGTCACCTCGCCGGCTCCTTCGTGACCCAGTACGCAGGGGGCAGGGTGCTGGAGCGTGCCGTTCATGATCGATACGTCGGAGTGGCACAGACCGGCGCGGTGGAGGCGGACCCGGACACGGCCGGGACCGAAGGAGATCGCGGTGGCCTGGGTGACGTCGAGCGAGGTGTCGCCGACCGAGCGAAGAACTGCTGCGTGCATGAGTAGCTCCGTACAGAGGAAAGGGGGAAGGGGTCAGTGGACGGTGGTGGAGGCCTTGGGCAGCGCCACCGACTGGTACTCGAAGTAGCCCGCCAGGCCTTCGGCGCCGAACTCGCGGCCGATGCCGGACTGCTTGAAGCCGCCGAAGGGCGCGGCGAGGTCGAGGCGGAAGCCGTTGACGGTGAGCGTGCCGGTACGAATGCGCCGGGCGATGCGCATGCCACGTTCCACATCGGCGGTGAACACCGCACCGGAGAGCCCGAAGGGTGAGTCGTTGGCGATCCGGACGGCCTCGTCCTCGTCGTCGTAGCGGATCAGGCAGACGACCGGGCCGAAGATCTCCTCGCGGGCGATGCGCATGTCGTTGGTGACGTCCCCGAACAGCGTCGGCTGCACGAACCAGCCGGTGTCCAGGTCGTCGGGCACACCGCCGCCGGTGAGCACCGTGGCGCCCTCGTCGCGCCCGATACGGATGTAGTCGAGCACGCGCTGGCGCTGCCGAGAGGTCACCATCGGCCCCACGATGGTCCGTTCGTCGGCGGGGTCGCCGACCTTCAGTTGCGCGAAGGCGCCTGAGAGGGCCGAGGCCACCTCGTCGTAGCGTGACGCATGCACGAGGACGCGGGTGAGGGCCACGCAGGCCTGACCGCTGTTGGCGGCGCACGTACCGCCGACGATGGCCGGGATGGCCGCCGCGACGTCCGCGTCGTCGAGGATCAACGCGGCGGACTTGCCGCCGAGTTCGAGCGAGACCCGCGTGAGGTTCTGGGCGGCCGAGGCCATGATGGCCTTGCCCGCCGGGACCGACCCGGTGAAGGCGACCTTGTCGACCCCGGGGTGGGCGACCAGGTGGGCGCCCGACTCGCGGTCGGCGGGGACGACGTTCACCACCCCGTCCGGCAGTCCGGCCTCGGCGCAGATCTCCGCGAGCAGGTACGCGTCGAGCGGAGTCTCCGGCGACGGCTTGATCACGAAGGTGCAGCCCGCGACGAGTCCCGGGGCGAGCTTGGCGGCGAGCGTCAGCTGCGGGACGTTCCACGGGGTGATGGCCGCCACGACGCCGATCGGTTCTCGTCGCACGAGCACCGGCCCGCCGAGACCTTGCCGCTCCTCCTCGAGGCAGAGCTCGGCGGCCGCGGCGAGCGTCGTGCTGAACGCGGCCACCCCGGACATCGCCTGACCGGCCCGGGACCAGGTGATGGGGGAGCCGTTCTGGAGCGTGACCAGCTGGGCCATCTCCTCGCGTCGCTCGGCGAGCGCGTCCCGGATACGGCTGACGACCTCGATGCGGTCGGCCAGCGGCAGGCGCGGCCAGGGGCCGTCGTCGAAGGCCCGGCGGGCAGCGTCGACGGCCCGGTCCATGTCAGCGGGCGAGCCGTGCGGCACGCGGCCGACGACCTGTCCGGTCGCGGGCGAGACCACCTCGATGACTTCGGTGCCGGACGGCTCGGTCCACTTGCCGTCGATGAACAGGGTTCGGTGCTCTATGAGTTGAGCGGGTGACGTCGGGGCGTGCATGGATTGCTCCTGAGGCGAAGGGTGAGGATCAGACGGATCGGGGGCGTACGGTGCGCAGCACCGTCTCCTGGACGACGGAGGCCACCAGGCGTCCGTCCCGGGTCCAGAAGTCGCCGTGGGCGAGGCCGCGCCCGTCGCCGGCGGTGGGGCTGCGCTGGACCACGAGCAGCCACTCGTCGGCGCGGAAGGGCCGGTGGAACCAGATGGCGTGGTCGAGCGAGGTGAGGAAGACGGTGTCGGGCCGCTTCCGCTGGATCCACGGTGGCTCGCGGTGCAGCGCCGCGGACGGCGCGAGCAGCAGGTCCGAGGCGTAGGCGAGCCCGCAGGCGTGCAGCATCGGATCGTCGGGGAGCGGATGGGCCGCCTTGACCCACAGCCACTGCTCCGTGCCGCCCTCGGGCGCGGGGCGCGGCGGCGGCACAAACCGTACCGACAGGGCCCGGTGGAACTCGCGGACATCGTGGTCCTCCGGCAGGTCGCCCGAACCCAGCACCGGGGCGAACGCGTCCGGCAGCTCCTCGGGCGGCACCGCAGGCGGCATCGTCACGTGACGGGCCTCGCCGGGGGCCGTCTCCTCGGGCACCTTGAACGAGGCGGACAGCGTGAAGATCGGCTCACCGAGCTGGACGGCGGTGACCCGCCTGGAGACATAACCGCGTCCGTCCCGTAGTCGCTCGACCTGGTAGACGATCGGCCGCCGAGTGTCGCCCGCCCGCAGGAAGTAGCCGTGCAGCGAGTGCACCGCAAAGGCTTCGTCGACGGTGTGCCCGGCGGCGGTCAGGGCCTGGGCCGCGACTTGTCCGCCGAACGCCCGGAGCCGGGCGCCGTCATGGCACCAGCCGCGGAAGAGGTCGCGCTCGACACGCTCCAGGCTGAGGAAGTCGATCAGGTTCTTCTTGCCGGCAGGACTGACGGGAGTCAGCGCGTCGCTCGAGTCGACAAGGGTGCGTGGGTGCACGGAGGGCTCCGGGAGGGCTGCGGGGGAACGGGTCGGCCCGATACCGATGATGTGAACCGTACGTCTTCAATCATTGATCTGCAAAGAGCCTGCAAGAGTAAAAACATGCCCCTAAGTGAATTGTGAGTCAAGGCGTGCTCGGTATGATCGGACTGGCTCTGCGCGAGCGGGTCAGGGCTGAGTGGAACGACGGCACGGACCGCGGGGTGTCACTCGGATGGCCCCCTTTGGTGGGGCAGGGAATCTGTTCGACCGTGACGTGGGCCCCTTCCGGCTTGGGGACCGAACTGCTGTCGAAGCGCGGGCGGCGGCTGGTTCGGCACCTCCGGTCCGGTCGCGCAGCGTGTGACGGCTGCTTACGGTTTTCGCGGTGTGCTCTGCGCGCACTTCAGACGTCTTGCCGATGGGATGGAGTGCACGATGGCGGAGCCGAAGCAGGCGAGCGGTTTCACGGCAGAGGTCAACCGGGCGGCGGCCAGTCGGTACGCGATGGAGGACCGGGCGGACTTCGCCGACACGGACCGTGGATTTCTCGCGGGGTTCCCTGACGAGCTGCGGAACAAGAACGGCGATGTGATCCGGGACGCGAAGCTGCTGGATTACATCACCGACGACGCGCCCGCGCCGGATTCGGTGAACCCGAGCCTGTGGCGCCAGTCGCAGGTGATCAAGCGCGAGGGCCTGTTCAAGGTCGTCGACGGTCTCTATCAGGTCCGCCTGGCCGCGAACATCACCATCGTGGACGCCCCCGACGGCCTCGTCATCATCGACACCGGCCTCAGCGTGGACCTGGCCGAGGCCTCGATGGAGTTGTTCCGGCGCGAGACGGGAAACACCAAGCCGGTCGTCGCCGTGATCTACACCCACACCCACTTCGACCACTACGGCGGTGTGAAGGGCATCATCGACGAGGCCGACGTGCTCTCAGGGAAGATCCCGGTCGTCGCGCCGGGCACCATCGAGTCGTTCAACAAGCACGCCATCGGCGAGAACGTGATCACCGGCAACGCGATGTCACGGCGGATGGCGTACACCTTCGCGCTGTTGCTCCCCAAGTGCGACTGCGGCATCGTCACGGTGGGCCTGGGCGCCGGCGACGACGGTATGCACACCAACCTCAGCTACATTCCGCCCACCGACCCTGTCACCAAGACCGGCGAGACGCGCACCCTCGGCGGCTGGACCTTCGAGTTCCTCTACGCGCCGGACACCGAGGCGCCGGAGGAGATGCACATCTGGATCCCTGAGATCAAGGCGCTTACCTGCGCGGAGAACGCCAACCACTCGATGCACAACATCCAGACCATTCGTGGGGCCCGCACCCGCGACGCCCGCAACTTCGCCCGCTACCTGGACGAGACCCTCATCCGCTGGGGCGAGGACGTCGAGGTGCACTACGGCCCGCACACCTGGCCGGTCTGGGGCAATGAGAATGTGGTGGCGTTCCTGGAGTCCCAGCGCGACATGTACAAGTACATCCACGACCAGGCCCTGCGTCTGGCCAACCAGGGGCTGACACCGCTCGAGGCCGCCGAGGTCGTGGAGCTGCCCGAAGCGATCGGCAAGAAGTGGTTCAACCGCTACTACCACGGCGGCCTGCACCACAACGTCCGCGCCGTCTTCCACAAGGAGCTCGGCTTCTGGGACGGCGACCCGTCGACCATTCTGCCGCTGCTGCCCCAGGACAATGCCCGGCGCCATGTCGACCTGATCGGCCGCGACAAGCTCCTTCAAGAGGGCCGCGACGCCATCGCGGCCGGCGACTACCGGTGGGCCGTCCAGGCCCTGCACCATCTGGTCTTCGCCGACCCCGACGACACCGAGGCCAAGGAACTGCAGGCGGACGCCTACGAACAGCTCGGCTACCAGCAGGAAGTCCCGCAGTACCGCGGCATCTTCCTCACCGCCGCCAAAGAACTGCGCGAAGGAGTACGCACCGAGGGGCAGCTCAACACCGGCAGTCTGGACACCATCCTGGCCATGCCCATCGACCTGCTCTTCGACTTCGCCGCCGTCCACATCAACGGTCCGGCCGCTGCCGACGTCGACATCCGCGTCAACTTCACCTTCACCGGGCCCGCCGAGCAGCCGTGGACCATGTGGGTACATCACGGCGTGCTCAACGCCCGCCCCGGCCACGCCGCTGACGCCCAACTGAGCGTCAGCGGTCCCAAACCGGCCCTCGCCGCACTCCTGCTCAAGCCCGCTGCGGCGGCCGAGGCCCTTGCGCAGCAAGGCATGACCGCCGAAGGCGACGTGACGGCCCTCGACCGCCTCGCCGAGGTGACGGACGCCTTCGATCCGCACTTCAACATCTCCGTCCCCTGACCGGCGTGCCGGCCGCGGCAGAGTGCCGCGGCCGGTTTGCAGGTGTGGGGGCAGCTCAGGGGGAGGCGACGCCCAGGGTGGAGCGGGCGATGGCGACAAGCCGAGGTGCGGGGTCGGTGAACCGCTCCAGGAGCGGCAGCCTCGGCAGGATGTTCAGCATCGTGAAGGTGCTCTGTGCGATCACCCGCGCTTCGGCGGTGCCGAGCTCGGGCCGCGTCGCCGTCAGCAGCGCCACCCACTCCGAGACGAAATCGACCTGTGAACGGTGCAGCGCTTCCCGGTCCGCCTCGGGTAGGTGCGCGATGTCGCCGACCAGGACCAGGCCGGCCGCCCCCTTGTTCGCCACGGAACCGCGCGCGTGCGACTCGACGAGCCTGTCCAGGGCCTCGCCGGCGTCGCGGCTGCCGCGCAAGTCCCGTGCCAGACCGGCCCACTTGGCCTCCGACTCGCGGTGCAGCGCCGTCGCCAGGAGATCCGCCTTTCCGCTGAAGTGCGTGTACACGGCGGGCCGTGAGACGCCGGCCGCGGCACCGAGGTCCTCCATGCTGACGGCTTGGTAGCCGTGCGCGGCGAAGAGCGGGATCGCCGTGGAGATCAGCGCCTCGCGGCGGGAAGCGGGCCTGAGCCCCGCACCCACCTGAGTTGCCGCCTCCGTGGCCTCCGGGCCCGCGGGTGGGTCCGGCAGGGAGGTGTCGCAGGCGGCGCGGGCCGTGGACGCCAGCAGTTCGTCGAACCGGGGCCGGGGGAGTTCCACGTGGTGGTAGGAGGCGCCCGCGATGGTGGTGACCGCCGCCCAGGCCAGCAACGAGGTGTCGTCCGCGTCGAGTTCGGGCCGGACCGTACTGAGCGCACTCGCGACGGCTTCGGCGATATCCGCGTGCCGTCGCGTTACTTCCGCGCGGTCCTCAGGAGCGAGGTTGCGCGTCTCGCGGTCCCATACGCTCGCGTAGGCCCGGTGATCGAGAGTGAAGGACGACAATGCGGCCAGCACGGAGTCGAGACCGTCCGCGGACCGCGCGACATCCCGGACCTGTTCCGCGCTGTCCAGCATCGCCAGGCTGAGCAGTTCCTGCTTGCTGCGGAAGTGCCGGTAGAGGGCTCCGGCCGTGATGCCCACGGCCGTCGCGATGTCCTCCATGCCCGTGGCCTGGTAACCGGAGCGCCGGAAGCACTCCATGGCGGCGGCCAGGATCTGCGCCTTGCGGTCGCGCGGGCGTCGCGTGGAGCGGACGGTCTTGGTCGTCATCCGACTCATCCTAGGTGGGGGCGGCCCAGGCAACGCCGCCGGTCACCGCCCTTCTGGGCGTGTGCCCGGCGCGGGAAGCGCGGCCAGGCGCGCGGCGTCGCGTTCCGGGTGGCCGAAGCAGCCCACCGCGGCGGCGCCGCCGAGCTGGAGTACCGCCGCGACCAGGAACACCGTGGCATAACCCGCAGCGCCGTGCCCGCCGGCGTCGAGCAGCCACCCGGCGACCACCGGCGAGACCACGCCCGCAAGGGAATACACGCCGGTGTAGACCCCGATCACTCCGCCGCGCAGGCGGGCGGGCGCCAGTGTGCCGAACGACGTCAGCGCCAGCGGAAAGACGACCATGGCGACACTGAAGCCGACCGCGAGAAAGGCGATCCGGGCCGGACCGGCGGGTCCGTATGCGAGTCCGATGAGGCAGAGGCCCGACAGGGCGGCCGCCGCGGCCGCGACCCCGCTGTTCGCGACGCGTGCCGTTGCGCCCCGGCGGATCATCCACGGCACCAGAAACGCAGGCACCAGCAAGGAGAGTGCGGACAAGGCCCACGGCAGTGCGACGAGGCGCCCGGCCGCCGCCGTGTCGTGCCCGAGGACGTCCTCGATGTACGACGGCACGAAGGCCAGCAGAAGCGCACCGCTCCAGTAACCGGCGAACGCCACCACCGTGTTGGCGACGAACGTACGGCTCATCATGACCTGGCGATATCCCACCCGAGGGCTCGTGGATTCCTCGGTGACGGAAGGCGGGCAGGGGACTTCGCTCTTGGAGTCGCTGCCGCCACGGCCGAACACATACCACAGGGCCGCCCACACCACTCCGGCTGCCGCGACCGCGAGGAACGCGGACCGCCAGCCCTGCGCCGCTATCAACGCGCCGAGCAGTGGCGCCGCCGCAACGACGCCGAGCGGTGCTCCGGCAGTCAGCAACGCGGTCGGACGAGTGCGGGAGTCCGCCGGGAACCACTGGTACAGGGTGTGCGTGGCCACGGCGACGGACGGCCCCTCCGCCACCCCGAGGACGAGACGGCTGACCAGCAGCACGCCGAAGCCGGCGGCCGCCGCGATGGGCAGTTGGGCGAGTGACCACGTGAGGGCCATGAGTAGCAGGAACCACCTGCCGGGCACGCGGTCGGCGAGGAAGCCGCCCGCCACCGCGGCCACGTTGAACAGCAGGAAGAAGGCGCCGGCGATCATTCCGTACTCGGAGGCGGACAGACCGAGTTCCTTCGTCAGCGGTTTGGCCGCGAGGCCGAGCACCGCCTTGTCGGCGAAGTTGACGACCATGAAAGCGAACAGCAGGAACGCGATGAGCCACGCTTTGCGTCGCGTCGGACCGGCGGCAGGGGTGTCGGGCAGGGACGGTTCGGCGGGCGCGGATACGGGCGTGGGCAGGGGAGAACCACGGTCGGCCATGACGGCTCCTCAGTGTGGGTGACGCGGGTCACTTTGAGGTCGCCGCAAGGGCGATGTCAATGGTTGCGGACACTCTGATGTGAAGTGCGGGTACGAGATGTGGATGGCAGACACCTTGACGCGCCTGCTGATTCACCATGAAAGTAAATATGGAATTCAGCGGTCGAGGTGCAACGTGGTGCCGGTCCCGCGTTCTCCCTCCTGTGCGTGGTCACTCCGGCCGACGGGGTCGACCACGCTCGCGAGGCCTCCCTGCCCTCACCTCAAGGAGCGTCGCCGTGTATCTCACGCAGAGCCTGCACAGAGCCGTGCAGCACACCCCGGACGCGCTCGCCACCCTCTACGGCGAGCGCACCCGCACCCACCGCGAGAGCGTCGACCGCATCGCGCGGTTCGCCGGCGCGCTGCGGTCGTTCGGGATCGGTGACCAGGCGCGGGTCGGTCTGCTCGCTTTGAACTCCGACCGCTACCACGAGACGCTCTTCGCGACCTGGTGGGCGGGCGGCGCCGTCAACCCCGTCAACACCCGGTGGAGCTCCAAGGAGATCGCGTACTCGCTCCAGGAGTCGAACACCCGCGTGCTCGTCGTCGACGACACGTTCGTGCCGCTCGTGGACGAACTCCGCGCCCTGTGGGACGGCGTGCACACCGTCGTGCACTGCGGTGACGGGCCCACCCCGCCCGGGCTCCTCTCCTACGAGGAACTGGTCGCGGGACACGACCCGCTGGAGGACGAGCGGGCAGGTGGGGACCGGCTTGCCGGGATCTTCTACACCGGAGGGACCACGGGCTTCCCCAAGGGCGTCATGCTCAGCCACGCGAGCATGCTCACGTCGGCCTACTGCGGCCTCGCCACCACACGGACGGTGTCCCCGCGCGGGCGCACCCTGCACTGCGCCCCGCTGTTCCACCTCGCCGGGCTCGCCGTGTGGAACAACCAGAACGTGATGGGCGGCTCGCACATCTTCCTCCCGGCCTTCGAGCCGACGGCGGTGCTGACCGCGATCCAGGACCTGCGGCCCACCTCGCTGCTGCTCGTACCGGCGATGATCCAGATGCTGGTGGACCACCCCGCGGCCGGTGATCACGACCTCGACAGTGTGGAGTGGATGGGCTACGGCGCCTCACCGATCGCCGAGGCGCTGCTGCGCCGGGCGATGGCGCGCTTCCCCCGGGCGCAGTTCGCCCAGGGCTATGGCATGACTGAACTGTCACCCGTGGCAACCCACTTGGGTCCCGAGGACCATGCGCGGCCCGAACTGCTGCGGTCCGCGGGGCGTGCCGTGGCCGGTACCGAAGTCATGATCGTCGACCCCGAGGACCGGGAGGTGCCCCGGGGCGCGGTCGGGGAGATCGTGGTGCGCGGCGGCGGCATCATGCTCGGCTACTGGAACAGGCCCGAGGAGACGGCACAGACGCTGCGCGGCGGCTGGATGCACACCGGCGACGCCGGCTACATGAACGACGAGGGGTACATCTTCATCGTCGACCGCATCAAGGACATGATCGTGACGGGCGGCGAGAACGTGTTCTCCGCCGAGGTCGAGAACGCGCTCGCCCAGCATCCGGCGGTGGCGAGCTGTGCGGTCATCGGCGTGCCGGATCCCGAGTGGGGTGAGCGGGTGCACGCGGTCGTGGTGACGCAGCCGGGCGCCGAGGTCACCGCGGCCGAACTGCGGCTGCACTGCAAGGAGTTCATCGCAGGCTACAAGGCGCCGCGCACCGTCGACTTCTGCGACGCCCTGCCGCTGTCGCCCGCCGGGAAGATCCTCAAGCGCGAGCTGCGCAAGCCGTACTGGGAACAGGCGGAGCGCTCGGTGTCCTGAGGGGCCCGCGGTCCCCTGTGCACGAACGAAGGCCCGGCCGAACCGGCCGGGCCTTCGCGGTGCAGCAGGGAGATCACGCCGGTACGGCGCACCAGCGCACAGGCTCCTCCGGTCTCCGAACAGGCCGGGCCTCGCGCCGCGCTTCGAGCAGCCGCAGATGAGCAAGGGTCTCCCCGAGGGCGAAGCGCCGGCTCACCGGAGCGAAGCTCTCCCACGGGCGGGACCACGTCACCGCACGCGCCAGATCCCAGGCCGTGGCACCGGTCCCGGACGCCAGCAAGGCGGACAAATCGGCCAGCCGGTCGGCATGGTGACGGGCCATCACCTTGATGCGGTGGTCCAGGCCGCGGAAGCGGTACTCGTGAGCGGGCAGGACCTCGTCGACCGGCAGGTGTTCGAGACGTTCCAGTGAGACGAGGAACTGGCTCAGCGGATCGCCGGTGGTCGTCGGGTGGACGGCGACCTGCGGTGTGATGCGCGGCAGTACATGGTCCCCGGAGAACAGGGTTTCGCGGGCGGGATCGTAGAAGCATGAGTGCCCGGGGCTGTGGCCCGGGGTCCAGATCGTGGTGAGTTCGCGGCCGGGCAGCCGGATGACCTCGCCGTCCTCCAGGAGCACGTCCGGGCGGGGCTCGCGCAGGAGCCACGTCATGTCCAGCGCCGCCAGGATCAGGTCGGCGTCGTCCGGGGGTGTGCCGTGCTCGACCAGGTGGGCGCGGAGCAGCAGTCCGTGCTCCTCCGCGGTCCGGGGGCCGTCGTGCGGACGGGCGTCGAGGCGGTGCAGTCCCACCCAGGCGCCGGACGCTTCACGGATGCGCCCCGCGAGCCCGAGATGATCCGGGTGCTGATGCGTCACCAGGACGGCCCGTACGTCCCCGACCGCGTAACCGGCGGTGGCCAGACCGGAGTTGAGGGCGCCCCAGGAAGGCTCGTCGTCCCAGCCCGCGTCGATGAGCGCCACCCCGGCCCGGCATTCCAGCGCGTACACGAGGACGTAGCGCAGCGGGTTGTCCGGCAGTGGCAGCGGAATCGACCAGACCCCCTCGGACACCTTCTCCACCGGCGGCAGCGTGCCCGACTGCCAGGCCTGCCACTGCACTTGGCCGGTGATCTCGATCGTCATGACGGGCTCCTCCTGGGGGCTGTCGTGGTCGCAGTTGTGGCGCCGGTCCCGAGCAGGACGGAAAGGCCCAGCGTCGTCAGGACGTCGACGGGATCCGCGTGACGGCGCACCTCCGGGCGGCGGGACACCACGTTGACGAGCGTGAGCGACGCGTGGACGGCGACTCGGGCCGCGCACTCGTCGAGCTCCGGCCGGCACGCGCGCAGCAGGGCGACCCACTCGGCGACGTAGGCGAGCTGCGTGCGGTGTGCCGACTCCCGCTGCTCGTCCGGCAGCCGCGGCACCTCGCTCACCAGGAGTCCGGACAGCCCACGGGACGCCGTGGCCGATGCGGCGTAGGCGCGCAGGACGCGCTCCAGCGCCTCCGCGGCACTCGCGCTCTCGGCGAGCGCCCGGTTCAGCGCGTACCAGGCGGCCTCCGACTCACGCCGCAGGGTGGCCATCAGGAGATCGGCCTTGCTGTCGTAGTGCGCGTACACGGCGGCGCGCGACATGCCGACCGCACGGGCGACGTCCTCCAGACCGACCCCGTCGAACCCATGCGCGCTGAAGAGGGGGAGCGCCGCGGCGAGCAGGGCTTCGTGTCGGGTGCTCGGCAATATCCCGGCCACTGGGACGGGCAGGCCCGGCGCGGACGGCGGGCGCCGCACATCGGTGCGGCACACGGCGGCCGCGGCGCTGACCAGCAGCTCGTCGAAGCGCGGCCGGGTGAGTGTCGTGTGGTGGTACGAAGGGCTGGCCAGCACGGCGAGGCAGGCCCAGGCGACCAGACCGAGGTCGCGGCCCGACGCCCGCTCGCCCTCCGCCGCCCGCAGCGCGGCCGTCACCCCATGGGCCGCCTGAGCGTGTCCTCGCTCCACCTCGCTCCGGTCCGTGTCCGACAGATGCCGCGCCTCGCGCTCCCACAGCACCGTCGTGCCGCGCCGGTCCAGCGTGAAGTGGGCGGCCGCTTCAAGGAGGTGAGGCAGATCGGTCGCTGTGCCGAGCTCGGTCAGCAGCTCGTCGAGACCGTGCGCCAGTGCCCGCCCGAGGAGCTCCCGCTTGCCGGGGAAGTGCCGGTACAGGGCTCCGGCCGTGACGCCTGCCGCAGCCGCGATGTCCTCCATGCCCGTGGCCGCGTAGCCGTGGCGGTGGAACAGTTCCATCGCCACGGCGAGGATCCGCGCCTTGCGGTCGCGCGGCCGGGACCGCTCCCCGGCGGTACGAGCGGACCCGGCGGGGCTCACAGGCCCAGCGACTTGGCGATGACGGTCTTCTGGACCTCGTTCGTGCCGCCGTAGATGCGCGAGACACGGGTGTCCGCGTACAGGCGGGCGATCGGGTACTCCAGCATGTAGCCGTAACCACCGTGCAGCTGCAGGCACTTGTCGATGACGCGGCCGGCGACCTCGGTGCCGAACACCTTCAGCTTCGACGCGTCGGCCGGCGTCAGATCGTCCTCGTCGTACAGGTCCATGGCGCGGTCCACCATCGCCTGCAGTGCCTCGACCTCGGCAGCGCACTCGGCGAGCACGAACTTGGTGTTCTGGAACGAGGCGACCGGCTTGCCGAAGACCTGGCGCTCCTTGACGTAGTCGAGGGCGAAGCGGATCGCGGCGGTGGCGGTCGACGCGGCGTTGATGCCGATGACGAGACGCTCCTTGACGAGGTTCTCCGAAAGGTAGGAGAAGGCCTGCCCCTCCTTGCCGAGCAGGTCGCCGACGGGCACCTTGACGTCGCTGAAGGAGAGCTCCGCCGTGTCGGACGTGCGCATGCCGATCTTGTCGAGCTTGCGGCCGACGGCGTACCCCTCGGCTTGGGCGTCGACGACGAGGATCGACAGACCATGGCGACGGTTGTCGGCGGGGGCGGGGGAGGTACGGCACACGACGAGCACCCGGTCGGCCTGGACGCCGCCGGTGATGAACGTCTTGGCGCCGTTGAGGACGTAGTGGGTGCCGTCCGCCGACAGTTCGGCGCGCGTGCTCATCCCGGCCAGGTCCGAACCGGTGCCCGGCTCGGTCATCGCGATGGCGTACATCGCCTCGCCACTGATGAAGTCGGGCATCCACCGGTGCAGCTGCTCCTCGGTGGCGTAGCGCAGCAGGTATCCGAGGCAGAGGCCGACGTGGACGCCGGAGCTGCCGAAGGTGACGGCCGCGCGAGCCGTCTCCTCCGAGATCACGGCCTCGTACTTGATGCTCGTCTCGCCGGCGCCGCCGTACTCGACGGGCACGGAGATCCCGTAGATGCCCAGCTCGCCGAGCTTGCGGTAGAGGTCGCGCGGCGCCAGGCCGGCCTTCTCCCACTCCGGGAACTCGGGCGTCACCTCCTTGGCGATGAAGTCACGGACCGTCTCGCGGAACGCTTCGTGGTCCTCGTTGAACACGGATCGGCGCATGGATACCTCACAGGTACTCGCAGTAGCAGGTATGTAAACCCTACGTCTGACACTGGCTCCATGTGAACCATTGACTTCTAGGGTCTTGATGATGAAAGTAAATGGCGCGTCGTGTCGGGCGGAAGTTGTCCCCGCCATCGACGAACCATCGCCCTTGGGAGGCATCACATGAGCGCCACAGTGCATGTGGCCGGGGTCGGCATGATCCCGTTCAGCAAACCGGGCCAGAGCGACCCGTACGACGTGATGGGTGAGCGCGCCGCCCGCGCCGCGCTCCAGGACGCCGGAATCGGCTACGAGCAGGTCCAGCAGGCGTACGTCGGTTACGTCTTCGGTGATTCGACCAGCGGTCAGGCTGCCCTGTACGGGCTCGGGCAGACCGGCATCCCCGTCGTCAACGTCAACAACAACTGTGCGAGCGGCTCCTCCGCCCTGTGGCTCGCCCGCCAGGCCGTCGCGAGCGGCGCCGCCGAGTGCGTGCTGGTCCTCGGTTTCGAGCAGATGCAGCGCGGCGCCCTCGGTGGCAACAAGCTCGAGGACCGGCCGCCGGCCATGGCCCGCAGTCTGAAGGTGACCCGGGACATTCAGGGCTGGGTCGATGACGCGCCCTCGGCCGCCCAGCTGTTCGGCGGCGCCGGCCAGGCGTACATGGACAAGTACGGCATCACCAACGAGGTCTTCGCGAAGATCGCCGTCAAGTCGCGGCGGCACGCGGCGAACAATCCGTACGCCGTCTTCCGTGACCCGATCACCGAGGAGCAGGTGCTCGGCTCGCCGCACCAGTACGGGCCGCTGACCCGGCTCATGTGCTGCCCGCCTACCTGCGGCGCCGCCGCCGCGATCATCGTCAGCGAGGACTTCGCGCGCCGCCACGGTCTGGACACGCAAGTCCGCATCAAGGCGCAGGCGTTGACCACCGACTACGCCTCGACGTTCGACTCGGGCGACATGATGCGCGTCGTCGGCTACGACATGACCCGGGAAGCCGCCCGCCAGGTGTACGAGGCGGCCGGCGTCGGCCCCGAGGACCTCAAGGTCGTCGAGCTGCACGACTGCTTCACCAGCAACGAACTCCTGACGTACGAGTCGCTCGGCCTCACCCCCGAGGGCACCGCCGAAAAGTTCGTCCTCGGCGGCGACAACACCTACGGCGGCCGCGTCGTCGTCAATCCGTCCGGCGGTCTGATGTCCAAGGGGCACCCGCTGGGCGCCACCGGACTCGCCCAATGCGCCGAACTGGTCTGGCAGTTGCGCGGCCAGGCCGACGCCCGGCAGGTCGAGGGCGTGAACCTCGCCCTCCAGCACAACCTCGGACTCGGCGGCGCCTGCGTCGTCACGCTCTACGAAAAGGTCTCCTGATGCCCATCGACCCCCAAGTCATCGGCACCGAACTGCCGGAGTTCACCGTCGACGTGGAGCGCGGACGCCTGCGCTTCTTCGCCAAGGCCATCGGCGAGAGCAACCCCGTCTGCGCGGACGTGGACGCCGCCAAGGCCGCCGGGCACCGTGATCTGCCGGTGCCGCCCACCTTCTTCTTCTGCCTGGAGATGGAGCGCCCCGCGGACCACCCGAGCCTCGTCGAGCTGCTCAGCATCGACATCCGCCACGTCCTCCACGGCGAACAGGGCTTCACCTACCACGCACCCGTCCACGCCGGGGACCGGCTGACCTTCCGCACGAAGATCACGGATGTGTACAGCAAGAAGGGCGGCGCACTGGAGTTCGTCGTCCGCTCCACCGAGGTCATCCGGGGCGGCGAACTCGTCGCCGAACTCCACAACAGCCTCGTCGTGCGCAACCCGGAGGCCGCCAAGTGAAGCTCAAGCTCCCCAAGATCACCCGTACCACCCTGGCCCTGTACGCGGGCGCGTCCGGTGACCACAACCCGATGCACATCGACCTCGACGTCGCCAAGTCGGCCGGGATGGACGACGTGTTCGCCCACGGCATGCTCTCCATGGCCTACCTCGGGCGCCTGCTGACCGCCAACGTGCCGCAGGAACGCATCCGTTCGTACAGCGTCCGCTTCACGTCCATCACCCCCCTGTACGCCGAGCCGACCGCCACGGCCCAGGTCACAAAGGTCGAGGACGGGCTCACCCACCTCGACCTGACCATGGAGCTCGCGGACGGCACGGTCACCCTGCGCGGCACCGCCGTCATCGAAGGAGAACTCGCGGCATGAGCAGCAACACCAGCACCAAGTTGGCGGGCAAGACCGCCATCGTCTCCGGCTCGGGCCGCGGCATCGGCCGAGAGATCGCCCTGAAGTTCGCCGCTGAGGGCGCCCGCGTCGTCGTCAACGACCTCGACCCGGAGCCCGCCGAGCAGACTGTCGCCGACATCAAGGCGGCGGGCGGCGAGGCCGTCGCGTGCGTCGGCAGCGTCACCGACGAGGACTTCGCCGACCGCTTCGTGAACACCGCGCTCGAGACCTTCGGCGGACTCGACATCATCGTCAACAATGCGGGCTACACCTGGGACTCGGTTATCCAGAAGATGACCGACGAACAGTGGGACGCCATCCTCGACGTGCACCTGAAGGCGCCGTTCCGCATCCTGCGTGCCGCCCAGCCGCACATCTCGCGGATGGCGAAGGCCGAGAAGGCGCGCGGCGAGTCCGTGCACCGCAAGGTCGTCAACATCTCCTCGGGCGCAGGCCTGAAGGGCAACGTCGGCCAGGCCAACTACTCCTCGGCCAAGGCGGCCATCGTCGGCCTGACCAAGACCCTCGCCAAGGAGTGGGGCCGTTACAACGTCAACGTGAACGCGGTCGCGTACGGCCTGATCCGTACACGCCTCACCGAGGCACCGGCCGGTGGTGAGGCCAGCATCGACATCCAGGGGCGCAAGCTGCCCGTGGGCGTCAACCCGGACCTGCTCGCGCAGTTGGAGCGGGGCATCCCGCTCGGTCGTGCGGGCACCCCGGAGGAGGCGGCCGGCGCCGTCTACATGTTCTGCCTGCCCGAGGCCAACTACGTGAGTGGTCAGGTCATCACCTGCGGAGGGGGCTACTAGCGGGCAGGCGAGCGAGGTGGCGGGGTTGCCGATTCCCCCGACGGCGGCCCCGTCACCCGCGTAAGACCTCACACCCGAATTGTCCCGCCCGCCCTGGATCGCGACGAGAGGCTGCTCATGACCGCCGGCCGTAAGCCCGCAAGCGAGTTCACCCAGGCGGCCAACGCCGCCGTCCTCGACCACCTGGACTTCGACGACGAACGCGATTTCGCCGACATGACCCGCGGCCTTATCGCGCCGCTCCCGGACGGCGGCGTCATCCGTGACACCCGCGGCGAGGCCGTCTTCGACAGCACGGTCTTCGACTATGTCGACGGCCCGGCCCCGGACACCGTCAACCCGAGCCTGTGGCGCCAGTCCCGCATCATCAAGCACGCCGGACTGTTCCAGGTCTGCGACCGCATCTACCAGGTCCGCAACCACGACATCGCCAACGTCACCATCGTCGAGGGCGACGGCGGGTTGGTCATCGTGGACGTCGGCACCACCACCGAATGCACCCGGGCCGCGATGGAGTTGTACTACGCCCATCGCCCGCAGCGCCTCCCGGTCGTCGCGGTGATCTATACCCACCCGCACCTGGACCACTACGGCGGCATCCTCGCCGTCACCACCCCCGAGGACGTGGCCGCGGGCAAGGTCACGATCGTGGCGCCGGGCGACTTCGACCGGTACGCCATCGGCGAGAACGTCATCTGCGGCAACGTGATGTCCCGCCGCGCCGCCCACGCGTTCGGCAGTCTTCTGCCCCCGCACGCGCAGGGATTCGTCAGCGACGGCATAGGCATCCGCGGCGGCGGCGGCCGCAGCGGCTACATCCCGCCGACCGACCTGATCAGGAGCACGGGGGAGGAACGCGTCCTCGCGGGTCTGACCTTCCAGTTCCAGATGGCGCCGGACACCGAGGCCCCCGAGGAGATGCACCTCTACATCCCCGAACTGAGGGCCCTCAGCTGCGCCGAGAACGCCAACCACTCGCTGCACAATATCCAGACCCTGCGCGGCGCCCGCACCCGCGACGCCGCCAACTTCGCCCGCTACCTCGACGAGGCGATCGAGCTGTGGGGCGCCGACGCCGAGGTGCATTTCGGCCCGCACACCTGGCCCGTGTGGGGCAACGAGAACGTCACCGAATTCCTCGCCTCGCAGCGCGACACGTACAAGTACCTCCACGACCAGACCCTGCGCCTGGCCAACCACGGCCTCACCCCGATCGAGATCGCCGAGTCCGTCGAACTGCCCGCCGAGCTCGGCCGCGCCTGGTGGAACCGCGGCTACCACGGCACCGTCCACCACAACGTGCGCGCCGTGTACGCCAAGGAACTCGGCTTCTACGACGGCAACCCCATGCACCTCTTCCCGCTGCCCGACGGGGAGTTGGGCCGCCGCTACGTCGACGCGATCGGCGGCACCGACCGGGTCGTGGCCCTGGCCCGCGAAGCGGTCGAGGCGGGCGAGTACCGCTGGGCGGCCGAACTCGCGGGACGCGCCGTGTACGCGGAGCCCGGCAACGCGCAGGCCCGCCAGGTCCAGGCCGACGCCTACGAACAACTCGGCTACCAGGCCGAGGGCCCGCAGTGGCGGAACATCTTCCTCACAGCCGCCCAGGAACTGCGCGAGGGCCCGCCCCCGCGGCGCCCGTTCAGTTCAGGCGGCAAGGGAACGATCGCCGCACTGTCCGTGGACCGACTTCTGGACTTCGTCGCCGTACGCCTCAACGGCCCCCAGGCCGCCGACGTCAATCTAGCCATCGACCTCGACGTCCGCGGCGCCCCGACCCCGTACTCGCTGAAGGTCGCCCGAGGAGTCCTCAACCACTGGCGCCGCCCGAGCACGGACCCCGACCTCACGCTGGCACTTGATCGGCTCACGCTGATCGATGCCCTGTTCCGGCCGGCGGCGTTCGACGAAGCGCTCGCCGCCGGCCGGATCGAGGCCAAGGGTGACGTGGCGGCGTTCCACCGCCTGGTGAGGCTGCTCGACCGCTTCACCCCGGTGTTCGACCTTCTCGGCCCGCACGCCGACCCGGACGCGCCAGTGACTGCGTGATCGTCGAGGTGGTCAGCCCGCCACCCAGGCGGCTGCCGCCTCGCGTTCGGCGAGAGGGAAGACCTTGGTCTCGCCGGGGGTCATCCAGCCGAAGAGAGAGGTGAGGTGCTTCATCCACTCGATGTCGGTCACGAGCGCGATCCGCTTCCAGGAGCCCAGATGCTCGGTGCCGACCTTGAGGTCCTGCCACACGGCTCCGCTCGACATGCCGTCGAAGTCGCGTACGACGAGCAGGAAGCGGACCTCGCCCGCCTCCGCGGCGTCAACGATCGCGGGTACGACCACGTCGCGGTAGTCGTCGGCGGAGATCTCGCCGCTCGCCTCGAACCCGACGACTCCGGCGGGCAGGCCGTCCAAAGTGCTGATCATGATGTCTCCTCGTTCGCCTCGTGCGCCGACTCTCCGGCGCGGCTGTACGGGTGCGGACAGGCGACGGGCAAAGCGTGTCGCCCGGGTCGCGGTCTCCCCTGTCCGATAGATAGCAGATAGTCAGGTTTCTTTCCCTTTGACTGTCTCCTGGGGGCTGCTCCATGCCGCGGACGCCGCGATGCCGTCTTGGCGCCACTTTCCTGTCCGCGGGGCTCGCCCTCGCGTTCCTCGTCGGTTGGGCAATGGCGATGCTGCCCAAGGCCGTCGCCGACGAGGTGCCGCCGACGGCGCCGTTCGCGGCGGTGCAGTACGGCACGAACGGCTGTATCGAAGTCGGCGCACGCGACACCCAGCCCAAGCCGTACGCCGCTTCCGACGACTACGACCCGGCCGACCACGCCTACCCGGACTTCGGTTACGACCCCGCGAGCCTCGGCTTCACCCGTACCAGCGGCACGAACTCTTGCCGCTACAACTTCCGCGACTCCACCGGCACCACCGTGATCGGATCCGCGTACTGCGTGGAGTGGGGCGCGGGGCAGCGGACGGGCACCGGCTACGACCCGGAACCGGCCGGTGGCATCCGGAACGCGGGTTACGTGCAGCGGATCCTGGAGAACTACTGGCCCGCGACGAACGAGCCCGCCGTACCGTCCACGAGCGCGAAGGCCGCCAACCGGGAGCGTTCCGGCACGGTCGCCATGGCGATCCACTACTTCACCGACGGCATCGTGCTGCCGCCCGACTACCAGTCGGCGGCCCTCTACGAGGTCGTCAAGAAGATCGTCACCGATGTGCTGGCCGCCGGACCCGCCCCTGCCCCGGCCGATCCGACCCCCACCATCGAAGGCCCCGACGGCGGCGACACCGGCACCCTTATCGGCCCGTACACCATCGGAGCGAATGCCACCGGGCCGCTCACCGTCACCGTCGACAACGCCACGGCCTACACCGACGCCGCCGGCACGCAGCCCTTCACCAGCGGCGAGACCCTCGCCCCCGGGGCGCAGCTCTGGCTCCGCTCCGACACACCGGGAGCCGCCCGGATCATGGTGACCGGACCCGTCACCGCACCCCTCGGGACCCGCATGGATGGCGATCCGGCGTACAAGGTGCAGTCGATGACAACCACGGGCTCGCTGCCTCTACAGGGCAAGTCGGCCCGCACGATCGACATCGCGGCTGCAGACCCGCCCCGCTTGGCCAGCGAGGTCTCCGCCACCACACTCACCGCCGGGCAGCCCGTCACCGACACGTTCGCCGTATCCGGGCTCACCGGACCCGCGACACTCGCCATCACGCTGTTCGGACCGCTGCCCGCGGTGAACGACTCCTGCTCCACGGTCGACTGGTCCGGCACGCCACCCGTCGCGCGCCGCTACGCGCCCGTGGCGTTGACCGGGTCCGGCCGCACGACCACGCCGGAGCAGACGATCGATGAGCCGGGGTGCTACTCGTTCGGCGCCACATTGGACCCGGCCGTCGGCGACGACGTGTCGCATGCCCCCGGCGACCCTCTGGAGACGTTCCTGGCGCGGCCTCGATACGTGCCTCCGGTGCTCTCTGTGACCACGCGGGCCTCAGCCGCCAAGGTTCAGGTGGGTGGCAGCGTGCGCGACCGGATCACCGTGACCGGGCTGCCCGACGGCCGCACGCTCACCGCCACCGTCTCCCTCTACGGGCCGCTCACGCCCGCTGCCGACGGCACCTGCACCGGCCTTGACTGGTCGGCCCCAGGGATTCCCGTGGCCAAGCGCCTTCCGCCGCTCGTCATCCGCTCGAACTCCACCTACGCCACCGGCCTCGTGACCCTCGACAAGCCCGGCTGCTACAGCTTCGACGCCGAAGCCACCCATGACGCCCTGACCGGCGGAGAGGTACCGGTGGGGCACGGCCTCGGGCTGCCGGCGGAGACTGTGCTCGTGACCGCGGCACCGAGCCCCAGCCCGTCGCCCACACCCAAGCCGTCGCCGACTCCTGACCCGCGTCCTTCCCTCCCGGACACCGGTGACGACCGGCCGCTCGGCGCACTCGCCGTGGCTGCGTTCTGCTGTCTGGCGCTCGGGGTGCTTCTGGTGGCGGGGCAGCGTAGGTGGACCAACGGCCACCGTCGGGCGTAGACACCTGCGCTGCTTCGTGGCACGTGACAGGAGAGAAGGGAACGGCCGTGCGCCCCGAGGAGCGCACGGCCGGGACCGGACCGGATCAGCGCACGTGGACGGCGTGCATCACGGTCTGATCGATGGTGCTGCCCGCGGAGTTCTCGCCGTGGATCCGCAGAGAGATGCCCTTGGCGCCCTCGGGGGCGTGCACCATCGTCGTGACAGCGCTGCCATCCACGGCTGCCGGGAGCGTCCGCCACGTGGCACCGTCGTCGTACGAGACATCGACACTCGCCTCGACCAGTGCGGCCCGCGAACCGTCTGGGTCGCGGAATGCGACCTCCAGTTCGTGGTCCTCGCCGCCGGTGACCCCGGACCGGAGATCGACGTCGGCCAGGTCGTAGTCCGCCTGGAGCAGCGGCAGTTGCTTCCTCTCTTCGCCGGGGACGTGCTCCGAGGAGAACGTCCAGGCGGTGTGCTGTTCGGTGCTGACCGACCACCACATGTTGCTTCGTTTGGTGTCCAGCTCGAAGCGGTAGCGGGATGGTTCGGGAGCGACTCCCTTGATCACGACCCAGGCGTGCGGCCCGGATCCGATCAGGGTGCCGTTCCGGTAGGCGCGGAACTGGCTGTAGTCCCCGTCCGCGTTGCGCCCGCCGTACTCGGTGAAGCCGGATCGGCCGTCCGCGTACTTCGGGATGGCGACGACCATGTCGTCCTTGGTGCGGTACGGCTGACTGCCGGTCGCCGGATCGGTGTTGCTCGCGCTGGTCGCGGAGTGCAGGACAGGACGGAACCAGTGCTGTGTGGTCCGCTCACCGGGCTGGTACCTGACCGGTGTCGAGTCGGTGGTCTGGGCCGACAACCAGCCCGATATGAGCATGGAACGGCTCCAGATCGTGTCCGCGGCCTGCAGATAGGCGCGCTGGGTTGAGCCCAGGTGCGTCTCGCCGGCCAGGCCGGTGGCCCATCCGGTGACGGTGCTCTGCCCCGCCCAGGCGGCCTGGCTGTAGAGCTCGGTGTCGGAATTCGGCGCCGGGGAATACTGCTGCAGGCGGACCTCGGCGAACTCCGACTGTTGGGCCGTGTAGGTCTGGTCGGCGGAGATGGCGCCCTTGCGGCCGGCGACCAGCTGGTACGAGTAGGACGAGGTGCGTTCACCGGTGAGCCGGATTCTGACCGTCTGGTCGGCGGCGGCCGCAGCCACCGCGTCACCCTCGCTCTTGGGCACACTGAAACCGGGAATGCCGGTCTTCTGGACACCCAGCGCTTTCAGGGTGTCGGATGCGCCGACGAACATGACCCCGGACGCTCCCGCGGACACGAGGCGTCGGACGACCGTGTTGAGGTCCTCCGTTCCGGTCCGGATCAGGGCGAGTTTTCCGGTGACGTCGTGCGCGCCGAGGTCCGCGACGGATCCGGTTTTGGCGTCCACGACGGTGAGGGTGCGGTTTCCGTCGAAGCGGAGCGTCCCGTGGATGCTCTGAGTAGTCAGCTCCCGCTTCCCCGTGGGCAGTTCGGCCAGCGCGGAGACCGGACGGGACCGCAGTGCATGGGTGACAGTGGAGGTGATCTCCCCGTCCTGGGCGGGCTCGCTGGGCATGAGGTACTGGGCGCCGGGCCCCGCGGCCAGGATGTCCGCCACCCCGATGCTCTGCTCGGCCGACTGCCGGGTCACGACGACGGACACACCTGCCGCCTCTGTCGGCTGCGGCGCTTTCGCCTTGATCAGGGCCGCCTTGCGTCCGTCCACGGCCACCGTGACGCCGCGGTCGGTGACGGTGACGTCGGGCACCATGAAAGTCACGGAGCTCCCGTCCTTGCCGAACAGATGCCCGGAGACGGAGTAGCGGCCGGCCCTCACCTGGGCGCTGCCCGTTCCGTCGGGCCGCGTCGACAGTTTCACCGGCGGTTTGTTGGAGCGCAGGTCGTAGTAGTGCGCCGAGATGGCCATGGGCGCGCTGCCGTCCGGCATCGTCGGCCGGAAGTCCAGCTTGTACGTCGGCAGGTCGCGTGCGAGCGCGACGGTCGCATGCGCGGTGACCCCGCCGCCGGTGGCGGAGATCGTGCCCGTGTACGTGCCGCCGGTGGCCGCGACGTCAGGGTCGACGGTGACAGCGACCTGCTGGCTGTCGCCTGCGGGAAGGGTGATGCTGTCGCTGCCGAGGCTCAGCGCCCCCGGGATCTCCGGCCCGTCGCCGTCACGGCTGAACGCCGTGGTGAGGCCGAGGGTGACGGCCTCGTCGCCCAGGTTGTGGAAGGTGACGGTTCGAGTGACCGGGTCGGCCGTGGTGCCCTGTGCGTAGCGGCCGAAGGAGGCGTTGGTGGCCGAGACAGTCGCGCTCAGGGCGGAAGGCAGGTCGACGCGGCCGGAGCCCTCGGCGAAGGCGCCGTCGGGCAGCACCTTGGCACTCGACATCAGTGCGCCCTTGATGTCGGCCGCGCTCCAGTCGGGGTGCTGCTGGGAGAGGATCGCCGCGGCGCCCGCGACGTGCGGCGTGGCCATCGAGGTGCCGCTGGCCGCCGTGTAGTGCTCGTTGACAGGGCTGCCCATGGAGGTGCCGGCGGCCCGGGCCGCGACGATGTTCACACCGGGGGCGGCGATGTCGGGCTTCAGCATGTTGTCGCCCGCGCGCGGACCCCGGCTGGAGAACGAGGCGATCTTGTCCTGCCGGTCCACGGCGGCGACGGTGAGCGCGGCGTCGGCGGAACCGGGCGAGCCGATGGTGGTGGCGTCCGGCCCGGTGTTGCCGGCCGCGATGACGAACAGGGCGCCCGTCTCGGCCGTCAGGGCGTTGGCGGCGAGACTGGTCGGGTCGCTCCCATTGTCCGGAGACGCCTTGCCGAGGCTCATGCTGACGACTTTGGCGCCGCTGCGAGCGGCCCACTCCATACCGGCGATGACGCCCGAGTCCGTGCCCGAACCGTTGTCGCCCAGGACCTTGCCCACAAGGAGCTTCGCCCCGGGAGCCACTCCCTTGTTCTTCCCGTCGGACGCGGCCCCGGAGCCGCCGACGGTGGAGGCGACATGGGTGCCGTGGCCGTGCCGGTCCACGGCATCGGCGGACGTGGAGAAGTTCCTGACCTCGCCGAGGCGGCCGGCCAGGTCCGGGTGCGTGGCGTCCACGCCGGTGTCCAGTACGGCCACCTTCACACCCGCGCCGTCATATCCCGCCGCCCAGGCGGTGGGTGCACCGATCTGCGGAACGCTCCGGTCGAGCAGAGCGGTGACCTTGCCGTCGAGCCAGACCTTCCGGGTGCCGTCGGCCAGCTTCCGCGCCGTCGCACCGTCCTTGCCCGACCGCAGTCCCGCCCAAAAGCGCTGCGCCTTCCCGGGTTTGACCCGCGCGGCGACGGCCCGGATGCCGGGCAGTCGCCTCGTCTGCTCGGCGCCCGTCGGCGCGGCCGCCTTCGCGTCGTACCCCTGCACGATCAGCGGCAGGGCGGCGCCGTCCGCGTAGCCCTGGTCGATGAGATCGCCGACTTCGAACAGCCGCGGGTCCAGAACTCCAGCGTCGAGCAGCGGGCGGGCTTCGAGCGGTACGACGGTGATGTCCTTGCCGTGCTGCAGAATCTGCGCCGACGCCGAGGGGTTGTCGGAGTCGGGGTAGAACGTGGCATGGCGTTGTCCGCCGCGTTGGGTGACCACCACGGTGTCACCGGTGATCAGTCGCACGGTGTGACTGTTCCCGGCCACCGCCGAGGGCTTCACGGCTTGCAGGACCGGGTCATCGGCCGCCGGTGACGCACCGGCGGGGGAGAGGACTCCCGCGACCATGATCGCCGCCAGGGCGGCCACGGCCGGAACCGATGCCCGTATCAGGGGTCTTCGCATGAGTGAGGTGCTCCTTGTCATCGGGCTCGGACCTCGAGCCCGACCGGGAGCATTCCTTCGGCACACGTGGAGTACACGGGTGTCCGTGGCGACCTCGTGCCAGGTGTCACGAAGGCGCCAGCGCCTTCGTGACGCAAGTCGGCAACCACCGCATACGGTCCCATCGTTGACCCGCGCCGCACGCGTCCGCTCTGCCGGTCCGGGCGCCCGCCGGAGGGGGCGCTCGTGGTAATTCACGGGTAACAGCCGGTGCCTAACGTCCCCGCGGAACACTGGAATTTCGGCAGGTGAGCGAGGTGCGGAGATGGGTCGCGCGACACATCAGGGCGGGAGGACGGCCCCGTCCACGCTCGCGTCGCTGGGTGTGAACGCGGAAGCGGAACGGCTCTACCGCCACCTGCTGCGCAACGGTCCCGTGTCCCCGAGGGAGCTTGCGACGGCCCTGGGCCAGTCGCCCGCCGAGGTGAGGGAACACGCCGAGAGCCTGGCCGCCCGCCAGTTGGTGAGCCGCACGGCGGGCGTACCCGAGCGGTGGGCCGCCGCGGCTCCTGAGGTGGCGGTGGAGCGGCTGATCGGGTACCGGCAGGGCGAGTTGTCCCGGGCTCGTGCCGGCCTGACCGATCTCATCGCCGAATACCGTGCCGGGCACCGGCCCGGTGAGGCCCCCGGTCCGGTCGAGGTGCTCGAGGGCTCGGAGGTGTGCCGTCGCCGCTATGCCCAGGCCGTCGCGAACACCACGCGGGAACTGCTGGTCCTGAGCCGGCCGCCGTTCCTCATCGGCGAAGGCGTCACGGTGGACGTCCTCGGCGTCCTCGACCGCAACGTCCACTGTCGTTCGGTGTACGACCGCCTCGCCCTCGAACTGCCCGGCTCCCTCAAGGACATCACCACCTACCAGGCGGCCGGCGAGCAGGTACGTGTCCTGGACGCGCTGCCCGTGAAAGTGCTCATCTCGGACCGGACCACCGCGCTGCTCCCCGGCGGGGACGACCGCCCCGGGCAGTGGCTGGCGGTGACCGGCGGCTCCCTGGTGGCGGGCCTGGTGTCCTTGTTCGAGCTGCTGTGGGAACGAAGCGTCCCGCTCACGTCCGCGGACGGAAGTCCCGGAGTGGACGACACCGGACTGCCCGCGCTCGACATCCAGTTGCTCGGTCTGCTCTTCGCCGGGCTGACGGACGCGGCGATCGCCCGTCAACTCGAAACCAGCGTCCGAACCGTGCAGCGTCGGCTGACCCGCCTGATGGCACGCGCGGGTGTCGACAACCGGGCTCAGCTCGCCTGGCAGGCCGCGCGGGGCGGGTGGCTCACTCCATAGACGTACTGACTGCAGGGCACCGGAGATGTCACATGTGAGGGCCGGCGACCGCCGATGCGGTCGCCGGCCCTCACGCTCGTGCGATGACGTTCTCAGGCCGTGACGCGTACGGCGTCGATCACCGTCTGCTCGATGGTGCTGCCCGCGGCGTTCTCGCCCTTCACACGCAACGATACGGAGTGGGCGCCCCGAGGAGCTCGCAGGTGGACGGTAGCGGCCCGTGCCGTCGTCTCCGCGTTCGGGCGCTGCCAGGTCTTGCCGCCGTCGTAGGAGACCTCGACAGACGACTTCGTCAGCGGTGAGTCGGTTCCGTCCGCATTGCGGAAGGACACCGTGAGCTTACGGTCCACCAACGGCGCTACGGAGCTGTCGAGTTGCACTCCGGCGAGGTCGTAGTCGGTGTGGAGCAGCGGCAGTGTGTGCCACTCGACGTCGGCCGGCTTCGCGGAGTTGAAGGTCCATGCCGTGTGTGTTTCGGTGCTCGCCTGCCACCAGGGCTGCGTGCGCTTCGCGTCGAGCTCGAAGCGGTATCGGGCCGACTGCGCCGGCAGGCCGGTGATCGACGCATACGGGTAGGGGGCGGTACCGACGAGTTCGCCGTCGCGATAGACACGGAACTCGTCCACGTCGCCCGGCGCCTGGGAGCTGCCCTCGTAGAAGTGCCCGTCCGGCGATGCCCAGACGGGGATCTGGACCATCATCTCCTGATCGTTGCGCGAAGGCGTCATGCCCGTTCCGGGGGCGTGGACATCGACGGGAGACGTCGGACGCTGAACCGGCTTGAACCACTCCTCGGTGACCGTCTTCCCGGGTGCGTACGGCCGCACCATGGACGTCATGGTGGCGCCGTTGCCCGGCAGGACGACGCGCTGCCACTTGGTGCCCTCGGCGTTCACATAGACGTGCTGCGTCGTGCCGAACGACATGGGCGCGAACGAGCCGGTGCCGCGTTGCGTGAGGTCGCTGACGCCCAGCCAGCCGTCCTGACTGTTGACGATGTCCGTGGGGTTCGCCGCGGGGGAGTAGTTCTTCACCGCGATGTCGGCGAACTGGTCCTCGTCCGGCGCGAAGGTCTGGTCGGCGGGGATGCCGTCCACCTCGCCGCGCACGAGACCGTAGAGGTACGACGGGTTCGCCTCGCCGGTGAGCTTGACGTTCACGGACGCCTTGGCGAGAGCCGCCGCGAGCAGGTCGCCGCTGCTCTTCGGGACGCCGAAGACGGGCAGGGTGCTGGGGACCGCGCCGGGCAAGCGCTCGTCGACGGTGTTGACGTACATGATCGCCGCGGCGCCGGCCTCGGTCAGCCGGGCCACCACGAGGTACATCTCGGCCGTGGTGGCCCGGCGGACCATCACCAGCTTGCCCTTGACGTCGGCGGCGGCGATCTCGGCCGCGGATCCGTTGCCGGCGTCCACAGCCGCCAGATGACGGGTTCCGTCGAAGCGGCCGGAGAAGGAGTACGACTCGGCCTTCAAGTCCATCAGGGTGTCGGGGAGTTGGGCCTTGGCGACGATCGGCGGGCTCTGCAGCGTCCAGTTGACGTTCATCCCGAAGGTGCCGTCCTTGGGCTTTGCGCTGGGCAACGCCCACTCATGGCCGCCCGCGCGGCCAAGTGTGTAGGTGGACGAGGCGCCGGTGGACTGTGTAGCGGATTTGCGGCCGACCGACAGGGTGAGACTGCGCAGTTCGCTGCGCCGCGGGGTGCGGGCCTCGATGGGGCGGGCGTCGCGGCCGTCGACGGAGAGGGAGACGTCCTGCTCGTCGACCTCGATGTCGGGCAGCCCGAAAGTGACGAAGTCGCTGTCCTTACGCAGGTGACCGAAGACCGTGTACCGGCCGGGCTTGACGCGGGCCGTGGCCACACCGTCGGCGCCCAGCCGCAGCGACATCGGCGGCCCGGAGTCCTTCAGGTCGCGAAGCGTGATCGTGCTGGCGGAGGTCGCAGGACTGCCGTCGGGCATCAACGCCTTGAACTTGAGCTGCCTGGTGGGCTGTTCGCGGTTCAGAGCCACGGTCGCGTGTGCGGTGACACCGTCGCCGGACGCGGTGATGGTGCCGGTGTACGTGCCGGCGGCCGTGGCATGGTCGGGCGTCACGGTGACGTCCACGTCCGCGCTGCCACCCGCGGGGAGGGTCAGGGTGTCCGCGCCGAGAGTGAGCGCGCCGGGGGCAACCGCCCCGCCGTCGAGCTTGAGATCCGCCGCCAGGGAGAGGGTCCGCTGACGGTCGGCGGTGTTGTGGAAGGTGACTTTGCGGGTCATCGGAGCCGTGGAGCCGCTTGCCGGGATGCTGCCGAACGACGCGTTTGTGGCCCACACGGTCGCGCCGAGGGACGCTGGGACGTCCACGCGTCCCGAGCCCTCGGCGAATGCGCCACCGCTGAGGACCTTCGCGCTCGCCATCAGTGCACCCTTGAGCTCGGGAGCCTTCCAATCGGGGTGCGCCTCGGCGAGGATCGCGGCGGCCCCGGCGACATGCGGGGTCGCCATCGACGTTCCGCTGGCCGTGGTGTACGACTCGTTGACGGGTTTGCCCATGGCGGTGCCGGCCGCACGGGCCGCGACGATGTCCACGCCCGGCGCGGCGATGTCAGGCTTGAGCGCATTGTCCCCGAGTCGAGGACCTCGGCTGGAGAACGAGGCGAGACCGTCCTGCTTGTCGACGGCGGCGACGGTCAGTGCGGCGTCGGCCGACCCGGGCGATCCGATCGTGGGGGCACCGGGGCCCGTGTTGCCGGCGGCGATCACGAACAACGTGCCGGTGTCCGCGGTGAGTTGGTTCACGGCCTCGCTGAGAGGGTCCGTGCCGTCGGACGCGGCGCTGCTGCCGAGGCTCATGCTGACGACCTTGGCACCGCTGCGCGCGGCCCAGTCCATGCCGGCGAGCACCCACGAATCGGCGCCGGAACCCTGATCGTTGAGGACCTTCCCGACGAGCAGCTCGGCGCCGGGCGCGACGCCCTTGCTCTTCCCTCCGGAGGCGGCACCCGAGCCCGCGACGGTGGAGGCGACGTGGGTGCCGTGGCCGTGGTGGTCGACCGCGTCCTCCGTGTCGGTGAAGTTGCGGGCCTCGCCGACCCGTTCGGTCAGATCGGGATGCGTCCGGTCCACTCCGGTGTCGAGCACAGCGACCTTGACGCCGCTGCCGTCCTTGCCGGCCGCCCACGCCTCGGGGGCGCCGATCTGCGGCACGCTGTCGGCGAGGGTGGCCTTCACCTTGCCGTCCAGCCACACCTTCTCGATGCCGGAGGCGAGCTTCCTGCTCGAAGCGCCCTGCTTCGAAGACCGCAGTCCGGACCAGAACACGCCGGTGCGGCCGGGCGCGACGTGCGTGGCGGCCGACTTCAGTGCACGCAACTCGCGGACCTTGCCTGCTCCCGACGGCAGCGTCACGTCCGCGCGCTCACCGCGCACGATCAGCGGCAGGTCGGCGCCGTCGGCGTAGCCCTGGGCTATCAGGCCGTCGATGTCGAAGAGGCGGGGATCCAGTGCGCCGGAGTCGAGCAGCGCGCGCACCTCGTCGGGAACCACGGTGATCTGCGAACCGGTCTGGTCGATGCGGGCGATGCCCGTGGGGCTGTCGCCGTCGGGCTGGAAGGACACGGTCTGTGCGGCGCCGGTGCCGGAGACGACGACGGTGTCGCCGGTGATGAGACGGACCGTGTGGACGGCCGCGGCGGTCAGCGGGCGCAGGGCCGTCACCTGGGGCTGCGACGGTGCGTCTGCGCCGAGGGCGGCGGGCGCGGTGCCGGCCATCAGCGCGGCGAGCGCGACGACTGTCGACGCCGCGGACATGTGTCGGTGCATGAGCGAGTTGTCTCCTGTACGGAAAGAAGGCCGGAGGCCGCGCACCCCCACAGCGCGCGGCCTCCGGCGGCCTGCGAACGGACCGCTCGCGGCGGCGCATCGGCGATGTCCTGCCTGCCGCCGGGCCGCCCGGGTCCCAGGGGGAACGCTGTCAGTTGAGTGGGCCGCCGGGAAGTAAATGCCTTGTCGTCTGTGTGCCGTTGGCAGTCGTACGCCAACGGTGCCGGGGCGAAACGAGGGCCGTCGCCCGCAAGCGCGGTCGACGGCCCCTGATCTGGTCGCTCGTCGCGGTGCGGGTGCACACCGCTACGAGCGAACCTCACTTCAGCGCATACGCCTTGGTGATCTCCTGGAGCGTGCGGTTGCCCGCAGCGTCCCAGACCTCGGTCCGCAAGCTCACGAAGCCGTCGGTCGCGGAGACCTCGGGGTGCGTGTACTCGGCCCGGAATGTGTTGCCGTCCTTGCGGCTGACGTCGGCCTGCTTCCAGGTTGCGCCGCCGTCGTAGCTGACGGACAGCTGCGCGCCCGCCATGTCGGCGGAGCCGGTGAAGCCCTTGGCGCGCGAGGCGTCGATGGTCACGCCGTAGTCCTCGCCGGCTTCGGCCCGGTTGAGGAGGTCGGCCTGCATGCCGTAGTCGAGCACCACGACGGGCAGGGCCTCGCACTTCGTGGCCTTGGGAACCAGAGTCGTGCAGTCCTTGACGGACGTCTGGGTCGGTGCGGCCGACTCGAAGGTGTACTCGGTGTGGACCTTCGATCCGAGGGTCACACCCTCGTAGCCCTTGGCCCTGACCGAGTCGGTCTCGAATCGGTATGTGGCCTTCTCGGGCGCGAAGATGAGGCCGCCGGCCGGGATGGGCTCACCGTCACGGTAGTACGCCCAGGTCGTGGTGCGGCCGCCCCGGAGATAGTGGTCGCTCTGTCCGTCGCCGCCGACGTGCGGCTGGAAGACCACACCGGCGTCCGAGCGGCAGAAGTTGCACGCGAACTCGGTGGCCGTGCCGTTGTGCATCGCCGGTCCCCACCAGTCGCCCGCGCTGACCTGGCCTGGGCGGTAGGCCTTGGTGGTCTCGCGCATGTCGGCGTTGTACGAGGTGCTCGGGATGACGTGCTGCTGGTACGTCACTCCCTCAGCGGCAAGGATGTAGTTGTCCCTCGCCTCGCCCTGCTGGAGGAACGTGCCCGAGCGGAAGGAAGTCATGGGGAACGGTCCCCAGGAGTTCAAGGACTGGTAGCCGATGCGCGCAACACCGTCCGTGTGGTAACGGTCCGCGACCTTGGCGAAACGGTCGGCTCGCACGGTGATCCCCAGGTTCGCAGGGATGCCCTCGTTGAAGTCCCACTCTCCCGCGTAGGTGTAGCGGGACTCGTTCACGCCTTGCAGGGTGATGCTGGTGCGGGGGGACTTCACGAGGGTGGCGGCAAGGTCGCGACCCTCACGGTAGGTGGTGGCGAAATACGGGACATTGACCCCGATGACGACGATCGACTGCGGGGAGTCGTCGTTCGGTGCGAGAACGATCGCCGTGGCACCCGCCGCCTCGACCGCGCGCAGTGTCGGACCGGCGGTCCCACCGATCCTGTCCAGGCGCACCAGCGCCGCCTTGCCGCGTACGTCGGTAGCCGCCAGGTCGGCCGCGGACCCGCTGCCCGCGTCGACGACGTCGTACTTGCGGGTGCCTTCGAAGCGCTTCAGGTAGTTGGACGTTCTCGCCGTGAGCTCCTTCGTCTCGGGCGCTGTGAGCGTCGCGCGGATCAGCGGTTCACTCTTGGCATGGAAGAAGGAGGTCCAGAGCTCACCGGTGGCCGGCTTCTCGGCAGGGATCGCCCCGAAGCGCGTATCCGACCACGTGACCAGACCTGCGAAGCCGGTGGTGACGTGCAGGGCGCGCTTCTCGGTGAACCGGACGGTCTGGTACGAGAGGTTCGACCGCTCGAGCGGCCGGCTCTCGTCGGGAAGGCGGGGGTCGAAGTCCGTGGCCTCGGTGCCGTCGACCGTCACCGACCTGTCGTCCTCGGTGAGATCGATCTCGGGCTGGGCGAAGAGATCGTTTGCGTAGGACTCGGTGCCGTTGCCGGTCGCGGCGGTCTTCAGCTGGCCGGTGACCGAGTAACGCCCGGCCGGAAGACGTACCTCTTTGTGACCGCCCGCGACGGTCAGGCTGGCGAAGTAGCCGTTGTCGAGGCCCAGCACGAGGAAGGAGGCGAGCGCCGCCGGGTTGCCCCTGCGGTCCTTGAAATCGAGCGTGAGGCTGTTGCGCTCCGGCTCCTTGGTGAAACCGAAGGCGGTGTGCGCGGTCGCGCCCTCGGCGGTGGTCGCCTTGAGGTGTCCGCCGTACTGGCCGAGCGGGACGTCGTTCGGGTCGAGGACGACCGAGACCTCGGCGGTGCCGCCGGCCGCAATGGTGACCGGCTCGGAGGGAATCGTCAGCGCATCGGCGGGCAGCGTGCTGCCGGCGTCGAGGGCGAGCGTCACCGTCGTGGCGCTGGAGGTCGGGTTCGTGAGGGTGATCTTTCGGGTCTCCTTCTCCCACCCCGCGTCCTGCCACTCGACGAGCCCGAAGTCGGCCGTGCCGGAGAGCTCCAGCTTGGGGTCGAGGGCCGCGGGTATGTCCGTACGGCCGTTGCCCTGCTGGTAAACGGTGGCACCCTCCATGGTCTTGGAGTGTGCGGTGAGCGCGTCCTTGATCCGCTGCCCGGACCAGTCGGGGTGGCGCTGGGCGAGGATCGCGGCGGCGCCGGCCACGTGCGGCGTGGCCATGGAAGTGCCGTTCAACGAGGTGTAGTACGCGTTGAGCGGCGTGCCCAGGGAGGTGCCTGCGGAGCGGGCGGCCAGGATGCCGACACCAGGAGCGGTGATCTCCGGCTTGATGGCGAAGTCGCCGACGCGGGGGCCGCGGCTGGAGAAGCCTGCGAGAACGTCCGACTTGTCGACGGCTCCCACGGTCAGTGCGGAGTCCGCGGTGCCGGGGGTGCCGACGGTCGTCTCCTTGGGGCCGGAGTTGCCGGCCGCGACGACGAACAAAGTGCCGGTGGAAGCGCTCAGGCGGTCGACGGCCTCGGTCATGGCGTCGTCGGGGCTCGAGGCCGCACCGCCGAGACTCATGTTGACCACGTCGGCGCCCTGGGCGGCGGCCCACTCCATACCGGCCATGATCCAGCTGGTCTGGCCGCTGCCCTGGTTGTCCAGGACCTTCCCGACGATCAGGTCGGCGCCCGGAGCGACGCCCTTGTAGCGGCCGCCGGAGTTGGCACCGTTGCCGGCGATGGTGGAGGCGACATGCGTGCCGTGGCCGTTGCCGTCGTTCACCGACAGGCCGGGCACGAAGCTGGCCGTGGCGGTCAAGTTGTCCTTGACGTCGGCATGGTCGGGGTCGACGCCGGTGTCGAGCACGGCGACCTTGGCGCCCTTGCCGTCATAGCCTGCGGCCCACGCCTCGGGAGCGCCGATCTGCGGAACGCTCTTGTCGAGGGTGACCTTCGCCTTGGCGTCGTACCAGACCTTCGCCACGCCCGCGCGGCCCGGCGCGGTGACCGGCTCGCCCTTGCGGGGAGCCTTGTTGACCGGCTTGACCTGCTGCCAGAAGGACTTGGCCTCCTTCTTGGCGATGCCGACGCCGGCCATGTCCATCCGGTCCAGGATCGCCCCGCGTTCGGCGCCGGGCAGGGCATCGGCCCGCTTCTTCAGCGTGGCCGCGGTCGGCTTGTCCCGGTAGGCGACGATGACGGGCAGGGTGTCCGCCCGGTCGTCCGTGTACCCGTCCTTGATGAGCTGGGTCACGTTGAACAGCCGCTGGTCGAGGGCACCGGAGGCGATGCCCTCGACCGTGTCCGCAGGGAAGACGAAGAGGTTGCCCTGCGGGTCGGTCATCGTCTGGAAGGTCTTGGCGGTGCCGTCGGCCGCGGTGGCCGACGCGGACTGGCGGCCCTGGGCGTCGGTGTTCACCAGCACGCGGTCGCCGGTGACGAGGGTGACGGCGGACTGCTTCGCCGCTCCCTGGGTGGGTGTGACCAGACCCGTGAGCGGGGGTGTCGCCTGGGCTCCGGACACTGCGGGGAGGGTGATACCGACGGCGATGGCCAGGCTGGTGGCCAGCAGTCGGTTTCTCGTTCTCTCCTGGGGGCGCTTCATGTGCTCCTCCTGGATCAGGGATGTTTCGCACGCGGGTCGCGACGTGGCGGAACCGCCATGAGCGGTGCAGGCCGTGCCGGACGCTACCTGCGGTGATGCAGTGGCAGAAGGCGCGAGAGTGGCGTAACGGTGCCAGTGACGCCTATGCGTCAAGGCGCCGCGGCGCCCGCCAACTCACCTGCACGCCAAGGGAGTTGTCCTCCAGTCGAGACCGCATCCCTGCGGCCTTGTCGGCCTGGGATTGCTGACGGCCGACGGGGAGCCGAGCACGGCAAAGGGGGTACCGCCGCTTTGTGTGAAGCGGCGGTACCCCAAGGGAGTTGCCGGAGATCAGCCGACCGGGATCGCCCGCGGCAGCGCCAGGTCCACGGTGTGGCCCGCGCCGTCCTCGGCGGTCAGCCGGACGCCCAGGAACCCGCCACTGTGGAGCAGGTCGGTCGGGGCCGTGAAGCGGTAACGGCCGTTGTCGTCGCGGTGCGTCGTCGCCGCCTGCCAGGTGGTGCCGCCGTCACCGGTCACCCATGCGCGTACGGACTGCAGACCGTCGACCGCGCCGGAGACATCCGCCCGGACGTCGAGCGGACGGTCCGCGCGCGCCCGGTTCATCTCGTCGAGCGGTGCGTCGAAGGACGCGTTCAGCAGGTGGACAGCCGTCGGCGCTTCGCCCGTTCCGCCCGCCGTGAACGTCCACTTGGCGCTCGCCTCGCCACCCATCGGGAAGATCCCGGCGGAGGTGAACGTGCGGCTCAGCGCGTAGGACGCCTTGGATGAGTCGGCAAACGTCTTGTCGATGAGGCTGCCCCGGTCGGCGACGAGGACACCGTTCCGGTACAGCCGCGTCGTGCCCTGGAATCGCTGGGGGAAGTTGAAGTCTGCGTATTCGCCTACGAGTCCGCTGGGGTCGACGTTGTCCTCGATACGCAGTTGCAGCCGGGCGCCTGTGCTCTGCCCGGCGAGACCGACGGTGAACGGGCCGGTGAACCAGGTGTCCTTGGTGGAGGAACCCGCCTCGTAGGTGAACTGGCGCGGCGTGTAGTCCATTTCGACTCCGCTCTGGCGCCGATAGGTGAAACGGAGCCAGGTGCGGTCCACTGCCTGGATGTACTCGGTCCTTTCACGCGGGACTGTCAGATACGAGGGTGAGGAGACGTTGAGGCCGGACAGTCCTGTGCCGTACGGGGTGCTGCCCTCCTGCATCCGGATCTTCTCGTTCATGCCCTTGTACGTCATGCGGACCTTGGCGAGGTTCTCCACCTCGGCGCGCGTCACTCGTCTGCCGGGAGAGTCGCTCACCTCGTTCTGTGCGTACGCCACGTCGTACAGCGTGGAGGTGTCGCCCACGGTGATGTCGCTGTCCGCGTCGGCGAGGCGCCAGCGCTCGTTGAAGGCGACCTTGCCCAGGTGGGGTGCGGTCGTGGGGCTGATCCAGAGGGCGTCGCGGGCGAAGGCGCCGTATGCTCCGCCCGCCACCATGCTGTGGCGGATGCCGTAGCGGCCGTCGTCGGTGGTGCGGGTCAGGTTGCCCGCCATGAACTCCGGCCGGGTGTCCGAGCCTTCCACAGATGCGGTCCAGCGGCGCGTCTTGCGCGCGTCGAAGACGAGCTCGTCGGCACCGTCTGCCATGTCGGCGCTGACGATCGCGATCTGCTTGCGCCCGTCGATCGTCGTGGCGATCATTGCGAGGCCCATGTAGCGGCCCTCGGGAACCCGCACATCACGGACGCCCTCGGCGCGGACCTCCGCGTTCAGTGAGGCGCCGCTGTCGGCGTTCAGGAGGGAGATCTGGGCGGCAGCCGGCTTGCCCTCCCGGTCGAGCGTGCGGACCTTGACGGACTGGGCGCGGTCGAGCAGCAGCGGGATGCGCAGCGCTTGGCCGCCGTCGGCCGGTGTTGCCGTCAGGCTGCCGCTGTAGGTGCCGGTGGGGGTGCCGGCCGCGGCCACGGTGAGGGTGACCGGGGCGGAGGCGCCCGGTGCGAGCTGCAGGGTGGAGGCGGAGAGCTTCAGGAGTCCGTCGGGCGGGGTCGAACCGGATGAGGCCAGGTCGCCCTTCAGATCCAGGGTCACCGCGGTGTCGGCGGTGTTGGTGAGCGTGACCGTGCGCTGCGCGGTGCCGTCGTTCGCATCGACGCGGCCGAAGTCGACGGCCCCGGTGTCCGCCACGGCGGACTGCTTCAGGGCTGCCGGCACGTCGACGACTCCGGCTCCGACGTCGTACACCGACTGACCGGAGCCCGGTGCGGTGGCGGTCCCCATCAGCGTGTGCTTGAGGCGGTCAGGCGTCCAGTCGGGGTGCTCCTGAGCCAGCAGCGCGGCGGCGCCGGAGACGTGCGGCGCGGCCATCGATGTACCTGAGACGGCGGTGTAGTTGGGGTCGTTCTGGATGGTGCCGATGTTCACGCCGGTGGCTCGTGCGGCGACCACGTTGACGCCGGGGGCGGCGATCTCGGGCTTGACCGTTCCGTTGAATGAGGGGCCTCGGCTGGAGAAGGACGCGGTCCCTCCGCTGAAGTCCACCGCCGCGACCGACAGGGCATGCGGGGCGATGGAGGGGGCGGACACAGTACTGATGTTGGGGCCTTCGTTGCCCGCCGAGACTACGAAGAGAGTGCCGGAGGACGTGGTGAGGTTCTCAAGGGCCTGGGTGACGGGGTCCTGGCCGTTGGTCGGGCCGCTGCCCAGCGACATGTTGACGATTTTCGCGCCCTGCGCGACCGCCCATTCCATGCCCGCTATGACCTGCGAGTCGGAACCGGACCCGTCGTCACCCAGCACTTTGCCGATGATGAGATCCGCCTCCGGTGCGACTCCGGACCGCACACCAGGTGCGCCTGCGCCGCTGCCCGCGACGGTCGCCGCGACGTGGGTGCCGTGCCCCTTCTTGTCGAGCGTGCTGCCGCTGCCGGAGAAGTCCTTGGCCGCGCTGATGCGGCCCGCCAGATCGGGGTGGGTGGCATCTGCTCCGGTGTCGAGGACGGCGACCTTCACGCCCTTGCCCGTACGACCGGAGTCCCAGGCGCTGTCGGCGCCGATCTGGGTGAGGTTGCGGTCAAGGGCGTCGGCGCGCACCTTGCCGTCCAGCCAGATGGACTTGACTCCCTCCAGCGTCCCGGCCTCGTCCTTGCCGTCGAGTGCCGCACCGACCTCGTCGGCGTCGTCCTTGTCGACGACGGCCGTGCTCGCCTTCACCGAACGGAAGTCCCGTTTCGCGGGGAGCAGCCCGTCGGCGGCGAGCGCTTCGGGGCGCTCCGCGCCGGTGCGCCGCACGATGACGGGGAGCGCTTCGGAATGCGAGTCGTCGTAACCGTCGCGCACCAGGCCGTCGACATTGAACAGCCGTGGGTCGAGGAGCGAGCCGACCTTGTCGATGACGTCACTCGGGTAGAAGTACGCGTCGCCGTCGATTTCCGTACGCATCAGCACCGTGCCGGGTGCCGAACCTTCCGCAGGCACAGCGCTGTACGCCTTCTTGCCGTCCTTCATCGTGGTGACAGTCACCCGGTCGCCGGTGATGAGCGTGACGGTGTGGTGTACGGAGCCGTCCTTGGCGGTCACGGACGGCGCGGCGGCACTCGCCGTCGCGGTGGGTATCACCGCCGGGCTGCACAGGGCGGCGATACTGATCGCGGCCGTGAGTCTGGCGCGGGCGAGGGGTCTCATGATTGCTCCGGGTTCTCGACGTGCTCGAAGGACGGGGGCAGCCACCCCGCCCGCGCGGCGGGCGCGGGGGACAGGGTGATGCGGTAGGTGCTCTGGTCGCCGGTTTCCGCCGCGCGCGATTCCGTCTCGGCCGTGAGAGCGCAGCCGGTGGAGCGGCACCAGGCCCACAAAGGCCCACGGATCAGCGGATTGGCGCTGTGGATCTGCAGGACGCTGCCGGCGGGGAGTTCACTACGCCGCCTCTCCAGCAGGCTGAGCAGGCGGGCCCACGGTTCTCCGCCCGCGTCGACGACGACGCGGGGCGGATCGTCCGGCGGGGGTGCGCCTGGCGGGAGAGGCAGCGAGGTGGCAGACACGGGGTTTCTCCGGCGACGGGATGTTCCCCGGGGGACGGGGCTGGCCCGCACGGTAGGCAGGCGCTGTTACCCCGGTATTACCGGTGACCCGGGTGCCGGCTGCCGCTGCGGGCGGCGGAGAGCTCGACCGACAGGCGACGCATTCCTTCGAGCACCTGTGGGTCGCGGGTGAGTTCCACTGCCTCGGCGCACTCCTCCAACGCCGCTTCCGCCTCCGGCAGCCGACCGCACCTCAGTTCCACCTCCGCGCGGCACACCAGCGCGTAGGGCAGCACCCATGAAGGGCCGAGTGAACGCGCCAGTCGGACAGCGGAGTTGGACAGGGCCGTGGCCCGGACCTGGTCACCTGCGAGGAGCTCTGCTCCGGCGAGATTGCTCTGATCGAAGGCGAGCAGGGTCGGGTCGCCTGTCCGGCGCGCCGTGGTCACGGCGCGCCGTGCGATGTCCCGTGCGTCTTCCACCCGGCCCTCTTCGCGGGCGAGTTCCCCGACGACGGACAAGGCGCCGGAGAGCAGCGTGGCGTCCTGCGTCGCCTCGGCGGTGCGTAGGGCCTCTTCGGTGGCCGCACGGCTCTCGCGGAGGCGCCCTGAGACCAGGTGTGCGGCGGCGCGGATCGTGAACAGCCGTGCGCGAAGGGGGGCGCGCCCGTTTTCGTCGAGGTTCACGGTCTCGTCCTCGGCCCGGCCGAGGGCTGCCAGTGCCTCGTCGTAACGGCCCGCGTTGAAGTTGAGCGCCCCGCAGGCGAGGTCCCGGCCTGCACGATCGGACGCCTCGGACAGGGAGGACTGGGGCGCTGCCTCGAGGACCTCGAGGCCCTCCAGCGGCCGTCCGGCGCGACCGAGCGCCTCGGCCAAGGAGACGGCTACCCGGAGGGCTTGGACATGGTCGGCGGCGGCCATCAGATCGTCGTAGGCCCTGCGCAGTACGGCTTCCGCCTCGGCATAGCGGGCGGCGCGGCGCAGTACGAGTCCCCAGGCAAGGCGTGCCTCGGGAGCCGCGGACGGGTCGCGCGCGTCCAGGAGGTCCACCAGTTCCCGGTAGTAGGCGCACGCGCTGTCATTGGCGAAGAGGGAGGCCGCGCGGTCGGCGGCGGCTCGCAGGTGGACAGGGGCGCGGGCGTCCTCCGCCAGCGTCATGTGGTGCGCGAGAGCGTCGACGGCGTCAGGGCGCAGGCGCAACACCACGTCGGCGTAGGCCTGGTGGATCCTTCGTCGACTCGCCCGGCTCATCTGTTCCGCACAGGCGAGGCGTACCAAGGGGTGCCGGAATGCGTATCCGAGCGTCGACCGGCCACCGAGTACGACATCCCGCTCCTCGATCACCCCGACGAGCACTGCGGCGTCGAGCGCGACGGTCACCTCCGGCCCGCTGAGCGGCGGGTGAAGCCCGCGCTCCGCGACGGCCTCGATCGCGGTGAGCGACACGGCGGCGCCTGCGGCAAGGGACAGGGCGTGCAGTATGCGCCGTGTGTCGTCGGGGAGTCGGGCGAGCCGGCCGCGCACGAGTCGGCGGATGTTGTCCGGGACGGCGTCCGGGACCGGCTCACCGGGGGTGGGGTAGGCGGGGGCGAGGCGTGCCAGATCGACGGCCGGACCGGTGGCCAGCTCCAAGGCGAAGAGGGGGTTGCCGAGCGACAGTCTGAAGAGTTGTGATCCGGCCTTGCGGTCGATGTCACGGCCGGAGCGGTTCGATGCGGCGGAGGCGAGCCCTGCACAGTCGGCGCGGCTCAGCCTCAGCAGGTCGACATCAACTGCCATGCGCTGTCGGTTGATGCCGTCGAGGACATGTCGGCGGGGGGCGTCCGGTTCAAGCATGTCGTCGCGGTACGTGGCGATGAACCGACGGCGCTGGGTGTGAGTGGTCCGCACCAAGTGGTGCAGCAGTCCCAGGGACTCGATATCGGCCGCGTGGAGGTCGTCCAGGACGACGAGGACCGGCCCGCCGCTCGCAAGGTCGGCCAGTACGCCGTCGACTGCCCGGAACAGCCGCGCTCGTTCCTCTTCCGGCGTCGCGGCCGCGAGCGGTCCCGCACCCAGGGCTGGGACGAGCGCTGCCAGGCCCACATGTTCGGCGCTCAGCCGCGCGCGTTCGTCGGCGCCGCACTGCACGAGATGACCGTCGAGCGCGTCCGCGAAGACCCCGTAGGGAGTCTGCCCCTCGGCTTCGTGGCCCGTGCCCCACAGCACCTGCACCCCTGCCTCGGCTGCGCGGCGTGCCGCTTCGGCGGCAAGGCGGGTCTTCCCGATCCCGGCCTCACCCCGCAGCACGACGAGAGGGGTGTCGTCGGGGTTCGAGGTCGCGTGCCGCACGAGGAGGTCCAGCGGTCGTTCGCGCCCGAACAAAGGGAGCGGCTCGGGTCTTCGAATGGCTGCGGGAAGCGGAACGGGCCGTGCGGCGGCCCGGGTCGACGGGGCGTCGAGTGCGGCCAGGGCGTCGCGGTGCACGTTCTCGAACTCAGTTCCGGGCCGCATGCCCAACTCGTCCGCGAGGGCCTCACGACAGGCGTGGTACTGGCGGATGGCCTGGCGTGGCCGACCCATGCGGCACCAGGTGCGGGCCAGCAGAAGGTGAGCGGCCTCGTCGGTCGGCGTGCGCTCCACCGCCTCCAGCAGGACATCGACAGCTTCGTCTGTACGTCCAGCAGCCAGGAGACGTTCCGCGAGGGTCCGTACGAGCCGTTCGCGCAGCACCTCGATGTGCCGCCGCCGCTCGGCCGCCCAATCGGCGTACCGGTCCTCCGGCAGCAGCTCGTACCTCAGGACCTCCACTACCGCGGCCAGGGCATCGGCGTCGCCTGAGGCCAGCGCGGTGCGTGCCGCAACCTCGGCCTCTTCCGTGTCGACCCGTACACGGCCGGGCGCCAGGAGGAGCAGGTCCCCGTCGGACAGGAGGTACGAAGAGGGGCTGCGGGGGGCGAGATCCGGCTCCAGGGCATGACGTGCGGCGTGCAAAGTGACACGAAGGTTTCTGGCGGCCGCTTCCATCGGCACTCCCGGCCAGAGCAGATCCATCACGTGTTCGCGATGGCGCCGCAGGCCGGGGGCGACGGCCAGGAGCTTCACCAGGGTCTGGGCAGTGCTGCGCCGCCAGCGCCTGGGTATGTCAACGCCGTCCTCGCGCACTGCCGCGAACCCGCCGAGAAGGTTCAGCGACAACTGCGGTGCGGGTGAGGGGCCGGCCGGTCCTGACATGGCGCACACCATAACCAGCCGGTTCCGGGCCGGTTGACGCCAGGGGGAGGGGTTGGTTCCGCGCCGGACGGATCACCGTGCCAACGGCTCTCGAACGGCAGTTCACCCGAATGGCTGCGTCGTGGCCTTCGGGCGACTGGCCGCCGCTATGGCTGCCGTTTTCCACTCGCCGCTTATCGGTGCCTGACTGAGCCCTGAGGTGTTCGTCCGCTTGTCCGAACTTGGGAAACCTGCGTGGAGTCGCGGGCACAGGGGGTGCCTCATATGCGTCGTCCACACCGACAATCTCGACACGGTTCTGGCGATGCCGGCCGACCTGCTCTTCGACTTCGCCGCCGTGCACATCAACGGCAAGGCCGCAGAGGGCGTTGACCTGCGAATCAACCTCAACTTCGTTGCTCCGGGCAGCCAGAGTGGCGAACCGTGGCACATGTGGGTGCGGCACGGCGTTCTCAACGCCCGCCCCGGGCAGGCGGACGACGCCCAGCTCACCGTCACCGGACCCAAGGCCGCCCTCGTGGCCCTCCTGCTGGACCCCGGCCATGCGGCTGAAACCATCGCCAAGCACTCCCTGCCCACCGACGGCGACGTCTCCGTACTGGAGATCCTCGCCGGCGTCACCGACACCTTCGACCCGCAGTTCAACATCGTCATCCCTTGAGCCGGCCCGCCGCCGGACCTCGGTTATCGCCCCCACCTCACGGTGGCCCGACCACGGAAGGACCGTCCACGTGGTGCGCCTGCGCCGCGCTCTCAGGCATCCCGATGAGGTGTCCACCCGTCCGGTAGCGGTGCGGGGATGTCGAAGGCGCCGCCGATGGTGGTGAACTGGCCTGATCCTGCGGAGCGTTCGATGGCGTCCATCGTCTCCAGGACATGCTGGGCGAGTTCGGCCGAGGCCCGGTGGGCCGCGCCGGTGTGCAGCGCACGGGCCATGTCGAGTACGCCCAGACCGCGGCCCGCCGTGGAGCCTTCTGCCTCGATGACGGTCCACTCGTCGCTTCCGGCGCGGCGCAGCCGCAGCGGTCCGGTGAAGGTGTTCGGGTCGGGCAGGGCGAGCGTTGCCTCCGTGCCGGTGAGTTCCAGGAAGCCGTTTCGGGGGAGTGGTGAGTCGAAGCTGAACACCAGCGAGGCGACCGGCCCGGACTGGTACTCCACCAGCGCGGTGACATGAGTGTCCACCTCGACCGGGAACTCGGTGCCCGCCCTCGGTCCGGCGCCGGTGGTGCGCACCTCCCGGGCGCGCCGGGCCACCGCGGCGACGCGTTCGGCGGGACCGAGGAGGGTGGCGAGCGCGGTCAGGTAGTAGGGGCCCATGTCGTACAACGGTCCGCCGCCGCGCCGGTAGTAGAACTCCGGGTACGGGTGCCAGCGTTCCGGTCCGGGTCCCTGCAGCAGAGCGAGTGCGTTCTGCGGTACGCCGATGTGCCCCGCGTCGACGAGCCGTCGTGCGGTCTGCAGCCCGGCGCCCAGGAAGGTGTCCGGCGCGCAGCCGAGCCGTACGCCCGCGTCGGCCGCTTCATCGAGGAGTTTGCGGCCCGTGTCCGGGTCGAGGGCGAGGGGCTTTTCGTTCCATACGTGTTTGCCGGCGGCGATGGCGGCGGCGGCGACCTCGTAGTGGGCGGCCGGGATCGTCAGGTTGACGACCAGCTCGACGCCCGGGTGGGCGAGTGCCTCCTGGGCGCTGCCATGTCCCGGAACCCCGTACGCCTGGGCCTGCGCGCGGGCGCGTTCGGTGTCGAGGTCGGCGCAGAACAGGACGCGCAGGTCCGCGAACGCGGTGAGGTTGCGCAGGTACTGGTCGCTGATCGTGCCGCAGCCGATCACGGCGATGCCGAGTGGATCGCTCATCGTGGCCCCCGCGCGTTGTGATGGTCCTGCAGCCAGTCGTAGCTCTCCTTGACGGCGGTGAGCATGTCGGTGGCGCACCGGTCGAGTTCGACGATGTGCCGGCGTACGGACGGCTGGGCCGCGAGGATGTCGGCGATCGGCATCCGGCCGGCGCCGACGGCCGTCATCGGATCGTCCTTGGTGACGGGGCCGTCCTTGACGTGCAGATGGGTGACCCGCTCGCCGAGGCGGCGCAGCAGCGCGGGGACGTCCTGGCCGCCGACGGCGGCCCAGTAGATGTCGACCTCGAGGAACACTGCCTCGTCCAGATGGTCCGCGAGCACTTCCAGGGCGGGGACGCCGTCGATGTGCTGAGCGAGCTCGAAGTCGTGGTTGTGGTAGCCGAGTTCGAGGCCGTGGTCGGCGGCCCGGGCGGCCGCATCGTTCAGTTCGCGCGCGAGATCTCGTACGCCATCGGTGTCCGTGAACCGCTCGGGCGGCTGGAACGGCACGACGACGCTCGTCGCACCGAGGGTGCGGGCCCCGCGGAAGGCGGCCTGCGCCTGGTCGGTCAGGGCGGGCACATGGGCGCTGCAGGCGACGAGCCCGGCGGCGTCCAGATCGGCGCGCAGGGCCCGGGGGTCGCTCAGGGCGTCGTGGCACTCGACGGCCCGGTATCCGAAGGAGGCGAGGGCGCCGAGCGTGCCTTTGCGGTCGGCGGTGAGCTGGTCGCGCAGCGAGTAGAGCTGAACTGCCGTAAGGGGTGCGGCCATTGACCTCTCTTTTCGATAAATTTTCGCTCGCTTTCGACGGTACGGAGCTGCTGTGTCCAGGTCAACGGGCGTACAGTGCACGGAAGTTTTTCGAAAAACTGCCATGGCGAGGAGCGGTGTATGCGGTCCACCCTGAGCGAGCTCGCGGTGCAGGCGGGTGTGTCCGTGTCGACGGTGTCGAAGGTCCTCAACGGCCGCACCGACGTGGCCCCTTCGACCAGGGAACGCGTGGGCCGGCTGCTGGCCGAACACGGCTATCGCACCCCGCGCCGCAGCGGCCTGGTCGACCTCGTCATCGGCACACTGCACAGCCCCTGGGCGGACGCCCTGGTGGCAGGGGCGGTGAGCGCGGGCGCCGAGCAGGACTGCCGCATCGTGGTCAACACCGCGCCACCGCACGGTGAAGGCCTCGGCGCGGTCCTGGACAAGATCGCCGCCCGCGGCACGGACGGCCTGCTGACCGTGCACCACCTGCCCGACGCGGCCGTCCGCGAGCGGCTGGCGGCCAAGGGAGTTCCGCTGGTGGTGATCGACCCCCCGGTGGAGCCCGAACCCTCGGTGCGGTCGGTGGCCTCCACCAACTGGCAGGGCGGGCTGAGCGCGACCCGTCATCTGCTCGAGCTCGGCCATCGCCGTATCGCCGTGATCTCGGGGCTGTTGAGCGTCTGGTCGGCCCGTGCCCGCCTGGACGGGTACCGCGCCGCCCTGCTTCAGGCGTCGGTGGGCGTGGACGAGGCGCTGGTGCGCAGCGGTGAGTTCTGTCCCGCGGCCGGCCACGCCCAGGCGCTGGCGCTGCTGGACCTGCCCGAGCCGCCGACCGCGATCGTCGCGGGCAACGACGGGCAGGCGTTCGGCGTGCTCCAGGCGCTGGCCGAACGAGGACTGCGGGCGCCGGCGGACATGAGTGTGACCGGGTTCGACGACGTGTCGGTGGCCGCGTGGGCGGCGCCCGCGCTCACGACGGTGAGTCAGCCGCTGGAGGCCATGGCGGCGACGGCTTTCCGCATGCTCCGGCTCGCCGCCGCGGGCAGCGCGGTCCAGCCGTACCAGGTGGAACTCGCGACGACCTTGGTGGTGCGGGACAGCACGGCGGCGCCCAGGGGCCACGGCCTACGGTCCGGTGGCTGAGCCGGGCGCCGGGCAAGAAGAGGTCGCGGAACCTGCTCCTGCGCGCCGACCGACTCGGGTTTGTCCTGGAACATCTCGGACTGGGTGAGGCCTATGTGGATGCCGGGCGCGCTGAGGGCGAGTACGCCGGTGACGGCGACGGACATCATCCAGGCCCAGCGGGGCCGCTTTGCGACTGCCGCGCCGATGCGCGACCAGATCGTCTTCGTCTTACGGGCGGGTGTGCCGAAGCGCGGCACGAACGGCCAGAACACCCGGCGCCCGGCGATCACAAGGAGAGCCGGGAGCACCGTGACCATGGCGAGGAAGCCGCAGACCACACCCACCGCGCCGACCAGGCCCAGGGAGCGGGACACGTTGATGCCGGCGAAGGCCAGGCACGCGAGTCCGACGGCGATGGTGCCGGCGGGGGCGTGGATTGCGGGGCCGGAGCGGCACAGCGCGGTGCGCATGGCCGCGTGCAGCCCGGGAAGTTGCTCGCGCTCCTGGACGAACTCGGCCTGCGCGGAACGCCAGGAGCCTCGGGCAGCGACTCCGGCGACGGAAACCTGACAGGCGGCCGGATGTGGTCCTGATGGACATCCGCATGCCCGTCATCGACGGCATCGAGGCCACCCGCCGGATCGCGGCCGACCGCATTCTTGACGGCGTCCGCGTGATCATGCTGACCACGTACCAGGTCGACGCCTACGTCTTTGAAGCCCTGCGCCACAGAGCGGCGGGCTTCCAGCTCAAGGACATCGAGCCGGACGACCTGAGGGCGGCGATCCGCGACGTCGCCTTCGGAGGCAGCCTCCTCGCTCCGGCCGTCACCCGCTGTGTCGTGGAGGAGTTCGCAAACCTCAAACCCCCCGGGGCCGCGGGCGCCGAACGCCTCGCACCGCTCACCGACCGGGAGCGCGACGTTTTGGCCCTGGTCGCGGCCGGACTTAGCAACGAGGAGATCGGCAAGGAACTGATTATGTCGCCGCTGACGGCGAAGACATATGTCAGCCGTGCCATGGCGAAACTCGGGGAGCGTGACCGGGCGCAGCTGGTGGTCATCGCGTACGAGAACGGGCTGGTCAGAGCCGGGGAGCGCTAGCGGACCGGCGTTCCGGGGCAGGACCGCAGGTAGGCGAGGACCTCACGCTCGCGGGGGCTCAGCCGCTCCAGCGGGTCATGACGAAGCCGGACCAGTTGGTGGATCACCTCGGGGTCCACCACCGTGCCGCCCGCGGCCATGAAGTCGGTCACCCCGCTGACCCGTTCCTTGAGCAGATAGCCCACCCCGGCGCCGCCGCCTGAGTCCAGCAGGCGCAGTGCGTAGGAGCGCTCCACGTACTGACGGAGGACGAGCACCGGCAGTCCGGGGAACTCCTTGCGCAGCTGCACCGCGGACCGCAACCCGTCGTCGCCGAGTGGGGGGGGGCACGCATCCGGCCAGTGTCACAGCCCCGGCAGTCGAGGGGCCCGTGGCTTCAGCGCGTCAATGGCGTCGAACCATCACGGCGTACTGGGGGCGTCAGGGAAAGGTTGCTGTTCCGGACGCGTACGAGCCGAGTCTTCCCCTCCTGGGCGTTGACGCGAACCAGCATGTGGGCTCGATTCGGTAGGCCACGTGGACTGTGTCGTACTCCACGCGCATCGTCGTGCACGTCTGAGCGGCGTCCTTGACGGTTCCGGCCAGTTCTCCGCCGTTTACGTCCCGCGTCAGAGATGCGTCCCGCCGGCGTTCTTGAAGCCCCGGGCCTTGCCCTCTCCAAGGTTCGCCAGCGCCTCGTACAGGGCCGTGCACGCCGTCATGGTGACAGCGCACAGCAGCCCTGCAATGGATGTCCGACACCTCATCCGCCATGCCCCAGGTATTCCGCGAGATCCGGGTTCTCTGCAGCAGCCAGGTCCACCAACTCGGCTAGATCAACCGGCCCCCGGGCCCCCGTGAGTACACGCTCGACTGAGTCCGCCATGTGAAGCTGTTCCGGGGACAGGGAGGGGAGGGCCTCTTCCCGCCGCTCCCATCGGTGCACGATGACCGCCATGGCGAGATCCCGTGGAGACAGCTCCGCGCCGTCACGCAGTCTTGCGAGGTCGCTGGCGGTCATCAGCAGGTCCCGAGCATTCTCGGACATCTTCCGCATGACTAGCCCTGCCTCCACAGCATTCGGGTCGGAGAGTAGAAGGTCGGCAGCGTGAAGATGTTGCCGTGCCGGCCGAAGTGCGTGCCCTTGGTGCGGTAGCGCCAGTTACTGGTCCGCTTCGGTGCCGAGTCGTTGACGTGAATGACCTTGGCCGTGGAGTAGCTGGTGACTCCCGCGCCGTGATTCTTCCAGCCACCGTCCCGGAAGATCTGAACCTTTGCGCGGGTGTTGGCGTCGTCGAGTGAGTCCGAGCACTGGACCTGGACGTAGCCCTTGACCGTTGTCGAATCCGGCGACCAGCCGGAGCCGCAATGAGTCCGCTCAACATCAGCCCCGCCGAAACGGCGACGGCTGCGGTACGTGCGTTACGCATGCGCATGTCTCCCCGGGTTGCGTTCCCCACCGTCCATCCGGGTGGAGTGACCGAAACAGACGCTAAAGGGCCACGGCCATCCTGAAGGTCAAAGGGTTGTAATCGCCTACCAAAGAGGGATATTCAGGTGAAAGTCGGCGCAGAGACCATCTGGGGTCGACTGCACGACGCGGCGATCGTCGACATCGCTCCGCCGCCGCGATCCGGCCTTAGCCGAAGCACAACGCGTCTTTGACGTGCACGTATGGCGCCCCCCTCGCCCCCTGGCCCTGTGCTTTCGCCCCATGCGGACGCGGGCGGGCGACAATGCCGCGGCCCCGGCGGCGTAGACGTGGAGGGAGTTGCTGGGGTTCCGCTTGCACTCTGCCTGGCGAGCCGTTCGAACCGTTGCCGTTGCGGTGGTGTCGATGACGAATTTCGCGTCGTAGCCGAGCCCGCCGGCGACGTTCTGGGCGTAGGAGGCGGAGGCCGAAGTGGTGTAGTAGTTCGACACGTTGACCGCGAAGCCCCACACATTGCGGATGCCCGCCGCCTCGAGCTGGTCGGGCGTGGTGCCCGCCGCGACCCAGTCGGCGTTGCCGCCATCGAGATAGGCGTACGTTTTGGGCGCCTTCTCGCGGAACTTCTCGGTGGCATAGCGGAGCATGCCGAGCCGCTCGTCGATCTGTGCCTGCGTCATGCACTCGAAGTCGCCGAGTGCGTCCGGCGCGAGCTTCACCGCCGCGGAGGACGTTCTCACCCACACCACGTACGCGGCCGGTCAAGCAATCGAACTCGGTCCGTGGGACGTCACGTGTTGATCGGACGCGGCTGACCTGAAACGCCGGGCCGACCTGCTGAGCGGCGGCAACACCTGCGCGAGGCCAGCCCGGCAACCAGTCGCGAGCCGGTGCAGCGAGATCAAGTACATGGCGAGGCCTCGCAGATCGATGCCGCGTACCACCGTCAGGAAAGCGCGACAGCCCGTACGGCATCGGTATATGCAGCCTGTGCTGCGTCCAGTCGCTGAAGTACGGTGCGGGCAGATGCCTGACGGTGAAACGGCCGGAACTGCTGGTGGAGCTGGGCGAGCGTCTGGCGAACTTGTGCAGAGTCGAAGTGATGCTGCTGGTCGAGAAACGCGGCCGTGTGCTTGCATGCGGCCTCCAAGTGGCCGATTCGGACCAGTAGTCGAGCGAGCCGTGCTTGGGTGAGGGCGTAGGTGCGGCTCCACGGATCGTTGCGGTGCTGAAGCGAGGACTGCAGGGCTGTCGCGGCACGCGGGTGACTGCCTTGTGACTCGTACAGCCGTGCCCATTGGTGATAGAGGTCGGACCGGGGATGGGCGAGCGGAGATTCCGGCGTCCTCGCGTCCGGATCGAGATGGCTTGCGGCGCGGTACATGTCGGCCATCGCACCGGGCATGTCCCCACACACGGCACGGGCCACTCCGCGCCGTGTCAGGACGAGCGCGTGGGTGTCAGCGGCCACGAAGGTCCCTGCCGAGTCGACGGCGGCGACAGCCAGTTCCAGCGCGTAGTGGTCGTGGCGCAGCAGCGAGGCCTGCTCGCTCATGCTGCTCAGAATCCTGGCGTAGGTGTCACGGTCGTCCGCACGATGCGCGAGGGCGAGCGCGGCACGATGATATTGCTGTGCGGCTCCGTGCGCCGACATGTCGAGGTGCATCCCGGCCAGCCGGTGTGTCAGTTGTGCCGTCGCTGTGAGGAGGCGGGCTCCGAGCTCCGGCGGCGCCACGGACACCAAGTAGCGCACCGCGTCGTGCCGCAGGCAGGCGGCCAGTGCCTGGCGCCCCCGCCCTCCGCCGTATCGCTCGTCGAGCTGGGCGAAGATCTCGACGAGTCCGTGCAGGAAATCGGCGTCGGCGGTGCGCGCCCGCCCCACGAGCGGGACCGCGGCAGACTGCTGCAGATCCGGCAGCGCATCGGCCGGCCACCGCTCGGTGGGGGAGTCCGGCAACTCGTAGAGGGCGCGCGTGAGGATGCCGCAGCGGACCGGGTCGGCATCCGTCCTGCAGAGTTCGAGCAGTTGATCGACAGGGTCGGGCCGTCCCGCGAAAGGTCCCGCCGAAGGGGGGCTGTCGGGCTCCGGGGTGTGCTCGACGAGCCCAGTGTCCGTCGGACGGATCAGCCGGCCGGCCTTGCGGCTGAGCACCTGAGCCACCAAAGCCGGGACCGGTGGGCGCGGTCGTGATCCGGTGAGCCAGTGGGCGACGGTGGTGCGGTCGTAGTTGAGTCGTATTCCTTGGGATCGGCCGAGTTCATTGACGTGACGGGCCAATTCGCCGCCGGTCAAACCGGTTTCGCGCAGCAGAATGGGCAGGGCGCTATTGGCCCTCTTCGGGTGAGCCATTTCATTCCTGAACGTGGTTCATGCGCGCCAAGGATGCGCGAGGGGTGAGGAAGTCGGAAAGGGTGTCTGAGGGCACCTGCACTTCGGGCCGCAGTCGTGCGGCGAGTCCTGCACCCGGTGGTGAAACCTGCGAGTGTGACGGTAGTTCGGCGGTGGACAGTCAGGTGGTTTCCCTCAGGTCCGCGCGGCTAAACGGCACGCAGGCGGGTGCATTTGGGGGCGTGCTGAAACCCGTCGAGTTGACGTGAGAGTGCGGCGCTGGTGATTCAACGCGTTCACGCTGCCGGTCTCGTTGTGTATTGCGGACCGTGCTGCGGCTCGGGCACCGTATCCATGTGTTCCAGGGAGGTGGTTGCCGGGCCGAAACGGTATGCCTGCCCCCGATCGAGCCACTGGTAGGGGAGTTCAGGGATATGGCGACCGCAACCGATATTTTCCTGCCGGAAACATTCGCCCGAGGGGTTCCGTACGATCTCTTCCGCGAATTGCGCGCACACCATCCGGTGACGTGGATTCCTGAGCGTCCGGTGGGAGCTTGGCCGGCCGGACCCGGTTACTGGGCCGTTGTTCGGCATGCGGACGTCAAGAAGGTGCTGCAGGACTACGAGACCTTCTCTTCGTACGCGGGCGGTGCGCAACTGCGTGACCCCGACACCCCGGAGGACCTGGAGTTCCTGCGGTCCATGATCGTGAATCAGGATCCGCCGGAGCACAGTCGGCTGCGGCGCAGCATCGCGGCGGCCTTCTCGCCGCGTGCCGTACGAGAACTGGCGGATGCGATCGAGGAGCGCGCCGCGCATCTGGTCGACTCGGTCGCGGACTCCGGAGCCGTCGACTTCGCCGAGCTCGTCGCCGACCTGCCCATCTGGGCGCTGTGCCACATCCTCGGCATGCCGCAGCAGGACTGTCCGCTGATCTACGACTGGACCAACCGTGTGATCGGATATCAGGACGCGGACTATGCGGGCGGGGCGCGCGTGGACCCCGAATCGCTCACCGACATCGGCCGCATGTCCCTCGCGCTGCGCACCGTCCCGGCACCGCGTTCCGGCGGGGCACCGGTCAATCCACGCTCGCGTGCCGCGCTCGCCGACATCTTCGCGTACGCCCATGCCCTCGCCGATGCCCCACGGCCGGGCAGCTTGATGGCGCGGATGCAGGAAGGCGGTCTCAACCGCGAGGAGTTCGAGCTCATGTTCTTCGGGCTCATCCTGGCCGGCAACGCGACCATCCGCGCCAGTGCGCCCGGCGGGCTGCACGCGCTGCTCACGCATCCGCAGGAATTCCAACGCCTGCGTGCACAACCCGAATTGCTCGACTCCGCGGTCGAGGAGATGCTGCGCTTCTGGTCCCCGGGCATCATGTTCAGACGTACCTGCACACGTGATACGGAACTCGCCGGTCAACGAATCCGCAGCGGGGACAAGGTCGGTGTCTACATGGTTTCGGCGAATCGCGATGAGGCCGCATTCGTGGAACCCGACCGGTTCGACATCGCGCGAACGCCCAACGACCACATCAGCTTCGGGTACGGGCCGCACTACTGCAGCGGCGCCCACATCGCGCGCATCGAACTGAAGGCCATGATCCGTCAGACCATCGAGAGGCTGCCGGACCTGGAAATCGCGAGCCCCCCTGTCCGGATGACGTCGAACTTCGTCAACGGTCTCAAGCATCTGCCGATTCGTTGGCGAACAGCGTAGGTCGGTGCAGCCGATCCGTCCAAGCCGTGAATGCCGCAACTCGTGCCAGGAGGTTGGGAAATGGGAGAGCCGGACGTGCCCACGTACGGGGAACTGATGAAGGCTTGGGTGGATTCCATCAACGCTCAGGACATCGACGGGATGGTGTTGCACTTCACGGAGGACGTTCAATTCGAGGACGTGGCGATGAAACGGACCGGCCAGGGTCGCGAGGAACTGCGCACTCTCTTCCTGGACTGGGTTGCCGAATTCCCCAGCACGCGAGCCGAGTTGCTGTCGGTGACGTCGCTCGGGACGGTGGGGGTCACGGAATGGGAACTGACGGTGACGCGTGCCGAGGCGGCAGCCGACGGAGGGGGATCGGGCCCGGCGCCTGCCGCTACGCCGATCCGGCTGCGTGGCGCGTGCATCGACGAACTCGGTCCTGACGGCCGGATCCGGGTACACCGTGACTACTGGAACACCGCGGATCTGGCTGCCCGATGACCAGCGCACCGGAGCCGGCCATCGCAGTGGTCGGTATGGGCATGGTCGTGCCGGGGTGTGCGTCCCCGGACGACTTCTGGCAGGTCCTGCAACAACACGAACCGCAGTTCAGCGAACCGGACGACCGTTGGGACCTGGGCACGCTGCACTCGGACCGTCCGGACGCGCAAGACCGCGTGCGGCACCGCAAGATGGGCTACATCCACCGTGACTTTCCGGCGCATCCGCGTACGGACACGGAAGGGGCCGAAGGGCTCGACGAGTTGGGCCGTTGGCTGCGCCACTCCGTACTGCAGGCGCTGGAAGGGGTGCATCTCGCTGCGGCCGACCGTTGTCTGGTGTCGGTGGGTGCGTCGGCCGAGGGCAGCCAGCGGCTCGAGGAGAGTCTGACGGCCACGCTCGCCGCCGACATGCTCAACGGGGCAGGCCCTGCGGACCGGGTTCGTGGTGCGCTGCGAGCGCTCTATCCGCACGCGGATGCGCCGCCGACAACTTACTTGCCCTATCGCCAGGTCCGGGCAGCGGTAGCAGGTCTGCTGCCCGAACTGTGCGAGGTGTCGGTGGTCGACGCTGCCTGCTCGACCGCCTCCTACGCGTTGGACAGCGGGTGGAAGTCGCTGGTGGCCGGGGAGTACGACGTGGCCGTGTGCGGTGCGTCGTTCGTACTCGGTCGGCGCACCAACGTGCTGTTCTCCGAGATGGGCGGCTACGCGCCGTCCGGCGACCTGCGGTCGTTCGACCGGGATGCGGCGGGGACGCTCTTCAGCGACGGCGCCGCCGTCGTCATCCTCAAGCGCTACGACAGGGCGCTCGCCGACGGAGATCCCATCCACGGCATCGTGCACGCCGTCGGGGGTTCGACCGACGGCCGGGGCAAGGGGATCATGGCGCCGAATCCCAAGGGTCAACTGCGGGCATTCAGACGCACCTTGGACCGAGCCGGCCTCGAGCCCGAGGACCTGCAGTGGATCGTGGGCCACGGCACCGGGACGAAGGTGGGCGACGCGCGGGAGCTGGAGATGCTGTCCACCGCCGCCGGCGACCGTGCCCGCTGGCAGGTGACCTCCAACAAGTCCCTGATTGGACACACCGGTTGGGCCGCCGGCATCGTCTCGGTGATCCATGCGCTGCTCGCCTTGCGGCACGGTGTGATTCCCGCGCAGCGCCGCTTCGTCGAGCCGGCGCGTCCCGCGCTGCTCGGGGGAGCCCTCGTGGTACCGACGGAGCCCGTGGCCTGGGTTCGGTCGGACACGGGGCATTCGCGCGTGGCAGGAGTGTGTTCGTACGGACTTGGCGGAAGCAACTGCTGTGTACTCGTAGGTGATCCGCCGGACCAGCCGACGCCCGCGGCGCGCGGGCCGGCCCGCCGACACCTCCCGCACGATGCGATCGTCGTGACGGACTGGCACGCACACCTGCCGGGCAAGCCGCCGCGGGCAGAGGTGGAGGCCTGGCTGGGCACCGGTGCCTCCACCTGGCCGGATGCCTTCGCCGATCCGTACCCGGCGCTCCGCGCCGAGGTGACGACGCTGCCGCCGGCCACACATCCGTCACTCGACCGCTCCCACCTCATGACGATGCACGCGATGCACGAGCTGGCCGGTCACAGGGATCCGCCGTGGGCCAACGACGGTGAACGGACAGGGGTGTTCGTCGGTCACCTGGGGCCGACCAAGGGCAGCATCGAGTACACACTGCGCGTGGGCGCCGACGATCTGGGCCGCCGCATCGAGGACGCCGGGGTCGAGGGCCTGTCGATGACCGCCGCGGAGTTCGCCGCGGCCGTACGGGAAAGGGTCCGCCGCGCAGACTCGGACACGTACACCGGCTTCATCTGCAATGTCATCGCCTCACGCGTCGCCGTCCAATTCGACCTGCACGGGCCGGCGCTGGCCCTGGACGCCGGTCGTGACGCAGCCCTGGCGGCACTGCATGCGGCCCGCCGATGCCTCGAAGCGGGCGACATCGACTTCGCCCTGGTGCTTGCCGTGTCGGCGAACACGGCGTCCGGCGCGCTGCTCCTGGACGGCGAACCGGAAGGTCCCCTGCGCGAGGGCGTGTTCACCCTGGTGCTGACCCGGGCGAGCCGGGCCGGCGCGTTGGGATTGCCCCTTTTGGCGGAGATCGGCACGGCCGAGGCCCAAAGGGGCACTCCGGTGCCGGTCCTTCCGGGCCACGCGGGCTTCCTGGGCGCCGAGAGCGCTGTCCGTCTGCTGCGGGCACTGCACGAACGGCTTCCGCGGGCCGTCCTGGGCCCGGGCGAGGACCGGCTGACACCCGGCATCGTGCTGACCCTTCCACCGGCCTGCGCACGGTCGGCCTCACCACGGGCCGCAGCGGACACGGATGCGTTCTTTCTACGGCGTCGGATCTCGCGTGGAGAACGGGAATCCGTATGGTCCGTTCCGCTCGGCACGCCTGACGACGAGTGTCTGTACGGGCACTCGGTGGACGGCAGGCCCACGGTGCCGGCAGCGGCGCTCCTGGAGATGGCCGCAGAGGCTGCGGCGGACCTCGTGCCCGATCTGGTGGTGAGGGAGTTCACTGACGTCACCTTTGAGTCGTTCGTCAGGCTCCCGCCCCAGCGTTCGGGGCTCGCGCCACCCGAAGTGATCCTCTCGTCCCACGTCCGCGAGACGAGTGAGGGCGCGGCCGTCGTGGACGTGGCCATCACCCGGGACTTGACACTGCCCGGCGGCAGAATGCTCCGGCGCCAACCCCTCCATGCCCGGATGAGCGTGCGCATGGGCGGACCGAACGGCCAACCACCACCCCAGGAGCGGCCCGACGGCAGCGACACCGCGCAGGTGCCGGCCACGACGTACTGTCTTCCGGTTCCGCCGACGGCTCAGTGGAGGCTGCGCATCCCCGTCGGCCTCATCGAGGCCCTGCTCCGCACCTGGCCCCAATCCGCAACCGCACATGCCGACTGCGTTCCCGTCGCGCTGCGGAGCCTGCGCCTGTACACCGCGGGAGATGGCGGAGCATCTGACCCGCCCGACCCTGCGACGGTCAAGCTGTGGGACCTGACCGGGGACCACGGCGGGACGGCTGTGCGTCACCTGCGAGCGGTTGCCGCCACGGGACATGTCCTCGTGGAGGCAAGGGGGCTCAGCCTGGTGCAGGTGCCTCGTACCCGAGGTCTGGCAACGGGATCGTGGCGATGAACAGAACCGCCTTCATCTCCGGCGCGGGCACCGGCATCGGTCTCGCCTGCGCGCTGGCTCTGGCGCGGGACGGCATCGACGTCGCGCTGTTCGGACGTCGTCGCGAGCCACTGAAACGTGCCGCGGACCAGGTGGCCGCCGAGGGCGGCGCCGCGCGCTGGTACCAAAGCGACCTCACGCTGCCCCCATCGGTCGAGAGGGCGGTCGAGGACGCCTTGCACGACTGCGGCGGCACGGTGGACATCCTGGTCAACAATGCCGGTGTCACGGAGGACCGTCCCGCCTGGGGACTTGCCGCTCTCGCGGAACACTGGGAGCGGCAGTGGCGCGCCAATGTGATGCCGTCCGTACTGATGACCAGTGCGCTGCGGACACGCCTGCGACGACCCGGCGGGCGGGTCATCACGATCAGCTCGTACGGTGCGTTCCTTCCGGGAAACGCTCCGTACGCCTCGGCCAAAGCGGCCCTGCACACCTGGATGTACTCCCTCGCCGCGGAACTGGGCGGCAAGGGGGTCACCGTCAACACCATCGCCCCCGGCTTCATCGAAGGCACCGAGAACGCCGCGGCGGTCGGCGCGGGCGCCGCGGCACGCGGCAAGGCCATCGAACAGGTGCTGCTGCGCAGGCCCGGCCGCCCCGAAGAGGTCGCCTCGGCGGTGCGCTGGCTCGCGTCCCCCGACGCCTCGTACGTCACCGGCCAGATCCTGCAGGTCAACGGTGGGGCGGTGCTGGGGCGTGGCTGACGGGTGCCGGTGCGGAACACACCGCGGTTCTTCGCGTACCGACAGGAAAGACTGGGGGATTTCGGTCCGCCGGATCGGAGACAGGCATGAGTGACTCACCGACGTTGATCGCCTTTCCCGGGGCTGCCTCCTATCAGCCCGGGGCACTTGCTTCCCTCGCCGAAAAGGACGGCACGGTGCGCGGGTTCCTGTCCGTCATCGACGAGGTCTCTCAGGAGTTCGACGGCGGACCGGTGACCGGACCGCTGCTCGAACGCGGGGAGCGTGATCTGCCGACCCTGATGCGCGAGGATCCGATCGCCTTCCATCTGGCCATCTACGCGGGTGCGCTGGCCGCCTACCGCGCTCTGCCCGAACGGCCAGAAGGCCATCGAAGGATTCTCCTGGGGCTCAGCCTCGGCGAGGTGATGGCGCTGGTGGCGGGCGGCGCGTATGACGTCGTGTCCGGTGCCCGCATCGTCGCGCACCGCACCCGGCTCCTGTGCGATCTGCTGGGTGAGGACACGGGAGCGGTGGTCCTGGAGGCGGACGCGGAACGCGCGGAGCACCTCCTGGCGGCACTCGGAAACCCGTCGCTCGCGGTGGCGGTGGAGAACACCGCGACACAGACCGTCGTCTGTGGCCCGGCCACCGCGGTCGGTGAACTTCATGACCTGGCCCAGCAGTTGGGCTTGCGGGCCAGCCGGATCGCCACGCCGTTCGCGTCGCACCATCCGTCCTATCAGCACGTGAGCGACCGCCTCTGGCATGACATCAAAGGCCTGCCGCAGCGCCCGCTGCGCGAACCCGTGTACTCGCCGATCAGCGGCGGCTTCTACCGGGACGGCGAAGACCTGGCGCGCGCCGTCGCGGACCACATCTCCCGCCCGGTGCGGCTGCGTACCGCCCTGCAGCTCCTGCACAGCACGGGAGTGGAGGAGTTCATCGAGTGCGCCGCGCGCCCTCTGCTCACCCCGCTCATCGCCACCGTCCTGACACCTGGTGCTCCGGCCCGCACGGAGCCCGCGGAGCGCCGCAGCGTACCTCCCCAGCAGCGTCGGGAGACCGCGTTGCCTGCCCCCGAGATTCCCGTCGCCGCACCGGCTCCGCCCGGCGAGACCTGCACCTTCGACGAGCTGCGTGCGGTGTACGTCGAGGCGCTCGGCTACCCGCCGGAGGCGTTCGAGCCCGAAACCGATCTGGAGGCCGACCTCGGCATCACCTCCATGCGGCAGACCGAAATCCTGGGCAAGGTGCTCAACCGGTTCGAACTCGCCGACCTGCCGGACAGTTTCGCCGTCTCCGCCTACCCGACGATGGGCGAGATCCTGGAGTTCGTACGGGCCCACGCGGCCCCCGCTCCCGGGGCCGGAAAGTGAGCGCGCACCGCGGCGAAGCCGTCGCCGTCGTCGGGATGGGGCTCGTGGTGCCGGGCGCCAGTTCGCCCCAGGAGTTCTGGCGGGTGTTGTGCCAGGACGAGCCACAGTTCGGCCCGCCGGATGAGCGGTGGGACCTGGAGACACTCTTCGCTCCCGAGCTGACAGCCGAAGACCGGGTCTACCGGCGGGAGATGGGGTACGTCACCGGGTTTCGCCCGCACGCGGACATCGATCGCGGTGCGCCGGCGGACCTCGACTCCGAGGCCGGACGGTGGCTGCGCCACTGTCTGCTGCAGGCGACCGAAGGGATCGGGCGCGAGGAAGCGGACCGCTGGCTGCTTGCCGTGGGGGCGGCGGCGGAATCCTCCCAGCGCCTGGAGGAGTCCTTGGTCGTCGACAGGGTGGCCACGCTGCTCTGCGAGGACGGGCGCAGGGTCGACGAGGTGCGCCGCAGCCTGCAGGACCACTATCCGCAGGCAAGAGCAACCCCCGCCTCCTACCTCGCTCCGCGTCAGGTGGAAGCAGCAGCGTCCGGGGTCCTGCCCGACGACATCCAGATCTCGGTGCTCCAAGGGGCCTGTTCGGGTTCCCTGCAGGCCCTGGACGCCGGACTCAGGGCCCTGAGGTCGGGCGAGTGCGACATCGCCGTTTGCGGCAGCACCTTCGTGCTGAACCGACTGACCAATGTGCTGTGCTCCGTGATGCGGGCCGCGCCCCGTACCGGCGGTGTCCGCCCCTTCGACAAGGGCGCCGACGGCACCGTGTTCAGCGAGGGAGCCGGACTGCTGACGCTCAAACGCTACGACCGGGCCGTGGCAGACGGTGACCGCATCCACGGCGTGCTGCTCGGCACGGGCGCATCGACGGACGGGCCCGGCACGTCGATCGTCACACCGAACCCCAAGGGACAGCAGCTTGCCGTCCGGCGCGCCCTGCGGCAGGCCGGGATCGTGCCCGCAAACGTGCAGTGGATCATCGCCCACGGCACCGGCACCCGGGCCGGTGACGCCGCCGAACTGCGCATGCTCGGCGAACTGGTGGACGGCGCGCGCTGGCAGGTGAGTTCCAACAAGGCGCTCATCGGACACACCGGCTGGACGGCCGGCGTCGCCTCCGTCATCCACGGCCTGCTCGCTATGGAACATGAACTCATCCCCGCACAGCGGCAGTTCGACGAGGTGACCGACCCGGCGCTGCTCCGCGGTGGCGCGCTGGCCATCCCCACCGAGGACGTGGCGTGGCGGCGCCGTACGCAGAGCGCACCGCGTATCGCGGCCGTGTGCGCCTACGGTCTCGGTGGTGTCAACGGGTGTGCGGTCATCAGCGATGGGCCGCTCGCTGTTGAAACGACGCCTGAGGCCCGTTCGGCACACGCCGGCGAAGCGACCGCATCCGTGCCATCCGCCGACGACGTGGTGGTCACCGCCTGGTACGCGCACCTGCCCGGCGCTCCGCACCGCGCAGCCGTCGAGCGATGGCTGTCCACCGGTGCACAGACATGGGCCGATGCCTTCCCCACCCCGTATCCGCCACCGCCCTTCGCGGCGTGCCGGCTCCCTCCGGCCACCTTCGACACCCTTGACCGCTCGCACCTGATGATCCTCGACAGCGCCCACGGACTCGACCGCGAGCTCGGCGGAGCCTGGCGACAACTGGCCGCGGAGACAGGCGTCTTCCTTGGTCACATGGGGCCGACCGCGGGCAGCGTCGCCTATGCACTGCGCGCCTCGATGGACGACTTCCGGCGCAGGACGGGTGACGATCCGCTGCCGGGCACCCGGCAGCTCACCGCCCGTCGGCTCGCCGAGGAAGTGCGTGGACAGGTGCCGCGCGGCATCTCCGACACCTACACCGGGCTGCTGTGCTGCATCATGGCCTCGCGCGTGGCCGTGCAGTACGACCTGCACGGACCCGCCCTCAGTTTCGAGGCGGGACCCGACTCCGCGCTCGCCGCACTCGAAGCGGCCCGTCTGCAACTCGTCACCGGGGGAGTGGAGTTCGCGCTGGTCTTCGCGGTGGCGGGCAACGCGGAGCACGGCGACGCGCTGCTCGGTCTCGCGCGGGGGCGGCGACTGCGCGAAGGAGCGTTCGCGTTGGCCCTGACCCGCCGCTCCACCGCACAACGACTGAAGCTCCCGGTTCTGCGTCGCCTTGAGAGGACACAGGGCAAGAGGCAGCCGCCGACCGAGCCGCGGCCCGCAGCACACACCGGATTCCTGGGAGCCGACAGCGCCGTCAGAATCCTGCGCGCCACTGCCTCCGACGCCGGGGATGCTGTCATCGCACCCGAGCAGGACCGGCACCTGCCGGCGCTTCGACTGGCTGCAGCGCACCCGACATCCGTACCGAAGCAACCGCCCAGAGCTGTGGAGGCGTTCTACCTTCGGGAAACCGTCGAGCGGAGTGCCGAGCGCGCTCGCTGGCGGGTGCCATTGGACAGGGACCGGGACGGCTTCCTCTCGGAGCACCGGGTGGACGGACGGCCCACGATGCCCGGCACGTTGATGCTGGAGCTGGCAGCCGAGGCCGCGACCGCACTGGTGCCGCGCTTCCTGCCGCAGTCCTTCGCCCAGGTGGAGTTCGAGGCGTTCGTACGCCTCCCTGACACGGGGCGACCGCCCCTGACGCTCAAGGCAGACGCCGAAGTCCTGCACTGCGACGACGCGGGGGCCACGGTCTTTGTGCGCCTCCTGAGCGATGTGACGCTGCCCGACGGCAAGGTCATCCAGGCCGACCGGATCCATATGTCCGCCCAGGTTCGGCTGTCCTCGTTCATCGGCCAACGTCCCTACGCCGACGACCTCCCGGAGCCCTCGTCCGACGCACCGGAACTCCCCGACGTCTACTGCCGCCCCAACCGACCGCATCTGCTCAGCGGTACTTTCGACTCGCTGCGTCGACTGCGTGCACACCACCGCGGAGGGACGGCGCTCTGGCGGTGCACCATCGCACCGGACCACCCGGCCTTCTCAAAGTTCCGGACTCCCGCCGTGCTCCTGGACGCCATGTTCCGCACCGGGCAGCTGAACGGTGAGCACCATCTCGCCCACGAACCGCCCATGCCGGTCGGCCTGAGCGAACTCACCCTGTACACGCAGGCGAACGACCTCGCCCTGGCCGGCCTGTTCGGCTCGGGAGTGACACTGCACCATCGGCCGGCCGCAACCGGCGGAGCGACGGATCGCCTGCAACGGGCCATTGCGCCCGACGGCACAGTCCTGGCGGAAGTGCGCGGGCTGCGGCTCTACACGCGCGCGTCCGGGGGCGCGCGGTGACCGGGCCGCGCGTGGGCGATGTCCATGTGGTGCGCCGCCGCATCAGCGCCTCGATGATCCGCGCCTTCGGCGAACTCACCGCGGATCTCGCGGCCCACCATGTGTCACCTGCGGTGGAACGCCCCGTCGCGCACGGCGCCTATCTGCTGGCCGCGCTGTCCATGCTCGGCGGCCGCAGCGCCCTGGGCCACCGGATCACTGTCGAGCTCATGGCCCCCGCGTACGCCGGTGACGTGGTGGAGACCAGGATCGAGATCACCGACGTCCAGTCAGGCGGACAGCTGGGTGTCCTGCTCAACGCGGACTTCACCCTCCGCAACCAGCACGGCGACTTGCTGGGCCGCGGCACGGTCGGCTGCTCCTTGCCGCCGGACCCCGTACACCGGCCCGAGGCGACGGTGCAGGGTGCGACCGTCGGTGACTGAGGACCGAGTCGTACTGCATCTGCGTCCGTACGTGCCGCGCCGCCGACACCAGGATCTCGTACGGGCCCTGCTGGCCGCGCAGTTGGGGTGCAGCCGGGACGAACTCGTCCTGGCGCGCACCAGTAGGGGAAAACCGTACGTCCAAGCGCCGGCCGGCCCCGGCCTGCGCTTCTCGCTCACGCACTGCCCCGGACTGCTGGCCGTAGCTGTCGGCGGTCCGCGGGAGCTGGGTGTGGACGCCGAACCGGCCGCTCAGCAGCCGGACCCGGACGCGTTCGGACGGTTCATGACCTTGGACGAGCGCCGGGAGGCCGCGCGGTGCGGCGCCGAAGCGCTCGTGCCCTGGTGGGTACGTAAAGAGGCGGTGCTCAAGGCGGTGGGAGCCGGGCTGTGGGCCGACCCGCGGGACTGGCCGGTACCGGTCGGCGGGAACGGACGGCTTCATTTCGCCGTCGGTCGCAGCGGCGCCGTGCACCGAGTACGGGACCTGCGCTATGGCCCGTACGTGCTGGCGGTCGCCTGCGCCGGGCCGGCGAACTTCAGTGTCCAGATGCGCGATCGGTGACGCCCGACCGGTAGTCCTCGTAGAAGCCCGTGCCGGTTTTGCGCCCCAGCCGTCCCTCTTCGACCATGCGCTCGAGCAGTGCCGGAGGTGCGTGCAGGGATTCCCCCGAGTCCTCGCACAGCGAACGCGCGGTGGCGGCGACGGTGTCGAGTCCGACCAGATCCGCGAGCCGTAAGGGCCCCATGGGATGGCCGCACCCAAGGACCATGCCGCGGTCCACGTCCTCGACGCGGGCGAATCCGGACTCGACCATGCGGATGGCAGAGATGACATACGGCACCAGCAGAGCGTTCACCACGAAGCAGCTGCGGTCCCCGGCCCGGATGACCTCCTTGCCCAGCGTTACCGTCAGCAGGGACTCGGTCCGGTCCAGGAGCGCAGGCTCCGTGAACCGTGTTCCCACCAACTCGACGAGCGGTGCCACCGGGACCGGACTGAAGAAGTGCGTGCCGAGCACCCGCCCGGGGCGGGACGTGGCTTCGGCGATCCGGCCGATGGGCAGCGAGGACGTGGTGGAGGCAAGAATGGCCGGGGAATCGCCGAGCAGGCTGTCCAGGGTACGGAAGACCCCCGCTTTGACGGACGCGTCCTCGGGCACGGCCTCCACGATGAACTGCCGGTCCGCGAGGTCCGCCAGGTCGGCCGTGAACTCTGCAGCACCGACGGCGCGCTCCCGTTCGGCCTCCGAGATCCGCCCCTTCGCCACGGCCCGGTCCAGCGAGGCGTGCAGCTGTCCGGCGGCGCGCCCCAGTGCACTGGGCCGGGAGACGACGATCCGCACGTGCAGTCCGGACCGCGCGCAGACCTCGGCGATTCCCGCACCCATGATTCCGCAGCCCACCACACCTACGCGGCTGATGGATGCGTCGTCGGGGACATGCGTGTTCATGAGACCTCCGTCCAGCGCATCAGCGATGCGCCAAGCGACATGCCGCTGCCGAAGCCGGCGAGCAGTACCAGATCGCCGTGGCGCAACTCCCGGGTGCGGTGGGCGATGTCGAGCGTCAGCGGTACGGAGGCAGCACCGGTGTTGCCGTACTCCTCCACGGTGCGGTGGGTGCGTGCCTTGGTCAGCCCGGCGCGTTCCACGAGCCTGCTCAGAAGCACTCCGTTGGGCTGATGCGGAACGAAGTGGTCTACCTGATCGGCCGTGACACCGGCGCGGCGTAGCAACGCGTCGATGAAGGGGGGGAATTCCCGCAGCAGGAACTCGACGACACCACGGCCGTCCATGCGCAGAAAGTGCGCCCCGGCCTCGACCGTCCGGGCCGAGGCCGGCAGCCTGCTGCCGCCGGCGTCCACCCTGATCAGCCTGGCGGCGTGGCCGCGGCCGGCCAGCTCGAAGTCCAGGAAACCGTGCCCCTCCTCTACGGGACCCACCACGACCGCGCCAGCTCCGTCCCCCATCAGGACGGCGGTCCGCCGGTCGCTGAAGTCGAGGAAGCGCGAGCAGACATCCGCCGCGACGACCAGGATGCGGCTGTCCCGGCGCTGTGCGACGAGACTCCGGGCCAGCGCGAGACCGTAGACGAAGCCGCTGCAGGCTGCGTTGATGTCGAAGCAGGCCGCGCCCTGCGCTCCCAACGCGTGCTGGACGCGGTGAGCTGTGGGCGGCTGGGGTGAGTCGGGTGTGGACGTTGCCACGATGAGGTGGTCGAGTCGGCCGGCGTCGATGCCGGCCCGGTCAAGTGCCGTGCGGGCAGCGTGCGTCGCGAGATCGGAGGTCGCCTCGTCGTCCGCGGCGTAGCGGCGCCCCGTGATGCGGGTCTGCCGGTGGATCCACTCCTCGTCGACGCCTACGCGCGCCGCCAGTTCAGCGTTGGTGATATTCGACCGAGGGACGTAGGAACCGGTGCCGAGGATGCCGATCGGTCGCGTGGGCATGAACGTGCCTTCCTGGACGGTGAATGCGGGTACGAGGGGCATCTCCCGTGTGGCGCCGGATCCCTAGACGGTTCGCAGGGGATTGAGGCGTGCCTCCCCGATCCGCGCGCGCAGCTCCGGGTCGGTGACGCCGAGTCCTTCCTGCGGGGCGAGGCACAGCACGCCGACCTTGCCGGTGTGCCGGTTCGTCTGCACCAGCCGGGCAGCCTTGGCGACGTCGGCCAGCGGGAAGACTGCGGAGAGGGCCGGCATGATCTTTCCGAGGCTGAACAGGCGGCTGCACTCGGCGTGTTCCTGGAGGTTGGCGCCGTGGCTGCCGATGATCCGCTTGGAGTTCATCCACAGATAGCGGTTGTCGTAGAGGTGCTCGTAGCCGGTGCTCGACCCGCAGGTCACCACGGTCCCACCGCGGCGTACGGCGAAGACGGACAGCCCGAACGTCTCCTTGCCGACGTAGTCGAACGCGACGTGCGGGTCCTCGCCGACCTGTTCGCGGACCGCGCTGCCCAGACGCTTGCCCTGCTCGACGGCCTCCTGGGTGGTGCGGGCGCCGGTGAGCCCGATGTCATGGCGGTTGATGACCACGTCGCAGCCGAGGGCACGCGCGGCCTTCTCCTTGTCCCGGGAACCCACCACCCCCACAGGGATGCCGCCCGCGTTCTTCACCAACTGCACGGCGTATGCGCCAAGGCCGCCGGTGGCACCCCAGATCAGCACGATGTCACCGAGTTTGATCCGTGCCCCTTTGCTGCCGATGAGCATGCGGTACGCGGTCGCCGCAGTGAGCATGGTGACCGCCGACTCCTCCCAGGTCAGATGCCCTGGCTTGGTCAGCAGCTGGCTGGCCTTGACGACGGCGTACTGGGCGAGGCCGCCGTAGTTCGTCTCGTATCCCCAGGCCCGCTGGCGCGCGCCGAGCATGCTGTCCGCGTGGGTCATGGGTTCGTGATCGTCCACCTGGACGGGCGAGATGATGACGTGGTCGCCGCAGCGCCAGCGGGTGACGCCGGCGCCGGTGCGTACCACCACACCGGCCGCGTCCGAGCCCACGACGTGGAAGGGCTGGTCGTGGCGTTGCGCGAAGGCCCCTTCCCGGGCGTAACGGCGCAGGAAGTCGAAGGTGGGCAGGGGTTCGAAGGTCGCCGACCACACCGTGTTGTAGTTGATCGAACTGGCCATCACGGCCACGAGGGCCTCGTCCGGGGCCAGTTGAGGCATAGGAACCTCGCCGACGTGGAGCGAGCGGCTCACGTCCCTGTCGTCGCCGTCCGCGACGGCGTCGAAGATCTTGGTGTCCTCGATGCGCAGGTGTGCCGCCGTGTACTGGGCGGGGATGGCCGCGCGGAGCAACTCGTCCGCCGGTGCGGCTGCGAGGACGGCTGTCGACAGACTTTCCATGAGTCAGCCTCACCTTCTCAGTGCGCCAGATACCCGGCGTCTACGGGGTGGAACGAGCCGGTGACGAAGGACGCGGCGTCCGAGGCCAGGAAGCATGTGAGCTCGGCGACTTCCTCGGCGGTTCCCGGTCGTTGGATGCCCTGGGCCGAGACCAACTGCTGAGCCAGGGCCGCGCTCTGCTCCGGGGGCAGCCGGTGACCGATCGCCGTGTCGACGAAGGCCGGCGCCACCGCGACGACGCGCACCCCGTGCGCTGCGTACTCCAGAGCGGCACTGCGGGTGAGGCCCAACACCGCGTGCTTTGCGGCGCAGTAGGCGGAGGCGCCGGCGAATCCGGAGGCGGACCCCACCGACGCCATGTTGACGACGACTCCGCCGCCGGACGCGAGCATCGCCGGGATCTCGTACCGCATACCGTGGAAAACGCCCCCGAGGTTCACTTCGAGGACGTGCTGGAACGCGTTGTACGCCAGTTCGTGGACCGGTGCGAGGCCGCCGAGCACGCCGGCATTGTTCACCGCGATGTCGAGCCTTCCGTGCTCGGACATCAGGTCGTCGACCGCATGGCGCATGGCGTCGGCGTCAGTGACGTCCGCATGGACTGCGCGGATACGAACCTTGTCGTACGCGGCTACGCGCTGGGCGCCGTCCTTGTCCGTGTCCAGGGCCACGACATGGGCACCCTCGCGTGCAAGCTGCCGCACACAGGCAGCACCGATTCCCGAACCCCCGCCGGTGACCAGGGCTACTTTTCCTTCGAATCGTTCGGACACGACGGTTCTCCTTCAGGCGAGCACACCCCTGCTGTGCAGGAGCGCGATGACGTCCGACAGGGAATTGGTGTGGGTGATGTCGTCGTCGGAGAGAGTCACCTGGAATTCGTCCTGCAGCATCTCCGTGAGTTCCACTACGGCGAGCGAGTCCAGGTCGAGTTGTTCGAAGGTGGCGTCGGACTGCACTTTCGACGGCTCGATGCCGAGCCTTTCCGTCAGCATGGCGGTGAGTTGGGAGATCACGGTACTCACGGCATTCCTCGTCTCTCTTCGGTGCTGGAACTACCTTTTCGAGGCGGATATGGGCGGGCCGGGGTCAGGAATGCCCGGCGGGGCAGCTCTGTTCGGACGGGTGCCGGAGCTGGGGTGCGTGCACCACGGGGCGAAGGTCCGGCCAGCTGAGCGCGATCGCTCCCCAGGTGAGTCCCGCGCCGAAGGCGGTCAGCACCGTGCGGGCGCCGGCGTCGACGGCGCCCCGGGAGGCCGCGTCGGTCATGGCGAGCGGCACGGAACCGGCCGCCGTGTTGCCGACTTCGCGGATGTTGCCGATGAGTAGATGTCCGGGCAGTCCGAGCTTCTTTCCCACCGCGTCGAGGATGCGCTGGTTCGCTTGGTGGGCGACGAGTGCTTCCAGCTTGTCCGTGGTCCAGTCGACACGCTCCAGGACGGCCAGGGTGGACGCGGTCATGCGGCGGATCGCCTGCAGATAGATCTGGCGCCCGTTGAGGTCGACGTAGCGCAGCTGCCGGGGAATGGTGTCATCGGGCCGGGGCATGCGTGACCCGCCCGCCGCCACGGCTGCGAAGTCGCTCCCGCTGCCGTCGCTCCCCAAGTGCGTGGCGAGTACGGCCCCGGGCTCGTCCATGTCGCCGTGGCGGACCACCACCGCCCCGGCGCCGTCGCCGAAGACGATCGCCGTGTTCCGGTCGAGCGGGTCGACGATCGTGGAGAAAGCATCGGCGCCAATGACCAGAATGCTGTCCTGTTCGCCGGACCTGATCTGGGCGGAAGCCATCGTCAAGGCATAGACGAAACCCGAGCATGCCGCGTTGAGATCGACGGCCGGTGTGTTGCCGAGCCCGAGGCGCCAAGCCACTTCGGGTGCAGTGGAAGGACATGTGCGGTCCGGGGTCGTCGTGGCCACGATGACCATCCCCACCTCACGTGCGTCGGCGGACTCGAGCGCGGCAAGCCCGGCGGACACCGCGAGATCGGCGGTGCCCATTCCGGGTTCGACGCGACGCCTGGTGGAAATGCCTGTACGGGAGCGGATCCACTCATCGGAGACACCCAATTCCGTTGCGAGTTGGTCGTTGTCGACGACTCGCGACGGTAGGCAGCCACCCATTCCGGAAATCACGGCATTCCGCGTCACGTCAAACCTCTCCGTCGCTGCAAGGCAGTCAATGTGTCGTCAGGGGGGAACTGGTCCGTGGCGACAATTCAATGAATCATCAACTGCGTAGTGCGCGATAGAGAGTTCGACGGCTAACGCGTGAAGGCGTTGAATCTCAGATCTTCAAGACTTCGCAATGTGTGCTGGTGAGGGAACGTCACTCTCCTGGAGCGGGCGGCGACTTGAGATCGCCTGACACGATGAGCTGGCAACGGCCCCGGTGGCCGTGTCCGCACGGCGGGTCATCCGCGAAGCCTTCCTCGGACTCGTCTGCTACCTGATCACCACCGCCCAGTGCGGCGCTTACCTGGCCGGCAATCGCCCATGCCGGAAGACCAGTCCGCAGGATGAGCGCACGAACCGCGACGTCCTGGAATCCGCAACACCTGCACGGTTCGGGCCCCGGGCACCAGTGGGGTCTCGCGAGGGCCGGCGGCTACAGCTCGCCGTGGGTGCGGCTGATCGAAGCCGTGGCCGGGCATTCCAACCGGGCGGCGAGCAGGGCGATGTCGTCAGTGCCCTCAGGGGTCAGGGACTCGAGGGCCTTGTCGATGATGCGCATCAGCGGGCCCGTGGTGGGAAGGCGCAGGCGGGTGAGGCGGTACAGGGAGGTGTCAATGTCCTCGTCGCGATGTTCGATCAGTCCGTCGGTGTAAAGGAGCAGGACGCCGCCCGCGGGGCAAGACACGGTCGAGGAGGCGTACCCGCCCAGCCCTGTGCCCAGCGGCGGGCCGACCGGCACGGAGATCAGACGGGCACGCTGGTCGAAGGTGAGCGCGAGCGGCGGCAGATGTCCCGCGCTGGCGTAGGTGACGCTCCCGTCGCGGGGGTCGGCCAGGGCGAGCAGGCAGGTGGCGACCCGGTCGAAGCCGGATTCGGCGACCATGCGGTCGGCGTGCCGCAGCACCTGGTGGGGCTTCAGGCCGGCCTGGGCCAGGGCGCGCAGCGTGGAGCGGTAGTGGCTCATCGCCACGGCCGCCTCCACGCCGTGTCCCATCACGTCACCGATCACGAGTAGGGTGCGACCGCCGCTCAAGGACAGGGTGTCGTACCAGTCGCCGCCGACCAGCGCGCGGTCGTCGGCCGGTAGGTAGCGCGCCGCGGTCTCCAAGTTCTGGTGTGCGCGGGAGGGCTCGGCGAGAAGGGATCGCTGCAGTTCGAGGGCCATGGTGTGTTCGCGGCTGAAGCGCATCGCCCGGGCCAACCCCTGGGCGGCGCGGGCGGCCAGCTCCTTGGCCACCACCGCGTCGTCGCGGGAGAACGGCGCCGAGCCGCTCGCCCTGGCCAGCGACAGCGAGCCGAGCACGTGCCCTTCCGCGATCAGCGGCACCACCAATGCCGAGTGGTAGCCGGCGGCGATGTAGCCGTCCGCGAGCTCCGGCTGGGCTGCGACCGCCCGCCACTCGGGTGGTGTGATCCTGTTGCGCAACCAGGACCGGCCAGTTTCCAGGCATTGCCGGATCGCTGCACCGGGCTGGTAGTCGATCAGCTGGCCCGGCTTGGCCGCCGCCTGGGCGAGCGGTACGAGATCAGGCCGCAGGGCGAGTGCCGTACGGCGCAGCCGCAGAACGCCCTGAGGTGCCCGCCACCGTACATCCGACTCGTCAAGACGCAGCTCGACCCCGGCCGCGTCCGCCAGCTCAGGCACCACGAAGTTGGCGAGCTCCGTGCAGGTCGTCACCACGTCCGAGGTGGTGCCGATTTTCGTGGCTGCCGTGTCGAGGAGGGCCAGACGCCGATGGGCCCGCTCCAGCTCGTCCACATACTGACGCCGTCCACTGACCTCCAGCGCGATCCCCACCAGACCGAGCACGCGTCCCTGCCGATCTTGCAAGCGGTGATAGGTGGCACGCCACACACGGCGGTCGTACGGCGAGTCCGCCCAGGTCCGTCCACTCACCACCAGTTGCCGCGGCGTGCCGTCGGCCAGCACCTTGCGCAACACCTCGTCCGACCGCTTCACCCCCGGCAGCACGGCGCTCAGCGGTCGGCCCAGGTGGGCGTCGGCGGGAAGCCCGCTCATGCGCGCCATCTGCGGATTCACGTACCGATAGCGCAGCTGAGTGTCGAGGATCGACACCGCCGCCTCAGTACCCTCAACCACGTCGCGCAGCAGCGCGTACTCCTCGGCCAGCCGCAGCGGATCGGCCAGAACGTCCTGGACGTCGCCGGACAACGGAGGCCTGCGTGCGGAGGCGTCGGTACTCACGACACACCTCTCCATGAACGGGCCCACGGTTTCACCCATAGTCGAACGGCTACGTGCCCGGCGCATCCGGGAGTCGGCAAGCCATGCCTGCGGCTTCCTGCCAGGTATGGGCATCCCTCGCGCATCGCAGTGAGAGCAGCGTGTCGCCCTCAAGACAGGCACCGACAGAGGAGTCACCACGCGTGCGACGGCTCCGGTGCCCTGCTACCCGGGACCCAGGCCGCGCCGTAACTCCATGCGCGTCCACCACGCCCGAGGCGGCTCGGAGACCACGTACGGGATAAGCCTCAGACGTTGTTGCTTTCCGTGCATTCACCGCCGAGTCGTGTACCCGATCAGCGCGGCGACACCTGCGAGTGCGGCGACGCTGGTCAGCGCGATCGGCAGCGTGAACCAGTCCGCCATGAACCCGATCGCGGGTGGGCCGAGGAGCATGCCGCCGTAGCCGAGGGTGGAGGCGGTGGCGACGCCGCTGGGGCCGGCGAGGGCGCCGGCGCGTTCGACGGCGACGGGGAAGATGTTGGCGAGTCCGAGGCCGGTGATGGCGAAGCCGACCAACGCCAACCAGACGGTGGGGGCGAGGGCGCCGAGGAGCATGCCGGCAGCGGCGGTGGCCCCGCCCGCGACGATGACCCGGGTCTGGCCGAGGCGTTCGAGGAGGGTGGTTCCGCTGAGGCGGCCGATCGTCATGGCGCCGGCGAAGAGGGAGTAGCCGGCGGCTGCCATGCCGGGGTGGGCGTTGAGGTCCTGTTCGAGATGGAGTGCGCCCCAGTCGGCGAGGGCTCCTTCGCCGAAGGCGGTGCACAGGGCGATGAAGCCGAAGATCAGGACGAGGCGGCGGGTATGGGCGTCGAGGCGGTGCGGGGCGTTTCCCTTGGCCGGTTGATCAGTTGGGGCCGCCGGGGGTGACAGCCGCAGGAGGGCGGGTCCCGCGATGGCGGTGACGACCAGGCCGATCAGGGTGAGGCCGAGCAGGTGGCGGGTGGGGGAGAGGGAGCCGGCTATCAGTCCGCCTACTCCCGCGCCGACCATGCCGCCGAGGCTGAACGCAGCGTGGAAGCTCGGCATGATGGGGCGCCGCAGCGCGGCCACGAGGTCGACGGCCGCGCTGTTGAAGGCGACATTTATGCCCCCGTACGCGATGCCGAAGATGACGAGCACCGCGGCCAGTGCCGCCGCCGAGTGCGTCAGCGGCGGCAGTGCGACGCTCAGCGAGAGCAGCACCGCGCAGACGACTGTGACCGGGTGGCTGCCGTAGCGGCGGCAGAGACGGCCCGTGAACACCATCGTGATGACGGCGCCGACCGAAACGCCGAGCAGCGCGAGACCGAGGGCGCTGGACGAGGCGCCGGTCTGTTCCTTGATGGCCGGGATGCGGACGACCCAGCCCGCGAAGATGAATCCGTCGAGAGCGAAGAAGACGGTCAGGACGATGCGCAGGCGCGTGAGGGCGCTCGGCGGCTTGGTGGTTGTGGTGGATCCGGACCCTAGTTTGTTCAGTAGCGGCACAAAACACAGCGTAGGGGTGTGGGCGGTTTCGGACAAGGGGATTCCCGCGCTCTGCAAATGGGATACCAAAGGCTCGGGCGGGTGACGATCGCCCGCCATGCGGAAGTCGGAAATGCTCCAATTCGCCCCGGGCATATGGGGCATGGGAGGGCGGATTGACGTTGCCACGCTGACGCTGGAGTGCGCTGCGGCGAGGGCGCCTACTCCCCGTATGAGCAAAACCCCTGCCCCAAAAGCCAGTTCCGGGGCAGGGGCGTTGTTCGGTGGTGCTCAGACGAGCTGGAGCCGGTCCGCGACGACACGGCCCGCGTGGATCACCGTGCGGTCCGAGCCGCGGTCCATCACGGCGGCCGAGACGGTGTCGCCGTCGACGAGGATCAGATCGGCGGCGTCACCGGCGTCCACGCCCGGCCGGTCGGCCGTCGAGGTGAGACGCTGCAGCGACGGATCGAGGATCGAGTGACCGCCGCGGCTGGCCACCGCCCAGGCGTGCTCGATCAGTTCGTCGGCGCGGTAGCGGCTGGTGAACGCCAGCTGCCAAGTGCGGTCCAGCATGTCGCCATTGCCGTACGGGGACCAGAAGTCCCGCTGACCGTCCTCGCCCAGACCGACGCGGACGCCCGCCTTCGTCAGCTCGACGAGCGGCAGCGCGGTGAGCTGCTGGGCCGGGGCGATCGTCGCCATCGAGATGTCGAGGTCCGCGAACTCCTCGATCAGACGGCGCGTGGTGGCCTCGTCGACCGTGCCCAGCTCGTACGCGTGGGAGAGCGTGACCTTGCCCTGCATGCCGAGCGCGCGGGTGCGCTCCAGGATCAGGTCGGTGCTGAACACACCCAGGTGGCCTGGCTCGTGCAGATGGATGTCGACGGGCGCCTGGTGCTTCTCCGCGAGCCCGAAGACGATGTCGAGGTGCTTGACCGGGTCGCGGTCGAGCGTGCAGGGGTCGATACCGCCGACCACCGCGGCGCCCGAGGCGAGCGCCTGGTCCATCAGTTCCGGCACCCCCTTCTCCAGGAGCAGACCGGCCTGCGGGAACGCGATGATCTCGAGGTCGGCGCGGTCCTTGTGCGCCTCCTTCGCGGCGAGCACACCCTCGAAGCGCTCGAGACCGCAGTCCGCGTCGATCTGCGCGTAACTGCGGACGCGGGTGGTGCCCCGCTCGATCATCCGGCCGAGCAGCCGCGTGGTGCGGTCGGCGACCGGGCCGTCCTCGCGCCAGTGCTCGCGGTCGTTCATCGTCATGCCCCAGACGCCCGGCTTGCCCGTGTGCGGGCGGAACGGCAGTCCGATGCGGTTGGAGTCGAGGTGGCAGTGGACGTCCGAGAAGGTCGGCAGGGCGAGCCGGCCGCGGCCGTCGACGCTCTCGCCGGCCTCGGCGCGCGCGGGGTCGTGCGGCAGTACGGCGGCGATCTTGCCGTCCTTCAGCTCTATGTCGGAGGCCTCGCCGCCCCACGGGCGGACGTTCCTGATGAGCATGCGTGGTGGCTCCTCGCTGAGGTCGGGGGGTGGTGCCTGTGCGGGGTGGTTCAGCGCGTCTCGTCCATGAAGGAGCGCATCCCTTCCACGAAGGCGGATCAGCGCGTCTCGTCCACGAAGGGCGGGAACGTGGCCGGGAAAAGCTCGTCGGCGTCGCGCCCCTTGAAGTCCCGTTCGCCGTACGCGGCCCGCATCTTGGCGAAGAGTTCCTGTGCCTGAACGCGCAGCGCCCCTGTGTCGACGCCGGGCAGCGACCCGTCGACGAGGACCGGTCGGCCGTCGACCACGGAGTGGGTGGCATTGCGGGCGGTGCCGTTGAGCAGCAAGGTGCGCACCGGGTCGTCGAGCACACCGTCGCGGATGTCGTCGAGGCGGAAGGCCACCAGATCGGCGCGGGCGCCCGGGGCGATCCGCCCCAGGTCGTCTCGGCCGAGCGCGCGGGCGCCGCCGAGCGTCGCGGCCTCGACATAGGCCTCGGCGGGTGCGGCGTCGGCGCGGCCGTCGACCACCTTGGCGAGGTGCACGCCGAGGTCCATGCCGCGGATCAGGTCCGGCGGGAAGGAGTCGGTGCCGAGGCAGAGATTGAGCCCGGCGCGGCGGTACTCGCCGAAGGAATGCAGGACATCGCCGTAGCGCAGCGAGGTCTGCGGACAGTGGATGACGGACACGCCGGCCCGGACGAGGGTGTCCAGATCGCCATTGTCCTCGCCGTGTACGGAGGGGTGGAGGTCGATGACGATGCCGTGCGGGATGAGCAGATGCGCGTCGAACAGGCCGGTCCGCTCGATGAGTTCGAGCGGGGTGCATCCGTACAGGCGCTGCACGAGTTCCCGCTCGACGGTGCCCTGGAGGCAGTGCAGCCGGACCGGGACCGAGCGGCTGCGCGCGAGCGCGGCGGTGGCGCGCAACAGCTCGGGGGTCATCGTCTCGATACGGCAGGGCAGCAGGGCCGAGCGCACCAGCGGGTCGGCCAGCTGCTCGACGTGGTCGAGGAACCGCTCGGCGTCCCGCAGGCCGGCGCGTCCGCGCTCCTCGTCGAAGTGGAGATCGCGCCGGCCGTCGGCATCGACGACATTGACCGCGGAGCGGTAGCTGGGCCCGAGATAGCCGCGCAGTCCGATCCGCCGCGAGGTCTCGGCCATGTCCGCGAACTCGTCGAAGCTCTCCGCCCAGGAGCTGTGCACCTCGGACGCGATCGGCATGTACGTGGTGACGCCGTGCAACGCGAGCTGGACCAGCGCGTACTCGCGGATCACGGCGCGCTCGGCACGTGTGAAGACATCACGGCTCGTGCGGGCGTACGTCTGGGACCACTGAAGGCCGGGCCCGGTCTCGGGGGAGTGCCACGAGTCGAGGATCAGATGGTCGATGTCGGTGAGGGCGTCCAGGTCGATCAGGCCCGGCATGACCAGGCGGTCGCCGAGGTCCACGTCCTCATCCACGGGCCCTTCCCAACCGCGGCCCACATGGGCGATGGTGTCGTCCTGCCACACCACCTCACCGTCGCGCAGCAGCGCATGCTGCCCGTTCTGGTACGCGAGCACATGGGCGGCACGCCAGCGGGTGTGCACGAGGAGCCTCCTGTGGGTAGGGCGACTCCCGGACCCTAACACTTGGGATACCAAATATTCGGCGGCCTTGCTGGCCTCTGATATGGGGATTCGCCGGAATTCACAGGTCCTTCGTGCTTGCCGATAAGTAACTCGGTATACAAATTGTGGCCACCCACATGCCCGCAGAGCGCCGCACGGACGATCTCGGATGCGAAAATGGCGGCATGGCAACGGCTGAGGAATTCACCCCCGAGTCGGAGCGGGTCATGAACACCCTGCGCGACGAGATCATCGACGGTACGCGCGCTCCCGGCAGCAAGCTGGTCGAGCGTGAGATCGCCGCCGAGCTGGGCGTCAGCCGGCTGCCCGTACGTGATGCGCTGCGCAGTCTCGTCAGCGAAGGCCTGGTCACGCCGCGGCCCCGGACCTGGGCCGTGGTGCGCGAGTTCAGCCAGTCCGATGTCTCCGACCTCAACGAGGTGCGCTCCGCTCTGGAGACCTTGGCATTCCGCCTCGCCGCCGAGCGCCGAACCCGCGCCGGCCTGGCCAAACTCCGCGCCGATCTGGACGAGCAGCAGGCCGCGTCGGAGAGGGGCGACGGCGGCGCCGCCCGCCGCAAGGCCGCCGACTTCCATCAGACCGTCACCGAACTCGCCGACAACGCACTGCTCAGCGAGCTCGACGGGATCCTGCAGAGCAGGCTGCGCTGGCTGCTCGGCCAGCACGACGATCTCGATGTCTTCGCGCATGAGCACGAAGAGCTGTACCTGGCCATCGAGGCGCGGGACGTGCAGCGCGTCGACGAACTGGCCGCCCAGCACCTCGCGACCAGCCGGGCGAAGATCGCGGCGCATCGGCGCAACGCGGCCGGCGCCGAGTAGAACGGGCCCCGTGGGCCAGGAGTTTGCGGCCTCTGGGGTCCGCGGGCTCAGGAGCGGCCCGTCAGCTCCGGTGGATCGCCGTCTCGATCTGGGCGAGCTGAGCGGCGAGGAGCTCCTCGAACGCGGCGCGGCGCTCCGCCCCGAGAGGTTGGAGATCACGGGCGAAGTGGGCCAGGGCGGTCAGGCCCACGGCGTTCGCGGCCTGGGCGATCGGTGCGGCGGCGCGTCGTCGTAGCCTCGGGCTCATGGACGAGCTGTTCCGGCGCCCGCGCCGCACCATCGCACCCGGCGCCGTACACCTCCCGGACTGGCTGGACCTTGCCGAGCAGCGCACGCTCCTGGCGCAGTGCCGCGCCTGGGCCCGCCCGCCCGCCGGGCTCCGCGAGGTCGCCACCCCGGGCGGCGGCCGGATGTCCGTCCGTCAGTTCGGCCTGGGCTGGCACTGGTTTCCGTACGGCTATGCGCGCACCGCGGTGGACGGCGACGGCGCACCGGTCAAGCCGATGCCCGAAGCGCTCGTGGAGTTGGGCCGACGCACGGCGGCAGCGGCCGTAGGCGAGGAGTTCGCCGACGCCCCGTACGACATCGCCCTGATCAACTTCTACGACGCGGACGCCCGCATGGGCATGCACCGCGACCAGGACGAGAAATCCCTTGATCCAGTAGTGTCGCTCAGCCTCGGCGACACCTGCGTCTTCCGGTTCGGGAACGGCGAGACACGGGCCAAGCCTTATACGGACGTGGAGCTGCGCAGTGGAGACGCGTTCGTGTTCGGCGGGAAGTCACGGCTGAACTATCACGGGGTGCCGCGGGTGCACGGGGGAACCGCCCCCGCTGAACTGGGGCTTGTGGGGCGGCTCAACATCACCTTGCGGGTGAGCGGCCTGGAGTGGACGGACTGACGGGGGAGGGTGTCGGTGAACGACGCGCGCTTGAGTGGACTGGCCGTCAATCCGGCCGCGCCGGCGCAGGTGCTGCTGAAGCTGCTGGCGCCTGAGCACGAGGACACCTGGTCCGCCCTTGCCGGCCGGCGCGCCTCGTTCCCCGAGGAAGTGGCGGCTGCGATCGTCGCGCACCCGGACGTCCGCGTCCGCAAGGCACTGGCCCGCAATCCGTACGTGGAACCGGAGGTGCGCGGGCTGCTCGTGGACGATCCCGAGTGGATCGTCCAGGCGTGGCTCGCGGGCCGCCCGGACCGGAACCGGCCGGTGCGGCCCCTGCCCGACCGGGTGATCGACCGGATGCTCACGACGTATGACAACGACTGTCTGTCCGAGCTGTTCTCCTCGCGCCAGATCCCGTTTCGTGTCCAGCTCTCCTTTGCTCGGCACCCCCTGGCCGCCGTCCGCCGGTACGCCCTGAACGTGTGGGGCTCGCTGACCGAGGCGGAGCAGGCGGCGCTGCTCGACGACCCGGACCCCGATCTTCGCGCGGCCGCTCAGAACACGGTCCGACGCCGGCGTGACGAGGACGACGAGGCGGTGACGGAACGCGAGCTCGGCACGCTGCCTCCGCCGCGCAACCACTGGACCACGCACCTCCTGGTGAACTGCCGTCTGCCCAGAACAGTCGTCGACTGGATGATGAACGATCCCGATCGCGACGCCGCCTGGACCCTGGCGCACAACTACAGCACCCCGCCGGACGTGGTCGCCTCGCTCATGGAGCACCCCGACCCCGACGTACGCCGGCAACTGGCCTGCCGCGACGACCTTCCACCCGCCCTGGTGCGGGTCCTCGCGCGCGACCCCGACCCGCAGGTGCGCACCGAAGTCTCCCTGCGGCCCGAACTGAGCGAGGACGAACGGGCAGCGATCGACTACGTCGTGGAGCCCGACCGGCACACGGGCGTCCCGTGGGAGCCCCATGCCTCCGCACCCGCCGACCCGGCCGTCTCCGCGGCCCACGCCCGTTCGCGCCACCCCCTGCTCCGCCGCCGGGCGGCCACCGACCCCGCCCTGCCCACCGAACTGGTCACCCTGCTCGCGCGGGACGACGACGCAGGCGTACGACTCCGGCTCGCCCACCACCACCCGGCAGCCCCGTCCGACCTGCTCCTCGACTGCTACCTGTCCCACCCCGGCCCCGACCACCACCGCGACCTGCTCACCGAGCACCCGAACTTCCCGACCGCAGACCTCGGCAGACGCTTCGCGACGGCCGACACGCCTGCCGAGCGCCACCTCGCCCTCCTGGACCCCGACTTGGCGCCCGACGCGGCCGAGCGGCTCACCCACGACCCGGACGCAGCCGTCCGAGCCGGAGCTGCCGCACATCCACGGCTGCCCGCGCCCAGCCTGATGGCGCTCCTGGACGACGCCGAACTGGGCGCTCACGCCGCGGCCAATCCGGCTCTTCCGACAACCGTGATGAGGGACCTGCTGTCATGATCACCGGCCGGTCTCCCGAGGCTCCCTCCGCCAGAGTCTCGACCTCACCTTGAGGGTCAGGGAACTCGAACGCTGAGCGAGAACGTGAGGGAACCTGCCGCTGAGCCCCCGGCGGATCATGGGAGACTCGGCGCCATGAACGGCAAGGCGGCGCCCAGTGAAGTGCGGTCAGGATCCGCGCGTTCCCGGCTGGACCGAGGGCGCGGAGCGCTCGGCCCCGCGTTGGAGTTGGTGCACACGGGGCGTGCCCCGACCCGTTCCGTGCTCACCGCCGAACTGGGCGTCACCCGGGCCACCGCCGGAGTGGTCGCCGCGGAACTCGAAGCGCTCGGGCTGATCACCGTCGAGCCCGGTGCGGCCGGCGGATCGCAGGGCCGGCCCTCGCACCGGCTCACCGTCGCCGAGGACGGCCCCGTCGTACTCGCCGCGCAGGTGCACGCCGACGGATACCGCGCCGCCCTCGTCGGGCTCGGCGGGCGGATCGTCGCGACGACGCCCGGCTGCGAGAGCGTCGACGCCGATCCCGTACAGGTGATCGGCGCGGTGGTGGACGCCGGAGCCGAACTGCTGGAAGCCTCCGGCCGCAGATGCGCGGGTGCCGGTCTGGCCGTCCCTTCCGCCGTCGAGGACCCCGAGGGACTCGCCCTCAATCCGCTGCACCTGGCCTGGCCGGTCGGCGCGCCCGTACGCCGCATCTTCGCCGAACGCATCGAGGCCGCGGGCCTGGACGTGCAGGCCTTCACCGGCAACGACGTCAACCTCGCCGCGCTCGCCGAACACCGCCACGGCGCGGGCCGCGGCGCCGCGCACCTGCTGTGCGTCGCCACCGGCCACCGCGGGGTCGGCGGCGCGCTGGTGCTCGACGGACGGCTGCACACGGGCAGTTCGGGCCTCGCTCTCGAAGTGGGCCACCTCACCGTCAACCCCGAGGGCCGGCCCTGCCACTGCGGCAGCCGCGGCTGTCTGGACGTCGAGGCCGACCCGCTCGCCTTCCTCATGGCGGCGGGCCGCGAGCCCGGCCCCGAGGTGTCGCTCCTTCAGCAGTCCACCGATCTGCTGCGCGGCTCGTATGCCGCGCCGCAGGTGCGCATGGCGGCAGAGGAGATGATCGACCGCCTGGGCCTTGGCCTCGCGGGCCTGGTCAACATCCTCAACCCCGACCGCATCATCCTCGGCGGCCTCCACCGCGCCCTCCTGGACGCCGACCCCGACCGACTGCGCGCCGTGGTTGCCGACCGCAGCCTGTGGGGCCGCAGCGGGGGAGTCCCCATCCTGGCCTGCACGCTCGACCACAACTCCCTGGTCGGAGCGGCCGAGTTGGCCTGGCAACCCGTACTCGACGACCCGATGGGGGTCCTCGCATGAGCGACGACGAGGCGTTGGGCGGCGATGCAGCGTTCCACGAGGTCGTGGACGGCGTGCACGTGGGCCGGGCCGACCGCGACGCCGCGCTCGACCGCGGCTGGCTCCTCGGCCACTTCAAGGACCCGGCCGACCCCCGACACTGCGCCGAGCTGGAGATCAAATGGGGCGTCCATCCAGCGGGTGACCGACGTGCGCAATGGGCCACCGGAGAGATCCGCACGGCACTCCTGGTCCTGATCAGCGGCCGCTTCCGAATGCAATTCCCCGGCCGCGACGTGGTCCTCGCCGAGCAGGGCGAGTACATCCTGTGGGGCAAGGGCGTCGACCACTCCTGGTACGCGGAGGAGGAATCGGTCGTCCTGACGGTGCGCTGGCCATCGGTCCCCGGCTATCGCGTGGACCCACCGCCCGCCGACTGAACCAAGTCCGCTCGGCCCTCTTTCCGGGAGGGGGCGTCCTCGGAGCACCGTACGGATTAGCTTGAGATCAACAGTGGCTGGTGGAGCGGCCCGGAGGAGGTGACCGGCGGATGAAGGAGCACAGGCCGACGCTCGAGGCGGTCGCGGCACGGGCAAGGGTCGGGCGGGGTACGGCTTCGCGGGTGATCAACGGGTCCGGGCACGTCAGCCCGGAGTCCCGCGCAGCCGTCCTGCGCGCCGTCGAGGAACTCGGCTACGTCCCCAACTCGGCCGCCCGCGCACTGGTGCGCCAGCGCACGGACACCGTGGCCTTCGTCGCGGCGGTGACCGACGACCGCGGGTTCTGGGAGGACCCGTTCTACTCGCCCCTCGTACGCGGCGCGTCCGCGGCCCTCGCCGCCGAAGGCATCCAGCTCCTTCTCGCCATCGCCCAGTCCCGGCAGGAACACGCCCAGCTCACCGCATTCCTCAGCGCGCGCCACGTCGACGGCGTGCTGCTCAGTTCGCTGCACGAGGGTGATCCGCTGCTCGGGCGGCTCGACGCGAGCGCCGTACCCACCGTGCTGGTGGGGGCGCCCGCCGGCTACACACCGGCCTACGGCGTCGATGTCGACAACGCGGCCGGCGGGCGCCTCGCCGCGCACCACCTGATCGAACGCGGCCGTCGTCGCATCGCCGTCATCACCGGACCGCTCAGCATCCGCGCCAGCATCGACCGCTGGCACGGCTTTCGCGCCGTGCTCGACGAGGCAGGGCTGGCACACGGGCCGGTCGCGCAGGGCGACTTCTCGCGCGTCTCCGGCGAGGAGGCCGTGCGGCAACTCCTCGCGGGCGGCGAGCAGTTCGACGCGCTGTTCGCGGCGAACGACCTCATGGCCGCCGCCGCAGTGGACGTACTGCGGGAGTCCGGACGGACCGTACCGGACGACGTCGCCGTCGTGGGCTTCGACGACACCTGGGTCGCCGCGGCCGCCGACCCTCCGCTCACCTCGATCCACCAGCCCCTCGAAGACATGGGCCGCGAGGCAGCGCTCCTGCTGCTTGCCCGGCTGCGGCAAGACGATGTTCCGGAGCCGAACGTGCTCTTCACACCGCGTCTTGTGGTGCGCGAGTCGGCGTAGGAGCAACGCCCTTGCGAGCCAAGGGGGTTGCCGGGTGAATCCCGGCCGGGCCACGGGTCAGGAATGTCCAAGATCCCGCACCACCTGTCCAAGGACCGCAAGGGTCACGCCCGTTACGTTGCGCCCCATGACTCCCCTCACTCGGAGAACGCTCCTCACGGCGGGTGGGCTCACGCTGGCCACCGTGCCGCTGGGTGGACTGACCGCCGCCGAGGCCGCCGCCGCCAGGAAGCCGCAGGCGCCCGCTGCCGCCCTGGACGTCATCAGCGACATCCAGGGCGATCTCGCCGACTTCGGCAAGGCATTGGACACCCTGTCCGGCCTCGGCGCATCGGAGGCGCTGGTCATCGCCGGCGACCTGGTGGCGCAGGGCACCGTGCAGCAGTACGAGGATCTCTACGGCACCCTTGCCGGCCACCCCCACCCCGAGCGGGTACTGGCCGCGCTGGGCAACCACGAGCAGTACAACTCCGACCCGTTCGACACCCAGGTCAAGCGGTTCCTGGACTACACCGGCATGCCCGATGTGTACTTCCGGATGACCGCGGCCGGGCTGCCGCTGCTCTTCATCGGCACCACCGCACCAGCCGTCAACGGCACGAGCCCGCCGTTCGTGACGCTCGGGGCATCCCAGCTGAGCTGGCTGGACTCCACCCTGAACGAGCTCTCCGCCGAGCCCTACGTCCTCATCTTCAGCCACCACGTCCTGCCGGGCACCGTGTCCGGCACCATCGGAGACGACAAGGCGGGCTTCTACGACCAGGACTTCGTGGACGAGACCGACCTGCTGACCATCCTCGGCCGGCACCCCAACGTCATCTTCTTCTCCGGCCACACCCACTGGGACCTCGCCCGCAGCGACTGGGCCGCCCGCAAGATCGTCGAGGGCGGTGACCCGGCCGGCTTCACCGTGGTCAACACCGGCTTCATCCAGACCCTTTACGGTCCCGACGGCAACGGTGGCGAGAAGGCCATCAGCGGCGCCGAGTCGCAGGGCCTGCGCGTCCTGAAGGGCACCGACGGCAAGCTCACCATCGAATCCCGCGATCTTCGGCGCAACAGAGTGATCCGCACTCTCCCGGTCTGAGCTGCGGCAGGGGACAACGAGCCGCTCCGGGTGCTGTCCAGGTGGGCAGCCCCTCGGGGCGGCTCGCGCGCGTCCGTCGACCTGCACGGTGAGCGGGCAACGCAGGCAGGACTCCGCACGCCGTACTCCCATGGCAGGCGGATGGACGCAGGCCCCCACCAGCCGGGCGACCACCGGAAGCTGCGCTCCCGCCTCAGCTCGGGCCCCCGCGTACTCCCGGGGGAGCAGCCGGACAGCCGCTGCCCGTACGACGACCCGGACCCCGTCCACGAGCGAGTCTCAAAGCATCGAGAAGCAATGAGACCTCATCGAGGAGATGGTTCGGATGCAGACCCTGGCGCACTTCGGCGACGGCGGGCCCGGCCCGTGGATTCTGCTCTTCCCGCTGATCTGGGCGGCCGTCGTGATCGGCGGGATCACGCTCCTTCGCCGCACCGTCTGGCGCGGACGCGGACCGCGGGGCTCGTGGCGTGAGCGCCCCGACGCGCAGAGCCCGATCAGCGTGCTCGGCCACCGCTTCGCGACCGGTGAGATCGACGAGGACGAGTACTGGCGGCGGCTGACCGTCCTGAACGAGGAGTTCGGGCTCCGCGAAGGCCGCAAGGGCGGTGCGGCATGAGCACCGCGACCCTGACCGCCACCGCCGCCCGGGTCGTCGACGCCGTGAAGGTGTACGGCGCCGGCGACACCGAGGTGAGGGCCCTTGACGGGGTGAGCGTCGACTTCACGGCCGGCCGCTTCACCGCGATCATGGGGCCCTCGGGCTCCGGCAAGTCCACGCTCATGCACTGCGCCGCCGGCCTCGACACCCTCAGCTCCGGTTCCGCGTTCATCGGCGATACGGAGCTCAGCGCCCTCGACGACAAGCGGCTCACCCTGCTGCGACGCGACAGGGTGGGGTTCGTGTTCCAGGCGTACAACCTGCTGCCGACCCTCACCGTGGCGGAGAACATCACGCTGCCGATCGACCTCGCGGGCGGCAGGCGCGACCACGAGTGGATCGACGCCCTGGTCGATGTGGTCGGTCTCGGCGACCGGCTGCACCACCGGCCGACCGAACTCTCCGGCGGACAGCAGCAACGCGTCGCCGTGGCAAGGGCGTTCGCCGGACAGCCCGACGTCGTCTTCGCCGACGAGCCGACCGGCAACCTCGACTCCCGCGCGGGCGAAGAGGTCCTCGGACTGCTCGGCCGCGCGGTGCGGCAGATGGCCCGCACCGTCGTCATGGTCACCCACGACCCGGTGGCCGCCGCCCACGCCGACGAGGTGGTCTTCCTCGCCGACGGCCGGCTCGTCGACCGGATGGCCGCGCCGACCGCGGACAAGGTCCTCGACCGCATGAAGGCCTTCGACAGCCGCACCAAGGATCAGGGAGGAGCGTCATGAACGCCGCCACCGCGCGGATCAGCCTCTCCTCGCTCCGCGCCCACAAGCGCCGCTTCGCCGGCACGTTCACCGCGGTGCTGCTCGGGGTCGCCTTCCTCGCGGGCACCCTCGTGATGGGCGACACCCTCAAGGCGAGCTTCGGCTCGATGTTCGGCAACGCGGCCGGCGGCACCGACGCCGTCGTCCGCAGCGCCGACACCATCACCACACCCGGCGAGAGCCAAGGTGTGCGCAGCCCGGTGGATACCGCGCTCGTGGACAGCATCGAGAAGGTGCCCGGTGTGGCCGCTGCCGCGCCCAGCATCCAGGGCGCCGGTCAGCTCGTCGGCAAGAACGGTGACCCGATCGGCGGGGCGGGCCCGCCCACCCTGGCCGGCAACTGGATCGCCGACCCCGAGCTCAACCCGTACCAACTCGCGGAAGGACGCGCCCCGCAGAAGTCCGGCGAGGTCGTCATCAACCGCGGCGCCGCGAAGAGCGGCGATCTGAAGATCGGCGATACGACGACGCTGCGCACCCCCGACCCGGTGAAGGTGACCGTCGTCGGCCTCGCGACGTTCGGTGGCGCGGACGGTATGGCGCAGGTGACGTTCACGGGCATGACGCAGGCCGACGCGGAGAAGTACCTCACTCCCAACCCCGGTGAAGCGGCGACCATTTCGGTCCGCGCGGGACCCGACGTGAGCCAGCAGCAGCTGGTGGACGCGCTGACTCCCGTACTGCCTCAGGGCGTCGAGGCCATCACGGGCCAGGCGTCCGCCGAGGAGAACACGGATATGATCTCCGGGCAGTTCCTCGACCTGTTCACCACCTTCCTGCTCGTCTTCAGCGGCATCGCGCTCCTGGTCGCGACCTTCTCCATCCACAACACCTTCGCGATCGTCGTCGCCCAGCGCACCCGAGAGAACGCGCTGCTCCGCGCGCTCGGCGCCTCGCGTCAGCAGGTGCTCGGCGCCACCCTCGTCGAGGCGGCCGTCGTCGCGGTGGCCGCCTCCGCTGCCGGACTTCTCGGCGGGATCGGCATCGCGGCCGGGCTGCAGGCGCTGTTCCCGGCGATCGGATTCCCGTTCCCCGAGGGCGACTTGGTGATCAAGGCCCTCTCGATGGCACTGCCGCTGATCGTGGGCATCGTGGTCTGCCTCGGCTCGGCGCTCCTGCCGGCCGTACGGGCCGGACGCACCGCGCCGCTCGCCGCCCTGCGCGAGAGCCAGGTCGACGACTCCGGAGCCTCGCGCCGACGTGCGGTCGCGGGCGGTGCGCTGAGCGTCCTGGCGCTGGCGATCACGCTCGTCGGTGTCCTCGTCAGCCCGTCGCTCTGGCTGGCCGGCACGGGAGCGGTGCTCGCCCTCGTCGCGTTCGTGGTCCTCGGGCCGGTCGTGTCCAGCCGCGCCGTACGGATCCTCGGCGGACCCCTCGACCGGCTGCGCGGCGTCACCGGTGGCCTCGCCCGCCGCAACGCACTGCGCAGCCCCAAGCGGACCGCGGCGACCGCGAGTGCGCTGATGATCGGGGTCGCGGTCGTCGGTCTCTTCACGGTGTTCGCCGCCTCCCTCAAGGCGACCATGGACCAGACCGTGTCCCGTTCCTTCGCGGGCGATGTCGCCGTGAGCGCGCCAGCCTTCGGCGCGGGCGGCAGCGGACTCAGCCCCCGGCTCGCACCCGCCATCGCCGAGCTCCCCGAGGTCGGCAACTCCGTCGGCCTGGGCAGGGGGGTGGCCGAAGTCGACGGCGCAGGACGCCAGTTGACCGTGACCGACCCGGTGGACCTGGCCAAGGGCTTCGACCTCGGCACCGTCGACGGCTCGCTCCGGAGCCTCGGCACGGACGGGCTCGCGATCGCCCGGGACGAGGCCGACAAGAGGGGCCTCACCGTCGGCGACACGGCCCAACTCGCCTTCACCGACGGCAAGAAGGAACCCTTCACCGTACGAGCCGTCTTCGACCGGTCCGAACTCGCGGGCGACTACGTGATCACCCGTGAGGCCTGGGCCCCGCACCGCGCACAGGACTCCGACACCCTGATCGCGGTCACCTTCAAGGACGGCGTGAGCGCGTCCGAGGGACGCGCGGCGGTCGAGAAGACCGCGGCCGCTTACGGCGGACCCGAGGTACAGACCCGCGACGAGTACGCACAGTCCGCGGCCGGCGGCATCGACATGATGCTCACCCTGGTCTACGCCCTCCTCGCCCTGGCCGTCCTGATCGCCCTGCTCGGCATCGCCAACACCCTCACCCTGTCCGTACACGAACGCACCCGCGAACTGGGCCTGTTGCGCTCCGTCGGCCAGACCCGCGCCCAACTGCGCGCGATGGTCCGCTGGGAATCGGTCCTGGTCGCCGCGTTCGGCACCGCGGGCGGGCTCGCGCTCGGCGGCTTCCTCGGCTGGATCCTGGTCAAGGCCTCGGACGGCGCGAGCGACAGCGCGTTCGCCTTCGCCCTGCCGCCGCTTCAGCTGACGGTGGTGGCCCTGGTGGGCCTCGCCGCGGGCGCGGTGGCCGGCCTCCGACCGGCCCGGCGGGCGGCAAGGCTGAACGTGCTGCGGGCCATCGCCGCGGAGTGACTGCGCGGCACCCGCCAGCGGCTGACGGCGTCCCCCTCGCACGGAGGGGGGCGCCGTTACCCCGTACGGCGCAAGGGCACTCCCCACCCTTACCGCGGAGGGCGCTCCCAACCATTACGGCGGAGAACCCTCCCAACCCGTACGAAGGACAGCGCGTCCAACCCGTACGGAGGAGGGCGCGTCCACCCCGTACAAGAAAAAGATCACCGCCCGGTCAGCCCACCACGGCCGGCCGGGCGGGAGTCTCGGTGAAGGGGATCGCGCCGTGCATCGGGTACGCCGGGAGCGCCACCGCCGGGGACGGGGCCGGCAGGGTGAACCACACGGTCTTGCCCGCCGGGCCCTGCGGCCGCACACCCCAGCTCTCGCTGACGGCCGCGACCATCGCGAGCCCGCGCCCGCAGGTGGCCAGCGGATCGGCCGTGCGGATCTGCGGCACACGGGGATCGTGGTCGTGCACGGAGACGGTGAGGTGGTCGAGCAGCAGCTCGATCTCGACCGTGCACATCTTGTCCGGCTCGGCATGCCGGTGGACGTTGGTGAGCAACTCGGTGACGGCGAGCGCGGCACAGTCGATCAGAGGATCGAGATGCCAGTAGCGCAGCTGCGCCGAGACGATTCTGCGGACTTGCCCGATCCGCGACGGCAGGGCCTGGAGCTCCACCGTGCAGTGCCTGCTTGGCTGGCTGATCACGGCTGCGACTCCCCGAATTGAGGTCCGGAAGAAGACGGCTGACGCATCCGGAGTCGCCTCCGGATGTCCCACAGTGGCTGTCTGCTGGGCGGTGGCTGGGTCGCAGCGTGACCGCCGTTGAACCCTGAGTAGCGAGGTGAGTCCAGGGTGACCCAGGGGATACGGCTGTGCAACTTGCGTGACGTACCGCGAGGTCACACGGCGGGGCGCGACCCCGTCGGCCCCGAGGGTCAGCTGCGCTTGAAACGGCCGGTGGCCTGGCGCACGGCCTCGATGAAGCGGCTCGCGGCGGGCGGCCCCGCCTCGCCGGGAGCCGGGTCGCGCTCACCGAGCGTCAGCGAATAGCGGGTGCCGTTGACGGTGGCGAGAGCCTTGTCCTCGGGCACGAACCAGGGCTGACCGGCGCTCACCTCGGTCAGGGGCGCGCTGTCGATCTCCCGGCCGCTGCTCGTCAGCAATTCCAGGCGGCCACCCGCGATGCGCACCTGCCCGGCCCGCGTGAGCGAGCGCAGCCGCCGGCCGATCCGCACGCCCGTGGCCCGAAACTCCGTCTCCGCCATGAAGCTCGCCCCCAAGCTGTCCGCATCCGCCGTGGTCCGCCCCCGCCGCGAACGGCTGGCCGCCGGGGGGACGGTCCTGGCAGTCTGCCCGCGATACGGCTCGAGCACCAGTGCCCCTCAGGACGTCGCGCACCTGTGCCCCGGTTGCGCATGGCGGGCGTGCGAATGGGGAGCCCCAAGGGTGCCTTTGGGCTCCCCAAAGGGGTGTTTGTGCAGGTGAGAAGCGTGGGTTGGATGTCTATGCTTGAGGCGGAGCAACGGCTTCGCCGAGACGTTTTCAGCGGGCCGGAAGGGCCTGCCGGGAGACCCGGCAGGTATGCGGCAACCAAGGGAGCGTCCGCGGTGAGCACGGTGGAGAAGCCTCAGACCTCAGCGGTGATGTCCACCGTCGACGTGGACCGCAGCGATCTCGCGTACCGGCGCTGGCTGAAAGAGGCCGTGCGCAAGGTGCAGGCGGACGCGAATCGTTCGGCGGACACCCATCTGCTGCGCTTCCCGCTGCCGGAGCAGTGGGGCATCGACCTGTACCTCAAGGACGAGTCGACCCACCCGACGGGAAGTCTCAAGCACCGCCTGGCCCGTTCGCTGTTCCTCTACGGACTGTGCAACGGCTGGATCCGTCCCGACGCCCCCGTGATCGAGGCGTCCAGCGGGTCGACCGCCGTGTCGGAGGCGTACTTCGCGAAGCTGATCGGGGTGCCGTTCATCGCGGTGATGCCGCGTACGACAAGCGCCGAGAAGTGCCGACTCATCGAATTCCACGGCGGGCAGTGCCACTTCGTGGACGACTCGCGCGCCATGTACGAGGAGGCGGCCGCGCTCGCCGAGCGCACCGGCGGCCACTACATGGACCAGTTCACGTACGCGGAGCGGGCCACCGACTGGCGCGGCAACAACAACATCGCCGAATCGATCTATCAGCAGCTGAAGTTGGAGCGCTACCCGGAGCCGGCCTGGATCGTGGCCACGGCGGGCACCGGCGGCACCTCGGCGACGATCGCGCGCTATGTGCACTACATGCAGCACGACACCCGGATCTGCGTACCGGACCCGGAGAACTCCTGTTTCTTCGAAGGCTGGCTGAACGGCGACCCGGGCTGCACCAGCGACTGCGGCTCCCGTATCGAGGGCATCGGCCGACCGCGGATGGAACCCAGCTTCGTGCCGGGAGCGATCGACCGGATGATGAAGGTGCCCGACGCGGCGAGCGTCGCGGCCGTACGCGCCCTCGAGTCGGCGATCGGCCGCAAGGCGGGCGGCTCGACCGGCACCGGCCTGTGGAGCGCGCTGAAGATCATCGCCGAGATGGTCGCCGCGGGGGAGAAGGGCAGTGTCGTCACCCTCATCTGCGACCCGGGCGACCGCTATCTCGACAAGTACTACTCGGACAGCTGGCTCGCCGAACAGGGCCTGGACATCGGCCCGTACAGCGCCGCCATCGAGTCCTTCCTGGAGACGGGCATCTGGCCCAGCTGACGCGGCGGGCCCTGCCCCGCGGCGGGTGACTGCTCAGGCGCGTCCGCCCCGGCACCAACGCCGCGCCGTGACCGTCACGCCCTCGTCCGCGATCTCGTCGACGAGGGCCTGAACTTCCTTGTCCACGAGGGTGCGTACGACGGCGGCACAACCGGTGGACCGTACGCCCTCGTCATCGACGAGCAGGCCGAAGAAGCCCAACACGTCATGGGGAAGCTTCGGTTCGCCGGTGTCGAGCGGCCGTGCGCTCCACCGGGCCGTCACCAGCGTCGCGTCCTCGTCGCGGCTGATCTCGCCCTGCTGCCGCACGATGATCCGGTCCGCGGTGAAGTCCCGGTACAGACCACTGATCCAGTACGGCTCCTGCGTCGCGAAACGCTCGGCGGCGGCGCGGTCCGCCACCTCCACGACATGCAGGCTGCCGGTGTGCTCCTCGCCGTCCGCCGAGAGCGTCGGACCGCGCAGGACGAGCCGGTCGGCGAAGCGGTCCATGTATGACCAGTGCGCCTCGCCCTGCGCGATCATCCGGTCCTGGACATCCGGAGCGTCTGTGGCGTGCACGTAGAACAGCATGCGCAGAAGGTACTCGGGAAGCTGCGTTGCCCGGCGAAGAGCTACGAAGTCCGCGCCTTGGTGAGCTGCTTGTCGAGCGAGGACACCGCTCCGCGGAAGGCCGTGCCGAGCCCCGGCGACGCGATCTTGAAGAACGCGCGCAGCGGAGCCGCGCCGTCCACCGCGAACGTCCACTGGACACGGCTGCCCGTCCCGGCCGGAGTGATCCGCCACTCCTCGACGAGATGACGCACGCCCGGGGCGTTGGTCTCGTCCACGCGGTACGCGTACACCTCGTCGGGCTCCTTGGCGAGGATCGTCTCCTCGAAGCGGATACCGCCCGCCAGTTGAACGGTGCGCCGAGCACCCTCGTCGTGCGGAGTGGCCCGCTTGACCGACCGGAACCACGTGGGCAGGGACTCCACTTCCTCGGCTATCGCGTGGTACGCCTCGGCGGGCGTCGCGCTGATCTCGCGCGCGAACACCAGACGTACGGGCGCCACCTCGAGAAAGTCGAGCCCCACCGGGCTCAGTCGGCGTGCCATGGGAATCCCCCCAGTTGAATCCAGCAGCTCAGCGCCCGTGGGCCGGGCCCGGTCACCATAGCTGAGGGTGTGTCAGATGCGGAAGGACCGCACTCGCCGACCGACTGGCCATGGCGCAGTTCGCAGACGGCAACTGCCCCGGCCCGCGCGGTCGTTCAGCTCTGCGTCTCTTCGGAGTCCTTGCCCGCGACCACGAGCCGCTGCACCCGGTCCGCGATCTCCTCGCGCACCTCGCCGGGCAGACCCGCATCCGTGACCCAGGTGTCGACCTGTTCCAGCTGCGCGAAGGAACTCAGGCCCACCGTGCCCCACTTGGTGTGGTCCGCGACCACCACGACACGGCGCGCGGACTGCACCAGACGGCGGTTGGTCTCGGCCTCGGCGAGGTTCGGCGTGGACAGCCCGGCCTCAATGGAGATGCCGTGAACGCCGAGGAAGAGGAGATCGAAGTGGAGCGTGCCGATCGCCTGGTCCGCGACCGGCCCTACCAGCGAGTCCGACGGAGTGCGCACGCCACCGGTCAGCACCACCGTCGCCGCGCCCTGTCCCTGGCTGCCGGCGCGCTGCGCCGCGTGGAACACGTCGGCCACCCGCACCGAGTTGGTGACCACGGTCAGATCCGGGACGTCGAGCAGCCGGTGCGCCAGTGCGAAGGTGGTCGTACCGCCGGACAGGGCGATCGCGCTGCCGGGCGCCACGAGTTCGGCGGCCGAGCGCGCGATGTCCTCCTTGGCGCTGAGTTCGAGTCCCGACTTGGCCTCGAACCCGGGCTCGTGCGTGGACGCCTCGACCACCGGCACCGCGCCGCCGTGCACCTTCTCCAGGACACCCTGACGGGCCAGCGCGTCCAAGTCGCGGCGCACCGTCATGTCGGAGACACCGAGCTTGCGCGTCAGTTCATTGACGCGGACCCCGCCGCGGCGCCTGACCTCGTCGAGGATCAGGGCGCGGCGCTGTTCCGCGAGGAGGTTCTGGTTCTCGCTCACGCCCGCTCCCACTCCTGTTGCCGTCGCGTCGCCCCTCGGGCGAAAGAGCCCTCATCTTTGCACGTGACACCGCGTCCTCGTCCCCGCGGTCCGAGGGAGGGAACGGAACCGTACACGGCGGGGAGATTCCGTGACGAGGGGTGCACACGGGCCGGTGGTGGCGGGATCCTGATCTCGCACACGTTCGCTCAGTACGTAGGTGACTCACGGGGGAGCTGCTGACCGGTGCAGCGTGCCACGGCGGAGAAGACCGCTCTTGAACTGCTCGTCCACGGAGTGGGCGGGGCCACACCCGAGAAGATGCTCGGTGACCCGCGCACCGTGCGGATCACCGGCGACGACACCGCGGCCATATACCGCCGCACCGATGACGCGGACGCCGAACAGCGCCCCGAGGACTACCGGGACAAACCCGTCGCCGAGGCCTACGTCTGGTGCGGCCTGACCTCAGGCAACGGCGCCCGCGCGCTGTGGCTGCTCCTGCTGCCGTTCATGGTGGCCAACCTCGCGCACTGGATGCGCCCGAGCTCGCGCGGGCGCAGACGCACCATCCGCGTGTACGGGGTCCTGGTCCGGCTCGTCGGCCTCACCCTGACCGTGCTCCTGGTCGCCGCGGCCTGCGAGGTCGCGCTCGATCTGACGGCCTGGCAGTGTGCGGGCACCCCGTCCTGCGCCGACGACCGCGCATGGCTGGGATTCCTCTCGCCCGAGGTGTCCGGCGGCGGCTGGTGGAGCCAGCCCGGACGCCGGCTCTCACTCGCCGCGCTCGTGCCCGCCGCGCTCACCGGACTGCTCTGGTATCTCTCGCATCGCACCTGGAGCGCATACGAATCGGCGCAGCCGTATCCGCAGCAGCGGGAACAGGACGAGGACCCGCACCGCAGCGCGCTCTCCCGGCCCGGCTTCTGGTACGGCCGCCCCTTCGTGGCCCGGCTGCGCGCCGCGCACACCGCGGCCGGACTGCTCACGGTCGCCGCGGCGGTCGCCACCTCCGCGGCCCGCCACGACCGTGAGGCCGGCGGACCCGCGCTGCTCGACGGCGCGGGCCGGGTGCTCGAAGGCGTCCTGATCGCGGGCGGCCTGATCGTCGTCTATGTGCTGTGCCGCCGAGGCCGCAAGGACACGACGGTGGACGCGCATCTCGACCGTATGGTCGTCACCGTCCTGCCGCTCGCCTGCCTCGCCGTCCTCGCGCTCTGTCTCCTGTACGCGGGGTGGGACCGCCCCGGCTGGGTCTCGTCCGGCCGGCTTCCCGGCGACCAGACCTTCGGCGGGATCACGCTGGTGCAGGGGCTGCTTGTGCTGGCGCTCGCCGTCGCCGCGGCCGTCCTGTACCGCAGCGACCGGTTGGCGAGCACGGCCCTGCGCGGCCTCGGCGGCCCCTGCGTGGCGATGCTGGCCTGCGCGCTCGGCTCAGTGATGTCGGGCGGCGTGGCCCAGCGCGTCGGCGACTGGCTGGACGGGTCGGCCACACCGGGCGACGCCGACGCACCGCTGCCGGGCCCGCCCGTCCTGCTGTCCTGGCAGGCCGCCATGATCCCGCTGCTTCTCGTCGTGGTGCTGCTGCTCGCCCTGGTCTTCGGCGTGCGTACGCTGCGCCGCCGCCGTCTCGAACAGGCCCGGGTGGAACGGGAGTACGCGGGGGAGCGGCCGCATGAGCCCCGCACCCGGAAGATCGCCCGGGTGCGCGCGACCGCCGCCCTCACCGACAGCGCACCGGTGCTCATCGGCTGCGTCGCGGCCATAACGCTGCTGCTCGGCGCCGGCGCACTGACCGGGGCGTGGACGACCGGTGAGGTGCCCGGAGTGGCGGCGGCCGGCGCGCCCGGCTTCATAGGTGGGGCCGCTCAGACCGCGCAGGCGCTCGGATCCTGGCTGATCGGCTTCGGGTTCATACTGTTCGTCACCTGGGGCCGGCGCGCCTACCGTGACGCCTCCGCGCGCCGCACTATCGGCATCCTGTGGGACGTCGGCACGTTCTGGCCGCGGGCCGCGCACCCGTTCGCACCGCCCTGTTACGCGGAGCGCGCGGTGCCGGATCTCACCTGGCGCATGGCCACGTGGACGCAGAAGACCGAGGGCCGTCTGATCATCTCGGGGCATTCGCAGGGCAGTGTCCTCGCGGCCGCGGCCGCCTGGCAGTTGAGCCCCGCGGTCCGCAAGGGCGTGGGGTTGCTGACCTACGGCTCACCGCTCCAGCGGCTCTACGGGCGCTGGTTCCCCGCCCACTTCGGACCCGCCGCACTCACCGCGCTGCACCGCGAAGTCGACTGCTGGCGCAATCTGCACCGGCCCACCGATCCGATCGGCGGACCGATCGGCCTCGAAGGAGAGTGCGGTCCGGCCGTCGACCATCCGCCGCTCAAGGACCCCTTGGCGTACGGGCGTACGCAGACGCATCCGCTGCCCGCGCCGATCCTCGGGCACTCCGAATACCAGGCCGACCCCGCGTTCGACGAGGAGCGCGAGGAGCTGCTCCAGCGGTTGCGGCCCGCCGTGACCCAGGGGCTCGGTGCGGTTCCGTCCCAGCCCGGGCCTGACTCCGAGGGATCTCAGGGCAGTTCGGGCAGGTCCTCAGGGTAGAGCAGGGTCAGGTCGTCCGTGTCCACCTCGGCGAGCTGGGCGACCCGTCCCGCATGCCGTTCCACCATCGCCTCGAAGGTCTGGCGCGCGCTGCGGCCGTTGCCGAACGCCGGGCCCTTCGGCAGCACGGTGAAGTACTTGAGCAGCGCCTCACCGGTGTGGGGCGCGAGCCGGTACTCGTGCTCCTCGGCCTGCTGCTCCACGATGCTGAGCAGCTCCTCGGGCGAGTAGTCGCCGAAGGTGATGGTGCGCGAAAAGCGCGAGGCCACACCGGGGTTGACGGACAGGAAGCGCTCCATCTCGGCCGTGTAGCCCGCGACGATCACGACGACCGCCTCGCGGTGGTCCTCCATCAGCTTCACCAGGGTGTCGATCGCCTCGCGGCCGAAGTCGCGTCCCGAGTCCTCGGGGGACAGGGCGTAGGCCTCGTCGATGAACAGCACACCGCCGCGGGCCTTCTCGAAGGCCTCCTGGGTGCGGATCGCGGTCGATCCGATGTGTTCGCCGACCAGATCGACCCGGGACACCTCGACGAGATGGCCCTTGTCCAGGACTCCAAGGGCGGCCAGGATCTCCCCGTAAAGACGCGCGACCGTGGTCTTTCCGGTGCCGGGGGATCCCGTGAACACCAAGTGCCGGCGCGCGGAAGCCGCCTTGAGTCCGGCCTGCTGACGCTTGCGGCCGACCTCGATCATGTCGGTGAGCGCCCGCACTTCCCGTTTGACGCTCTCCAGGCCCACCAGCTTGTCGAGTTCACCGAGCACGGCGTTCGACGTGCGCACCGGCACCGGTGACGGTTCGTGCTCCGTGCTGCGCTGCCCCGGGATCGAGCCGAGCAGCCCGGCGGTCTGCGTCGCCGTCTGCACCGCTCCCTCCTGGACGGCGGGGCGGGTGACCGTGCTCTCGTCGCTGGTGCAGTCCTCGACCTGCGGACCGTCCTCGGCGAACTCGTACCCGCCGCGGGCGCATCGCTCCGTACGGCATTTGCGCAGTGTCGTGCGGCAGCCGTCGAGGACATGGAAGCCGTAGCCGCCACTGCCCGTCACACGGCAGCCGTGGAACGAACCGCGGCCCTCGGCCGACACATAGAAGCCAGCCTCCGCGGGCGAGGTCACCGTGCAGCGTTCGATCGAGGGATCGGCTCCCTTGGTGACGATCACGCCGGTCTGCGCGGCGTCGATGGTGCAGCCGGACAGCGTGCCGCCGCTGCCGTGGTCGCGGAACCAGGCGCCGGTCGCCGCCTCCCGGATCCGGCAGTCGTCGAGCTGGGCGGTGGCGCCGTCGCTCACCGACACGGCGGTGTTGCGTACTTGGGAGAGATCGGAGTCGACCACTTCGACGCGCGAGCCGCGGTCCAGGACGAACAAGGCGTCCGGTACATCGTGGACGCGGCAGGCATCGAGCACGGCCGTGGCGCCGTCGCTGACCCAGACCGCCGGATAGTCGCCCGTACTGTCATGGATCTCACACTGGTTGGCGTCCACGCGGGTGCCCGGATCCCACACCGACAGACCGTTGCGCCCGAAGCGGCTCACCGTGGAGCGCGTCAGGGTCAGCACCGAACGCGAGCGCAGATCCACCGCGTTCTCCGGGATGTCGTGCAACCGGCAGTCGGAGAGGGTCAGTACCGCGTCCGTGTCGAGCGTGACCCCGTCGGCGGTCGTGCGGTGCACATCGCAGTCCGTGAGATGTGCGGTGGCCCGCGAGGTGATCTGGACGCCCGCGCCCTTGATCTCGTACACCTCGCAACCCAGCGCCTCGAGCGCCGAGTTCTCCCCGGTGACGCTCAGGCCCGCGCCCGAGGCGTGGTGCACCCGGCAGCGTTCGAGCCGCGGGTGCGCACCACCGCGCACCACGACACCGGTCTGGCCGGCGGCCACGACCTCGCACTCCTCGAACACCCCGCCGCCACCGTCGAGTACGGCGATCCCGATGCCGGCCGGATTGTCGACGGTGCAGCGCCGCACGGTGGGCCGCGCGCCTCCGCGCACTTCGAGGCCGCTGGCCGAGCGCGTCACGATCCGCAGATCCGCGAGCTGGGGCGCCCCGTCCTCCACGAGCAGCGCGGGCGCCGCCGTGTCCTGTCCTTCGAGCTGCAGATCCTGTACGACGGCGGAGGCTCTTACCGTCAAAGGCACCCCGTCCACGGGCGCGAGCCGCACCGAACCGGGCGAGCCTTCGGGGCCGCGCAGGGTCACGGCCCGCAGCACCACCAGGTTCTCGCGATACGTGCCGGGGGCGACGGTCAGGACATCGCCGTCGCCCGCCGCCTCCAGTGCGGCGGCGAGGGAGGCGTACTCGCCGGTGCGGCGCCGCCACCGCGACGTGCCGGTGTGCGTCACCTGGACCGTGCCCTGAGCCATGGCGCTGCTTAGCCCCCACCTCTGCGTATTCGTCGCGTCTGACGCACCACCGTAGCGTGCGCGCGACGACCGCATTGACCGGTCGGCCAGGTCGTCACCGTGACGAGGAACCCACACCGCCGAGCGTGGCCGGTGGCCTCAACTGCCGGTACCGGTACGTCCCCAGTCGGGGCCCGCCTGCGCCCACTCGGTGTCCCACCGGTCGTAACGGCGGCGCAGCATCGACCAGACGGCGAGCCGGCGCAGCCCCTCGATCAGGCCGACCGTGAGACCGGCCGCACCGATTCCGGCGAGCGCGGCATGGACACCGGCGGTGCCGGTGGCCATGGGCGGTGCGACGGGCTTGCCCTGGTCGTCGACCCAGAGGGTGAACGTGTCGCCCACCTGCGGGTGGGCCCTGCCGCTGGCCACGGAGCCGTGTTGCCATGTGCCGTCCGGGGCCTGCCAGTCGGCCTGGACGCGGGCACCGGTGTCCCGGTCGCTCGAGGTCTCGGGGTCGGGATCGACGCGGTACAGCCCGGAGATTTTGTCTACCGTCGCCTGTACACGATGCCGGGAGTCATGCTGAACTTGTACTGCACGGTTGAGCGCCGCACTGCTCGATGCCCCGACCGCGGCCCCGACGAGTGGTGCCACAAGGAGCATGGCGAGCAAGGCGGACAGTGCGACCCAGGCCTCCAGGGCGTCGGTCGCGCGGCGCAGCGGATTTCCCCGCCAGCGCCACAGTCCTGTGATCATTTGCAACACTGCGCACCCCTTCCGTGTCCGCGGTGACGGCACGGCACGGTTCAGTACAACAGGTGCCCATAACGGACGGCGTCATCCCTGCGATGGCGCCCCTTTTGATCGCCCCGGGCCCGCCACGGCCGCGGGGCATTTCGCGTGTCTGTGATTCTCCCCCGTCCCCCTGCGGTTTCCCAGAGCGGGGTCAGGTTTCGCGGCTCCCTGCGGAGGGGCGAGCGGCTCGTCGTCCGGGCCGGTGCTCGTCCGACGGATCCTGACTGACGGTCTCCAACAGGTGGGTGACCAGCGGATTGTGGTCGTTCGCGCGCCAGGCGACGGCCACGTGTGTGCGGGCGGTGCCGGGTGCGAGCGTGCGGAACGCGACGCCCTTGAGGCGGATGCGCCGGATGCTCGCGGGCGCCAGGGAGACGCCGAGACCGGTCTCCACGAGCGCGCACACGGTCTGCCACTCCACCGTGTGCTGGACCACCTCGGGGGTGAATCCCGCCGCGGTGCACAGACCGATGATCCGGTCGTGCAGGGTCGGACCGACGGTGCGGGGCAGGAGCACGAACGGTGAGTCCGCCAACTGCGCGATTCGTACGGTCCGTTGGGCGGCCAGTGGATGGGCGGACGGCAGCACGGCCACGAAGGGTTCGCTGAGCACCGTCCTGAAGCGGAGCTCCGGCTCGTCGGTCGGGGGTTCGCGTACCAGGCCGACGTCGATGCTCCCCTCGTGCAGGGCGGCGAGCTGCGGAGCGGTGGTCATCTCGTGAATGTCCAACTGCACGCCGGGGAATCGGTCGCGATACGTGCGCAGTAGGCCGGGCAGGACCGTCAGGGCGAGGGAGGCGGCGAAGCCGATCCGCAGCCGGCCGGCCCGGCCGCTGCCGGCATCCCTGGCCGCGGACAGGCCGTTGGCCAGGGCGGCGAGTGACTGCCGTGCGGCGGGCAGGAGTTCGCGGCCGGCCGGGGTCAGGGCGACACCACCGGAAGCCCGGGTGAACAGCGCGTGGCCGACCTTGTCCTCGAGGCGGCGGATCTGCTGGCTCAGCGGCGGCTGGGCGATGCCGAGCCGTGCGGCCGCGTGGCCGAAGTGGAGTTCCTCGGCGAGGACGACGAAGGCGTGCAGCTGGGGGAGGGGGAGTTCGGGGCGCTCCATACGCCTAGGGATATCAGAGCATCCGTACAGACGTATTAGACGTATCGGTTTCGGCCCGCTTAGCGTTCGGCGCATGACAGAGCGACGCGCGATCCTCAGCGGTTCGGCCTTCGAGGAACAGATCGGCTATGCCCGCGCCGTGGTCGACGGCGACTGGGTGCACGTGTCCGGGACGACCGGTTTCGACTACGCGACGATGACGATCTCCGACGAGGTGGTGGAACAGGCCGAGCAGTGCCTGCGCAACATCGAGGCCGCACTGACCGAGGCGCAGTGCACGTTCGCCGACGTGGTGCGGGTGCGCTACCTGCTGCCCGACCGCGAGGACTTCGAGCCCTGCTGGCCCGTCCTGCGCCGCTGCTTCGGCGAGATCCGCCCGGCCGCCACGATGCTGATGTGCGGCCTCGCCGACCCGAGAATGAAGATCGAAATCGAGGTGTACGCGCGCCGGCAGGCTGGTTGATGGGCGCGCCCGGGCAGGGAAGACCGGCTGGCAAGCCTGCCCGGCGGCGGAGACCGCCGGGCTTGGCTGTACTGGTAAGGCCGCGCGGGCTGAGCTGCACGCGTACTGCCGGGCTCGGCTGCCCTCGCAAGGGAGGCGCCCGCTAGTCGAGCACCCGCACCGTATCCCCCACCCGGATCGTGCCCGTGGTCTCGGGGATCAGGTTCTGGCCGAAGACGAGTTGGTCGTCGAAGCGGCGGTGGCGGGCCAGCGTGCGCAGTGGCTCCTTGCCGCGCTCGGCGGTCGTCTGGTCCGTCGTCGTCACGACGCAGCGCCCGCAGGGCTTCACGAACCGGAAGACGGCCTCCCCGATCGCGACCCGCCGGAAGTCGTCCTCGGCCCACGGGGCGGTGCCCGCGATGACCACATTGGGGCGGAAACGATTCATCGGCAGCGGACCCTCATCGGCATGATCGCCCTGCGCGATCAGCGAGTTGAGGGCGTCGAGCGAGGCGAGCGTCGTGAGTAGCAGCGGATAGCCGTCCGCGAACGACACCGTCTCGCCGGGCTCGGAGTACTCGGGGTCGATGGGCCGCCGGGTGGCCGGATCGTCGAGATGGACCAGCCGGACGTCGGTCCCCAGATAGTCGCTGAACCAGGCGTGCGCCTCATCGTCCGCGAGCACGGCCTCGATCTTGTCCTGCCACACCCCCACCGTCACGGTCTCGTCGGACGCGGGGACGGTGACGGACAGCGTAGCGCGTCCGGGCGCGATGAACGTCACACCGCCGGTCGTCAATTCCGGCTCGACCAGAGCCAGTTGACGCTGCCCGCGCTGCGTGACCAGCCGACCGTCGGTGTCGACCAGGAGCCAGCGCCGGTCACCGGCGAGACCCCAGGGTTCGACCACAGCTGAAGGCGGCGCGAAACCTCGCGCCGCCTTCAACGGGTGCACATGAATCGAATGCAGTGTCATCGAATGCGATGTCGCGGTCGGCATGACACCCATCCTGCCAGTCCGCTCCCAGGCCCCCGCAGCCGGTCGATCAGTAACCGCGGCCGCCAGGATGCTGGCGGTAGTACGGGTCCTCGTAGGGCACGGGCGCCGGTGCGGGCCGCGGGGCGGCGGGCCGCATGGCCTCGTAGCCGGAGCCCGCCACCGGGCGCTGCGGCTGCGGCATGGGCTGCGCACCGGCGTAGCCGCCGCGCTGCACCGAAGGCTGCTGCGGGATGTACGGGGCAGGCGCGTGCTGCAGGGGCGCCTGCTGCTGGCCGTAGGAGTACGAGTGCTGCGCGGGCCCTGGCGAAGGGGCGGCCGGCAGCGCGGGAAGCGCGGCCGGCAGGGCGGGCAGGTAGCTGCCCGACGTGTCGTACGCGGAAGGCACCCGGATCGGGGCGATCTGCGGCGTACCCCGCTCGGCCACGAGGGAGTCGTAGATCGGGGTGTCCGGGAAGGACGGCGCGGAGTAGTAACCGCCGCCGTAGGTGGAGCGGGGGGAGGTCATGGCACATAAGTTAAGCCCACGATGTGCTGGTTGGATAGCCCTGACATCGGTGGGGCTTGTGTGGAAATCATCAGGACTTGACGCACCCGTTTCGCTTTGCGAGCCATGGGCTCAACTCGGCGGCCCCGAAGTCGCATCCGAACGGTCAAAATGTCGCTCAATTGTCCAGTTTGGTTTCACGGAACCGGCCACGGGACAGGCACGGCCCGCGCAACCTCGGACTCGGGCGGCGCGGGCCGCAGGAACAAGTGGCGCGGCGAAGCTCCGGATCCGTTCGAGCCGGCGGCCTCGAGGAGCGGGAGCCCGGCGCGTACAGGGGGCGCACGAAGGGTGGCCGGCTGCCCCCTTCGCCGCCCCCGGGAAGTTCACCCGGGACGGTGAGCCGGACTGCCGCCGTGACCAGGGAACCCGGATCCGGTAACTGGCCGTCAGCGCAGCCCGGCCTTGCGGGCGAGCCGGCCCAGACGGCGCCGCATGGTGGAGCGCCGGACGGCGGGTGCCGGAGCGGGCAGTTCGGCCTTGATCTGGCGGAAGTGGTCGGCGCGGGTCCGGGCGAGATACGCGTCGTCGGTCAGCGGCTCCGCGATCTTCCAGGCCCGTCGGTGATCACCCTCGTAATGCAGCACGAAGGCCTTGGCGAGTTCCAGTACGGACCGGAAAGGGATGCCGTCCGTGTGATCGCGGTCGATCTGTTCCTGTACGGCGGAGATCAGATCGATCTTCTTCTCGATGCTGAAGTCGTCCTCGGCGATGGCCCGGAACACCTCGTCCGGAATCCGTTCGGTGACCTCGAAGGCCAGGGTCGAGCGGATCGGCGGGCCCGCGATCTCGATGTAGGGGAGCAGTGCACCGGTGCTGTAGTGCAGCCAGGGCAGCCGCGGACCGGCGAAGTCCTGGTGAAGGAGCACCGATCCGGGCCGAAGACGCGGCAGAAAGCGCTCGGCCACACAGGTCCACACCCGGGCCGTCTTGGCGATGTCGACATGGAGGAACTCGATGGGCCGCTTCTCGTGGGGGTCGGAGGTCTCCCAGATGTCGCCGGCGTGTATCTCGACGAAGTCGAGGAAGGGGCCGAGGACTTCTTGGAAGTCCTCGAGGAAGGAACTCTGCCCGTCCGGTGCCTTGCCGCCCGCGAAGAACTTCTCGGTGGCGAAAGTGCCCTTTCCGACGCGGAAGAAGTCGTACGCGTGCAGCTTCGCGGAACTCCGGTCGAACTCGGGGTTCTCGCTCAGACCCAGTGCGGCGGCGTAAGTGGAACCCCCGCCGCCCGAGCCCAGTTCGATCAGGTCCCCCTGTGCGCCGGTCAGCCGGTGCTTGCCGAGCAGGTAGAGAAAGCGCAGTTCGAAGGCGCTGCATTGGGTGTACGGAAGGTTCTCCGGCAGCTGGACGGAGTCGAGCTGCGGGTAGAGCTGGCCGAGGGTCGGCATGGTGACCTCATGTCTCGCGCGGAACCGGTGAACGTCGAACGGCGGAGCCAAGTGGTGGGGGGAGCAAGGCACTTGTGGGTGTCGCAGGCTCGCGCGCGCGGATGGATGCGCCATGACGACCCGGCGTACATGCCATGAACGCCGCATCGCCGTACGACGGTGAATCCCGCCGTACCACCACCGGCCGGCCAGGAATTTGCCGTGAAGACCGGAAGCGCCGGACCTGGCGGTCGGGCTAAGTTGTGCGGGAACATCCGGGGTCCCACCGGCGGCGATGCCCGGTGGCCCCGCCGGTGGGGACCTTGTCGACGCGACGACGCGCTAGTGGGGGCACGAATGTCCATGCAGTCCATGCCTAAGGGCTCGAACGTTGCGGTGCCCGCGCCCGCCGTTCGGATCGAGATCGGCTGGCAGTCGGGCCCCGGCGTGCCCGACGCCGATGCCTCGGCGCTGCTGCTCGCGGCCGGCAAGGTGCGCAGCGACGCGGACTTCGTCTTCTACAACCAGGCCGCGCACACGTCGGGTGCGGTGCGGTACGAGGGCAAGCGAGCCGAGGGCGGGCAGACCGTCGACAGCCTGAGCGTGGACCTCGGGCGCGTGGAGCCGGCCATCGAAACGATCGTGATCGCCGCCTCGGCCGACGGCGGCACCTTCGGGCAGGTGCCGGGACTGAACATCCGCGTGGTGGACGCGGCGAGCGGGGCGCAGATCGCGCGGTACGACAGCGCGGACGCCTCGGTCGAGACGGCCTTCGTCCTGGGTGAGCTCTACCGGCGCCAGGGCGCGTGGAAGTTCCGCGCGGTGGGCCAGGGGTACAGCAGCGGACTCGAAGGCCTGGCGACCGACTTCGGGATCACCGTCGACGAACCCCAGCAGGCGACGCCCGCCGCCGCCCCGGCACCTGCACCCGCCCCGGC
>NZ_JAAKZW010000019.1 GCF_011044995.1 Streptomyces mesophilus | reverse complement strand
GGGTAGGGGCTCGGCCTGGGGTGCGGGCGGAGGAGGGACGGCTGCGCGCAGGATGTCCGTGCGCTGGGTGAGGATCGCCTGTTCCAAGGCCATCAGGTCCGGGCCGGGATCGAGGCCGAGCTCGTCGGCGAACACGGCGCGGGCGCGACGGAGCGTGGCCAGGGCGTCGGCCTGGCGGCCGCTGCTCCACAACGCGAGGGCGTGCAGGCGCCAGCCCTCCTCGCGCAAGGGTGCGTCTCGGGTCAGGCCCTGCGCCTCGGGCACCACCGCCGCGGGGTCGCCGAGCCGCAGTCCCGCCGCGGTCCGCAATTCCCGGGCCACCAGACGGAGTTCGTCCAGCCGTGCGGTCTCGGCGGCGGCCCAGGGCTCATCGGCGACCTCGGCGAACGCCGGGCCCCGCCACAGTGCAAGGGCCTCGTCGAGACGGGCGTATGCGACACGGGGATCGGCGCACGTACGGGCCTCGTCGAGTAGGTCCTCGAAGCGCCAGGCGTCCACCGCCTCGGGCGGCAGCCGCAGTGCGTAGCCGGGTGAGGCGCTCACCAGCAGGCGTGCCGGTGTCCGCGGCGGGCGGCCGGGTTCCAGGAGGCGGCGCAGATTCGACACATACGCCTGCAACGAGGCCAGGGCGCGCGACGGCGGTTCGCCTCTCCACAGGTCCTCGACCAGCCGGTCGACCGGCACGACCTGCCCGCGCGCCGCCACGAGCAGGGCCAGAACACCGCGCTGCCGGGGGCCCCCGAGCGGCACTGACCCACCGCCGGCCTCGGCGGCGAACGACCCCAACACCCGTACCAAGACCATGAGGTGATCCATCGTACGCGCGTTCGCTGCACGCGTTCACTGCACAGGTTCGCACGCGTTCCAAGTCGACTCCAAGAGCCCTCCAAGACCCCGGGAGCAGTCTTCATCACATCGAACGAAAGACGGCCCGGAGCACACCGACAAAGGGCCGCACCAGACGGATGAGGGGCAAGAGCAGATGAGCGTCAACACGCAGGACATGGAGATCGTCCACCGCGCCTTCCGCCGTGAGACGCGGCTGCTGATGGAGCTCGTCGCGGCAGTCACCCCCGGCGACACCGCCCGCGCCAAGGTGATCGCCGATCACTTCCGCGACTACCGGCTGGGGTTGAAGAACCACCACGAGGGCGAGGACGAGCTGCTGTGGCCGCTGCTCCTGGCCCGGGTCGATCTGGAGGCGGACATCGTCCTGCGCATGGAGGCCCAGCATGAGCGCGTCGAGGCCACATTGTCCCGCCTCGACGCCGCGTTCCCGGCGTGGGAGGCCGAGGCCGGAGCCGGCGAGCGAGACACTCTCGTGGCGGCTCTCGCCGATCACCGTGCGGTCCTGCTCGAGCACCTCGACGACGAGGAGGCCACGCTTCTCCCGCTCGCGGCCAAGCACCTCACCGAGCAGGAATGGGCCTCCCTGGGGGACCACTTGGTGGCCCACACGCCCAAGCTCACGCTGCTCACGCTCTTCGGCCTCGTTCTGGAGGACGCGAACCAGGCCGAGCGCGCAACTCTCCTGTCGGCCCTCCCCGCACCGGTACGCGGCATCTGGCACGTGATCGGCCGCCCCCGCTACGCCCGCCACATCCGCCGGGTCCGCGCGGCCTGAACCGGCCCATTCCCCTTGGTACTTGTTCCCTCCCGCTACTTCCTCCCGCCCGAACTTCGCAAGGAGACCACTATGAAGCTCAAGACCGTCAACACCGCCGTGACCGCTGCCCTCGTCCTCTTCACCTTCTGGTTCGGCGGACAGTTCATCCTGACCCCCGAGACGGTTGCGCCGACCTTCGGCCTGCCGAGCTGGCCCTCCGGCGACGGCGGCGGTTTCCTGATCCTGAAGGGCATCCGCGACGTCGGGAGCGGCCTGGTCATCGGCGTCCTGCTCCTGACCGGTCACCGCCGCGCCATGGCCTGGGCCCTGCTGACCGAGTCCCTCATCCCCTTCGGCGACATGAGCAACATCCTCGCCCACCAGGGCTCTACAGCCGCGGCGTTCGGCGTCCACGGCCTGACCGCGGTGACGATGGTCATCCTCGGCCTCCTGCTCCTGCGCGAGACCCGCAAGACCACTCCGGTCCCGGCCCCGGCCCCGGCTCCGGCGTCCGTCGGGGCGACGACTCCGGTCCCCGCGATGCGGTGAATGTAGGACGCGAAACCTGCTGAACGCCTCGACCTACTCGGTCGGGGCGTTCTCTTGTCGGCCCGGGTAGATCCGCCGGTCGGAAGAACTGCTTTGGAAGATCGCGTACGTGGGGAGCACCTGAGCTGGCACCTCGCTGACCGGTGCGTTCCCGGCCGTCTCCCTGACTTTCCCCGTGGCTACCCGTCGTTCGCCAACCGATCGGGCACGCGGAGGGCACGCATGGCTCAGCGCCCGTACGTTGATGGGCAGTTCAGTTCGCGACGCCGAGAGCGAGGGAGCAGTCTGGTGAGGCGCCGCTCGCTGGCTGCGTGAGGGCAGCGAGATGAATGGCTGGAGAGCCTGACCGTCCTGCCGGCACGAGGCACCTCAGGCGATTGGTACGGGCGCACGCAACGGGAACTCCCGGTTATCCGTTGCCCGATCGCCCGTCTGTGCAGCACCGGGATTGCAGCTGAGAGTGACGATACCTGGGCTCAGCCGCCCGTCTCAATGGCCAAGGGAAGCCCCTCGATCCGTACGCCGACGATCCAGTCGCTGAGGTCTCCTGGCCTGGTCAACCAGGCTGTCATGATCAACTGCCGTCGGAGACGGTCGACGCGGTTGCTGTACTTCTCTGCTGTACCGCCAAGGCATGGAATCGACTGTCAGCGCGGACGACTACTCTCGGCGGCGCGTGGTCGGCACCCGGGGTATCCAGTTCTGCAGCGGCATCCCTGGTCTGCTTGGGGGTGGTCCGGTATCCAGTCCTCGGCCCAACGAGAACGCAGAAGCAGTCGCCTCGGAACTCCCAGCACTTAGTGCGGTCCCTCATTACTTCACCTCCCAGCCCTGTCCGGGCGTCTCACCTGCTGCGATGATCCGTCGGGGTCCGCGTTGGTTCGCCGCTGTGCGTCGGCGTTGTCACGCCGTTGGACACTCACTGTTCGGTTGGCTCGGCTGCCCAGGGATCCCATCGCTGAAGGGCATCAGCCTCGCTCAGCCCGAGCCTGCTTGCAGCGGTCCGCCGTTCTCGAACTTCGGACCAAGTCCTGGGTCGGTAGCCCGGGCCGTTGCAGCCGCACGAGTGGAAGGTGATCCCGGCTCGCAGTGTGGCATCCAAGGCACGCCAGGCCCGCTTGTCCCGACGCGGCGGTATCGCTATGTCGAAACCGGCATTGATCATCGGTGTGCGGCAGTGAGGGCAGAGGTGTTCACTATCCGGGTTCAGACTCTGCTTGAACGACAACCGGCAGGCCAAGCACACGAAGTGGCGCTTGTAGGTGGTCGCGTACCGACACATGCCCACAGCGTAGAGAGAACCTCGTTTAGTCGGCCATCGATTTGTTGATTGCCCGCTTTCCAGTTGTGTTGGTTGGTTGTTGGGGGTCGTTCATCGGCGTTCACCTGCGTACTCCTTGGGACGCTGAAGCGCTCAACGCGCCGCTGTGGGCCCCGTGACGCTCCTGGCCGCAGATGAATGAGACGGAAACTGAGACGGAGGCGTCCTCTCGATCTCGGGCGCGATAAATCCCTGGTCGACAGTGCGAGGGCTGTTCTACGGTCTACCTGCCTGCGTCGGCCGGCGCGCAGTAGACCCGCAGCTACCGGCCCGTTGTGGAGGGGACCAGCCCGTTCGAGCCGGGTGAGGTGGGCTGACATCCGCATTGAGCCGTCGAACGATCGGGAGTAATCCAATGTGGGACGGGGCGTTCTACCGCGTCCAACGTGACGGCTACGGGATGTGCTTCGTTCCTGACGCTGGAGTACCCCTCGACGAGATCGATGACGTCGACATGTGGGTGACCTTCGATGACGGGCAGCGCTGGTCGGGGACCATCTGCACCCTGGATGTCGTCCGCCGCGCCATGGACCGTTGGCAACAGACCGGCGAATGCCTCGGCGGCAGGTACTTCTATGACTGGGACGGACTGATCGTCCGTGACAGAGGCCTCCCCGGGATGATCGAGGTCATCGACGACCTGGTTCGGAGCGGCGACTACACGTGCGTCTTCCGTGAGGTCGAGACCGAACACTGAGCCCGACCAGCGGCGCATATCGTCAGCTTCCCTGGCGGAGGTAGGTTGATCACCGGTTGGCTGAGGCAGTGGGAGGAGCTGCTGTGACGGAGGTCGAGGTCCCGGGGCCTGAGCCCGACTGGCAGCCGGCTACACAGCCGCCTTACTACACCGGCAGGAATCCAGCCCATCAGTACAGCGTCTGGGAGCACTCTGCCCCGCTGTTCCAGATGATCGGAGTGCTGGCGCTGCCAGTGCAGCCCGTGGCCAAGCGGCTTCGTCTGGAAGTGGAGCGGTCGTGGGACGGGCTGGACGAGCTCGACGTCGTGCTGTTCCGGCTGAGGGGATTCAGCTTCGCGATCAGCAAGCACGACGGCAATCCGGCTGGAGTCTCGTATGTCTGGCTCACCGAGCCGCACGAGCAGGCTGACAAGGCCCTTGACACCCTTCTGGAGGTGGTCGGGATAGGGGAGAGCTCCGTCGTGCTCCGTGGAGACGCTCACGAGGTCCCAGAAGGGCGGACCCCCACGACGCAGGGCACGGGCCCTCCTGTTGAAGTCACGGACGTCACTTTGTCGACCTCTCTATGGGCACGATTCCGGCGTGCCATCGGCCGGACCCCGTAAGCGCCTTCGATGCTGGACAACGGTCTTGAATCCCGTCGTGGCGCGAGTCAGACCGTGGGTTCAAATCCCACACCCACCGCGCAGGTGAACGGCCTCTGATCAGGTGACACGTTGGCGGTCGTCTCCGTATCGGCTCCCCGTGAGCGACCGGTATTCCCCGTGGTTCCCCGCCAGGTAGGGCACGCGGGGGCAAGCCCGTCTCTGTCAGAGGTGCCTGGCAGGATCACGCCCGTGCCTGACATCCAAGACCTCATTCATCGGGTAGCAGCGAAGGCGAAGACCCCTCGTACTGCCTTGCCTGCCCCGGTCAGCGCCGAACAGCTGGCCACGGTAGAGGCTGAACTCGGCTTCCAGCTCCCGCCTCTGCTGGCGAGCCTGTATCGGGAGATAGCCAACGGCGGTTACGGCCCCGACTATCAGCTCTTGCCTCTGGTTGGCGCCGAACGCACCGTGCTGAGCGAGTACCACGCCGAACGATCGGCCTCGGCCGAAGAGGAGAGCCCATATTGGCCGGCTCGTGTGCTGCCGATCCTGGACTGGGGTTGCGCCATGTACGCCGCTGTCGACTGCAACAGCGAAGCCGGTAGGGTCCTGCTCTTCGAGCCGAACGGTGCAGAGGATGACGGGGTAGCCGCCTGGTTCATGGATGCCGAGTCTCTGGCGGACTGGCTCGAAACGTGGCTCTCTGGAACCGGCTGGTACCGGGAGGACGCTGATGAGGACGACCTGCCTGACCAGGAACTGCCTCGGTGGGAGCACGCTGCTTTCCGGATCATGGAGTGATACGTCGCCGAGGTTCGAGCTGAGGTCGGCGTAGCGCCTTTGGGAGGTAGAGAAACCTGTAACGGGCCCAGCCTTGGGCCTTGTCCGATCCCTGGAAATTGCGCGGTCATGAACGGGGCCGCCGGGTTACTCTGCCGCAATGCCGCTTCACCAGTACGTTTACTTCGCGCTGGTCAGCGCGCGCACCACGGCGCAAGAGATGACAGATTGGCTCGGCATCGAGCCGGATGAGATCGTTGCGCGCGGGCTCCGCGATCCCTCGATTCCGCTCCCTGCCAGCCATCGCTGGAAGATTGTGTGCCGCAAGCCGGGCCTGCGGGTCGACGAGCAGATTGACCGAGTCGTGGACCGCCTCCGCCAGCGTACCGGCCGTATCGCCGAGCTACTTGTTCGGCTGAATGCTGAGGAAGAGGGCGGGACTTCCGCTGTGCTGCAGGTTGTTCGCTATTTCACTGCTGAGGAACCCGCCACTCTCACATCGGATCATCCCAACCTGTTCGGTTGGCATCTGGATCCTGAAGTGTTGGCCTTCCTCGCTGCTACCGGGGCGACGCTGGACGTCGACGAATACGACATGACCTGAGAGTGAGCAGGCTTGAGGCGTTCGCGGCGGGATCCGGCCCGGCTCTCTGATCAGACGGAGGATACGAGATTCGAATGCGTGAGGGGTTGTCCCCAACATGCTTCCCAATTGTATTGGTGGGGTGGTAGGGGTCGTTCGTCTGCGTACTTCCCAGTCCTCCGAAGTACTTGGCGCGGTGCAGCGAACCTCCGTGAACGGTCCTGGCCGTGGCTGAATGAGACGGAAACTGAGATGGGCTGACGTTCTCTAGGGTCCAAGCCTGTCCACATTCCAGTCCTGCGGCAGGACTTCGTTGCAGAAGGCGCAGACGAAGTCCGCCTCACGCACGATGTTGATCTGCTGGCACGATGAACAGCGGCGGAATACCACCTCGTGCGTGAAGCCGGACGGTCGGCTGACACCAACCCGGTCCAGAGCTTCAGCAACGGCCGGCCACGAGCTGCCGTCCGGGCAGTAGCCAGTCGACTGGTTACTGACCTCCGCGACCGTCCACTTGCCTGACTCATGCTGGAAGCTGATCTCGCCAGCGCTCAGGACCTTCTTGCCGCCAGCGCATGTGACATGCTCGCTGCGGCGTGACGCGAGTCGTAGGGTCCCAGTGCCATCGACTACAAAGGTGAAGGGCTCAGCCCACTCTTCCGCTTCCCGGAGTGATGCCCACTCGTCGAAGTCGGTTGGCGAGCGCACGCTGTGGCCCTCGCCTCCCGGCCGGATCAGGGTCTTCAAGTCGGCAGGGCCAACGTAGCGATAGCCCGTTCGCCGCTGTTCGTTGCCTGACTCGTGCGAGGGGTTCGGCACGAACCGACTCAGCTGATAGGTGCTCTGCTGTACCGGACGGCGACAGAGCGTGTCGATTCGGATCATTGACTCGTCGACTCGTGCTTCCTGAAGGCGGCGCAGGTGCGCTCGCAACTCTGCTTTGTCGCCAGTCTCAATGACCACCTGCCACCGACCCTTGTCCGGTGTAGTGCGCGCAGCCAGCCGCTGATTCAGGGCCTCTTGGCGCCGCTTCCTCTTTCCCTGACCTGGCATCCGCCCAGAATTGCTGGTCGCCGTCAGGTCAGCAAGAGAATTGAAGCGAGCACTAGAGCCCGAATCTTGGGCGCAGTGGTCGCTGAGGCATCCTGGGCTGCTCAGGCAGCTCGTGAGGGGCAGTTGCGGTCGATTCTGGCCGGCACGGTTGCTGTCCAGCCCTGCTGTACCGAAGCGTCAGCCGACCAGGAGTGCCTGCCGGCGGCATGGCATGTTGAGGGCCATGAATGAGGCGATAGACCTGCGCAACCCGGCCGGTATCCGAGCGGGAGACGTCTACGAAGACTGCTCCTTTCACCCTGTTCTGTGCACCGAGATAGACGATGACGGCGACGCGGTTCTGAGCGGCATTTCGCTCATCGACGGGAGCTTTCCGCGTTCGTGCGACGCCCGGTACTGCTCCCCGATCCGTATCCCGGTCGAGGAAGTCATGACCATCAAGCGGGATCTGGAAGGCTACGTGCGCCGACGGAAGGCCGAACTGGACCTGCTTGACGGCGCATGAAGCGGTCGTGAAAACCGTCGTGGCGCAAGTCACCATGGGTTCAAATCCCACACCCACCGCGCAGGTGAACGGCCTCTGATCAGGTGACACGGTCCGGGGTCGTCGCTGTGTCCGCTCCCCGTGGCTGACCGGTGTTCCCGTGGTTCCCCGCTCGTACGGGCACGCGAGGGGTACGGACCTCCAGCGAAGGCTGTGCATAGCCTGATCCGAAACAGATGCCAGGGCTTGACGCCTAACCAGGTCTTGAACGCGTTCAATTTGCGTGGCAGGGTGGCGCAGCACGCGGCGAGGGACTGGGGGAACCGAGATGGGGATTGCTCGCCTTGGCAGAGTGTTGGGTGCCTCACTAGCGAGCGGCGTGCTGTGCGCACTGCTCTCCAGTTGCTACAGCCTTGCCGTCGCTATCCACGATCCGCCGCAGCCTCCGGGCACACCTCAGGCCATCGCCGACGACCACCTCGTCGGCACCTGGCAGGACGAGACGGGCGGCACCATCACGTTCGCTGCGAACGGCACCTTTGCCGCCACGAAGGTCTGCGGCGACTTCGCGGACTGGACGGGCGACTCCTCCGAGCCCGCGAGCAAGTCGAGAACCGGAAAGGGGTTGTGGGAGACCTGGACGCCTTCCGGCGCGTCCGTCGCCAGAACTGAAATAACGATCCGATTCTCCAACTCGGCGGTGTCCTCGCAGTACGAAACCGGAGGAACTTCGAGATCTCCCCAGCTCTGGGTGTACATGGGGAACCTGGACGACTACGACTTGTGCGTCTTGACTCGGCGTATCGGGTCGACGGAGTCTCGATAGTGCAGGAACAAGCCGCCACTGGCGCCGGGAGCGATGAATGCGTCACGTTGCCACGCGCAGACTGCCAGACCCAGCGCCTGACCCGAGACTCGATCCCTATCGCCACGCAGCCGCCATGGTCTTCGACGGCGACGAAATGGCGGGTCACCTAGGACTCCGGGTGGTCGTTTGGTGGGAGCAGTCCGGCCCCTTCTGGCGCAGGCGCTGGGAGAACGTGCAGGAACTGCCTTGGTGGGGCCTGCTGCGGACGGCTACTGCACACGTGGCGCTCCCGTTCGAGTTCGCGGACGGCATCATCCCTCACGATGCGCTGACCGACGAGCTCCAGGAGTGGGACGAAAACTGCTTCCCGCTCCGAGGCGCCAACCTCCGCCTCCAGTGGGAATGTAGAGCGGAGCAGGCGCTCTTACTTCCGCCGCATCCGTAACGGCCCCCGGGCCGCGACCGCCGCGATAGCGCGGGCCAGTTCGCGGTCGATGGCTTCGGCTTGCTGCCGGGTGCACGTGACGCGCGGCTCGTCGTAGGCGCGTTGTTCGGCCAGGGCCAGGCGCAGATGGGTCGGTGGGTGGGTGTCGTCCTCGTAGTGCCACTTCAACTGGCTGACCCGCAGCAGTCGTTCGCGTTCGTGGTCGGGCAGGTCGAGGGCTGCGCGGGCCGCCTCGCGCCAGGGCTTGCGGCGCCAGTCGAGCAGGCCGTCCATGAGTAGGGCGTCGAGCGCCTCCACGGCCCGGTCGGCGTGCAGCAGCCGCTCGGTCAGACCGTGCGCGGCTTCGCTGGAGGCGGTGCGGGCGGCGAGTTCGTCGGCGAGGAACTCCGCGCGGGTCGCGTCGCGCAGGCTGAGCCGATCGATCAGGCGGAGCAGGCCGTCGGCTGCGTACCACGGCCAGCGCAGCACACCGTGCCCGAACCAGTACCGCAGCCGCCCGCCGCGCCACCGGCCCGGATCGAGCCAGTGCCGCCACCAGGCCAAGGTGCCGAGGGCGTTGCCGACGACCAGGCCGTGGCGGGTGTCGCCGTTGGTGAAGTGACCCAGCTCGTGGCCGAGCAGGGCGACCCGTTGCTGTGGCGTGAGCGTCTCCCAGAGGGTGAGCCCGACACACAGCAACCGCTGCCGGGGCCGGCGCGAGGTCACGTACGCATTGAAGCCGGGCTCGAGGACGACGAGGTCCACGCCACGCGTGCCCACCTCCCGCGCCACCTTGTCGAGCAGCGCGAACAGACGAGGGGCGGCCTGCCGGTCGAGGGTTGGCAACTCCGGGTGCAGCGGCGGCACCCAGGGGCGCAGCACCGCCGAGAAGAACAGCAGCGCGAGGCCGAGCGAAAGACTGAGCGGGTTCCACCAGCCGGTGACGAGCAGCGCCACCGCCCCACCCGCGAGCCCCACGGACGCTCCGACGACGCCACAGGACAGGGCGTACGCAGCGATCCGCGCAGCCGTCCAGCGCGAGCGGCGCCCGAAGTCACCGGTCCTGACCAGCTCCTGGTAGACCTCCTCGGCCCGCTGACCGGCGACCTCGGCGCGCCGCTCGGCGGTGCGGTCGAGGCCGAACACGAACAGCTCGGGCGCCACGTTCCAATCGCAGGCGCGGCACCAGACCACATGGTCCTCATGCACCGGCATGCCGGCCCCGCACTGCGGACACGGCTCGCTCTCGACGCGCCTGGTCTCCATCGTCGGCCCCCGCTCTCAAGCTCCCCAGGACAACGACGCGTTGGGGACCCGAGCGGTTCACGCGTGTTGCGACCTGATCGGACAGCGCCTGTGTCCGGACGGCGATCTGCTGCCGTATTACGGCTGGTGGGGGTCGGGTGTTGTCGAGTGGGCGCGAGCGGGCCGCCGGCGGTTTTCCTGTCGAACGCGAGCGGGGCGCCGCCCGGTTTCTCGGGTGAACGGTAGCGGCCCGCCGCCCGGTTTCTCAGTCACATGGGGAGCGACAGCAGCTGTACGGGACCTGCAGGCCAGCGAGCGTCATCCCGCAGCGGCGTCACCATCGTCCGCAGCGGCATGATCACCCGTCGGCCCTCGGGTTGCTCGACGCGTACGTCCTCGTTGAGCGGGTGCCATCCGAGGCGCTGGTAGAGCGGCACGAGGGGAGGCCGGCAGAACAGGAGCGCGTGCTCGGGCCCCATGGTGCGGGCGTGCTCCAGGGCGGCGGTGACGACGAGCCGCGCCAGGCCCTTGCCTTGCATGTCGGGCGCGACGGCCACCCCGCCGACGCCCACCACCTCTGTTCGTGCACCGCTGATCGCGACGGGAAGCCGCAACAGGCCGGCGTGCGCCACGAGCCGGCCTTCGAGTCTGATGCCGAAGTGGTCCTGCTTGGGCAGCCAGGTCAGTCCGGTCGAGGCGACCCCGAAGGGGTCGTCGCCGGTGCCGAGGATCTCCTCCAGGTCCGTTTTCGTGTACGCGGCGAGGCGCACCACGGCCGGTGGGTGAGGGGAGCGGTTCGCAGGCATGACCACATCTTGATCGCGCCGACGGCCCTGGGCCAAACGCGATCGAGCCGCCCGCCGGAGTTCCCCCGTGGCGGACGGCTCGCGTCAGCAAGGTGTCCAGAGATCAAAGGCGGTGACGGCAACGTAAGCGTCTTGGGCCGCTAGACGACACCGGCCGGGGCCGGCGACGGGATTCGAACCCGCGTTGCTCTCTTTACAGGAGAAGTAGCCGCAACCTGCGCACCTGAACGACGCCAACGGTAGCCGGATACCGCCCATATGGCACCCGAGTTTCGGGCCCCGCGCCTTCGCCGCACGCACGGTGGCCGGCCAGAGTGTCAGCAGCTGGAGGAGGTGCTGATACAGATGCCGGTCACCGTGTAGGCAGAGCCGAATTGATGGGCCGAGTTCGGCGGCAGGCACATGTTCCAGACTGCTCCGGTGGAATTGGTCTGCACGCGCAGGTGAGCCACGTCGTCGTTGCGGGTGTTGAGGACCATGTCGGCGCCCTTGCTCGCGGAGCCGAGGTTCTGCCAGCTGCTGGTGAGGTCCTGGAACCCGGCGTTCGGGTCCTTCGCGTTCCAGTCCGACATGGTGAGGTAGAAGCAGACGCGGGGGTAGGCGCAACCCCGGGTGGGCGATTCAGCGGCCGTGGCCGAAGGCGCGAAGGTGAGTGAGGCGGCGGCGAGCGCAGCGGCCCCGAGGACAACGGCAGACCTGCGGATGGCGTACATGTGGGTGACCCTGACGCAGAAACCCTGTACAGACCTTGCAGAACCCTGGAAGGTGCCGACCGCAGCCCGGCTTTCATCGGCTCAGGCGGCGTTCGGCACGTGCGGCCGGAAGCGCCCGCTGAACGCGGCGTCTCAGGACAGGAAGTCCTTCAACAGGCGGTTGACCTCGGCCGGTTGCTCGGTGGGCAAGGAATGATGGGACGCCTGCTCGAGCACGGTCACGGTGGCGTGCGGCAGCAGCTTGCGGGCCGTCGCGGCTACTTGGAGCGTGTCGTGGGCTTTGCTGCGGCCGGCGAGGAGCACCAGCGTCTCGACCGAGGAGGCCTTGAGGTCTTCCGTGCGCGGGCGCCGCATGCGGATGGCCTTGGGGCGCGGGGCGTCGGCCGTGGCGGCGAGGAACTCCTGCCAGAGCGGGTTTTCGGGAAGGCTCCCGGTCTCCCAGCGGTGGAAGGCGAGCATGCGCCGAGCGGTGGGACGCGCGAGCATCGGCAGCGCGCGCAGCACGTAACCGCTGCGCAGCCCGGCGAAGCAGCCCGTCGGGTCAAGGAGCGCGAGCCGGCTGACCCGCTCCGGGGCGTGTAGCGCGTAGTTGAGAGCTGTCCAGGCGCCGTACGAGTGGCCGCACAGCTGGACGCTGTCCAACCCCAGTCCGTCGAGCAGCGCGTCGAGCCACGCTGTCAGATCTTTGCCACTCCGCAGCGCCAGCCCGTCGTTTGGGCTGTGCCCCAAGTCGCCGAGCAGGTCGACGGCGTATATGCGATGGTTTTCGGCGAGCGCCTCGGCGTTGGCGAACCAGGAGACCGAAGTGGTGCCGCCGCCCGGCAGGAGGACGAGCGGGGTGCCGCCTTCCGGCCCGCTGACGTGCGTACGCGTGCGGCCGTAGGGGGTGGGGATGTCGACTGCCTCGACCTTTACGGGCCACTGCCCGAGGACCGCGTCGTACGCCGCGAAGAACGCCTTGCTGTCAGCCACCTGTTGCCCTCTCACCGGGATTGTCCGACGGTCGGCAGTCTCGCTGAGGAACGTTCCCGTCCGCTGGGAAAGCGCCCGTACTGCGGAATGTGAGGTGCCTGCTCAGTGCCCGCCCTTCGGGCGCTCGCACCCGCCTTCCAGGTACACGCCGTGTTCCTCGAGCTGGACTCCCTGGGGACGGACGCTGCCGTCCAGGCAGACCCCTGATGTGGCATGGGACAGGTCCAGTGTGAAGAGCACAAGCCCACCGGACTCGTAGAGGCCGAGCACCCGGGACTGCGGATAGTCGAGTGCCCGAAGCGTGTCCTGAACCCCCGCCGCACTCGGGACCTTCTGCTGCGACAACGCTCCTTGCAGGCGCTCGCGATGCGCCGCACCTTCGCACGCGCCACGCGGTGACAACCGGAGCGTCTGCAAATAGCCGTGATTCTCCGCCCACTTGGGGTTCTCCGGCATCGACCCGTCGCCCGCAGCCTGCGACTTCTCGGCAGAGGGCCGCACAGTGGACTTGTCCGCGCACTGGTCCTGGATGTCCTGCAGGGCGCCCGGAAGTTCAGGCTTGGCCGGAGATGCGGCAGCAGTTGGGGCCGCCTCGGACTCACCGGCAGCGGGCCCCGCTGCCACCATTGAATCCCCGCCTCGTCCGCCCGCGACCTGATCCCCACAGGCGCTGACCCCGAAAGCCCCCGCCACCAGGGCGGCAACCGCTAGGGCACGCGGCGCGCACACAGTTCGTCTCGGCATGCCGGCAGTATCCATCGACCAGCGTCGGAACGGCCCAGCTTCCTGCCGACTGGGCCGACGCGACAGGGGAGTTGGCTCACTCCAGCGACTCGGCCTTCCGGCTACGGCTGGGCTCATTGATGCCGCTGATCAGGTCGGGCAGGCCCGGACTCCGATGGGGGCCGGCTTCCAGGTCGAGGCGGTTGCAGGCCTCGGCGAAGCGCAGATACGTGTCGACACTGGCGACGACGATCCGGATGTCGATCTTGAGGATCTCGATGCCGACCAGGGAGACGCGGATGAACGCGTCGATGACGATGCCCCGGTCGAGGATGAGTTCCAGAACGTCGTAGAGGCCGCTGGTGCCGCCCGATCCACCGCCTTGCTGCGCCACAGTCATCCCTGTCGGCCCTCCTGATCAGTCGTTCGTGACGCAGGTCGGGCCAGCCCTACGCGGTTCGTTTGTGTCAGACGCCAGGCGCGCGCGACTCAACAGCAAGCTGCCCCGCGCGCGCCGGGCGTGTTCGGCCTGAGCCGTCGGGTGACCGCACTTGCGGCAGGCAAACGCAGGTGTGTCGTTCCTCTGCGCAGCCTGCTTGGCGTGCTGCCCCTGACGATGGCCGTGTGGCTTTGTCCACGAGGACGAGCAGCGAATGTTCACCGGTTCGAGAGGCGCCCACGCGGCTCGCTGAATCGAACAGGCCACGGTGTCTCCGACTGTCCCCGCTCCCTGTGGGGGGCGGGGACTCTGTGTTCGGCACCGCCGACCGCCTCGCCGGCTTCGGCGGCGTCGCCCCGGAGCCCCGCGATTCCGGGAAACTGAGCGGGAACCTGCACCGCCCGCAGCGATACAGCCGCCGCCTCCAACGCGTCTTCTACACCTCGGCGTTATTCAGCATCCGCCCCTGCGAGGAACCCCGGCGCTTCTACGATCGCAAACGTGCCGAAGGCAAGCGCCATACCCAGGCAGTCCTGGCTCTCGCTCGCCGCCGCGTCAACGTCCGCTGGGCCCATCTGCGCGACGGACGGCGCTACGCGCCAGCTCCGCCGGCAAGGGCTGCCGCAGAGGAAGGGACGCGACACGCTGCGCGCGGCCAGTTGGTCTGACCGACCCCGTCAGACCAGGCAAAACTCGTTACCTTCCGGGTCTGCCATCACCACGTGATCCGGCCTGCCCTGCAACTCGTACTCGCGGACCACGGTCGCGCCCGCAGCGGTCAACCGCTCCACCGCCTCGACCACGCGCGGCCAGCGCACCTCCCACGGGGTTTCACGGCCGCCACCAACTCGCACGTCGACATGCAGCCGGTTCTTCGCCACCTTCGGCTCCGGCACCTTCAGGAAGGACAAGGTGGGGCCCACGCCGTCCGGATCTGAGAGGTACGCCCCGTCATCCCACTCGTCCTCCGGAACCTCATGATGCGAGAACCACTCCTCCCAGCTCCCGAACCCTGCGGGCGCGGGCTTCTCCTCGTAGCCCAACGCCAGCGCCCAGAAAGCGGCCAGTTTCCCCGGGTACGCGCAGTCGATCGTCAAGCTCCACTTGGTGCCCATGAGCCCTCCCCAGTCGGATGAACGGACTGTACCGCGCACCTCCGACACCTCCTGCCCGCTACGGCCAAGGATCGATGACACAGGGTGACCTTGTCTGGGGAAGCGCGTCCTGACCCGCGAGAATCGAACAGCCACAACCCGCGGCGCCTCGCGAACTGGTGAACATCTCCTGCTCGATCGCGTGAACAAAGCCAGCTGTGGAAGCCCTCGTGGGCGCTAGCTCTGCTCTTCCATGCTTATAGCGTCCCGGAGTTGATCGGTCGCGGCTCCCGATTCCTCGCGCTGGATCTCCAGGAGCGCGGCGGCGATGGCATCGAGTTTGCGCTGGATGGCGTGCTCGGCGCGCCGTTCGGAGTTCTTCAGCAACGCAAGGAGCAGCAGAGCCACCGCGGACATGGCTTCGCCCACCATCAGCAGCCACGGGGTGGGCAACTTCAGCGTGTGTGCGGTGATCGCGCCGGCGACCAGGACGAGGCACACGCCGAAGAAGGCCGGCGAGCTGGTGAAGTTCGACGCGTGTTCCGCGAGGCGCGTGAAGCGCCCCTGCCGGGCGCCGTCGCGGTCCGCGGGGTGTTGAGGCGCCATGCGGTCACCGGCCGAGTTCACGACACCGGCCCGTCGGTAGGCGTCCCCAGGGAGCAGCCGGACTCGTCGGAGAGCCTCCCGCGCCGCAGGGAGGGCCGGACGAGATGCGCGAACTGCGCCATCTCCGGATGGGCGTCGGCTGCCGGAAGAACGGCACTGTTTTCACTCACGACATGACCTCTCTGGTACGCGTCGGGGGAGCGCGTGCCGCGTACATCGGGCTGACGCGGTTGTGAGCCGCATGTACGAGACCTGGGCGGGGAACTTGCGACGCCGAAGGGCCCGGCGGAGGGAATCTCCGCCGGGCCCGCGCTGAACCGATGGCAGCTGTGGATCGCCACGAACCCGCAGGGGCGACACCGCTCAGTAGTAGTGCTTGCGCCCGCCGACCATGCGTCCGGTCGTGCCGAGGACCCACAGGACCGCCCCGACGACCAGGAGCACGGCGCCGACAGTCGTCAGCAGGGAAATACCGAGCAGCATTCCGAGGATGAGAAGGATGGCACCAATAACGATCATGTCGTTTCCGATCTCGAGGCTCTTCGGCGCGTGCGGACACTCGCGTCGCGAGTACCCACACCGCCCTCTCCCTGTCCGCTGGACAACGCGGACCGGGTGACAGCGGGGTCGACCACACGATCGGCCGCTGTCGGAACGTTGTGTGCCAACTCCAGGTGCCCGGCAATGTGCAGTCCATGCGTGCCAGTCCAGAACCTGTGTGTGCGCTCGGACGCTGTCTGCTCGGCCCTCCGGCTTCGAGGTGAGAGACGCGTCGACCGGGGCATGAGGAAGAGTTGGCGCCAGTCCGCTGCTGGTGCCGGAGCCGAGTCTGTGGAGGAGGAGGCGTACGTGTTCGAGGGGTTCGAAGAGACGCAAGTGGACGTCGGTGAGGCCTCTGTGTTCGTCCGCTTCGGGGGACAGGGGCCGCCCGTGGTGCTGCTGCACGGCCATCCGCGCACATCGGCGACGTGGCACCGCGTGGCCCCGCAACTCGTCGGAGCCGGCCACACGGTGATCTGCCCGGACCTACGCGGGTACGGGCGCTCCAGAGGGCCGCAGTTCACGGCGGATCACGCGGGCTATTCCAAACGAGCCGTCGCGGCGGACGTGGTGGCCGTCATGCGTCACCTCGGACATCGCCGCTTCGCCCTCGTCGGACACGACCGCGGGGGCAGCGTCGCGCTGCGTCTCACCCTCGATCACCCCCAGACCGTGTCCCGGGTGGCGTTCCTCGACTGTCTGCCGTTGACGGAACACCTGTCGCGGATCACGCCCGAGTTCGCCACCCAGTGGTGGCACTGGTTCTTCTTCGCGCAGCCGAACATCCCCGAGCGGGTCATCAACGCCGACCCCGACAGCTGGTACCACGGCGATCCCGCCACCATGGGGCCGGAGAACTACGACGAATGGCGTCAGGCCACCCGCAATCCCGACGTGGTGCGGGCCATGCTGGAGGACTACCGCGCCGGCCTCACGATCGACCGACGGCACGAGGAGCGCGACCGGGCCGCCGGCACACGCGTGACCTGCCCGGCACTGATCCTCTGGTCACTGCAGGACGATCTTGAGGACCTGTACGGCGATCCTCTCGCCATCTGGCGCCGATGGGCCGACGAAGTCCGTGGATACGGGATCGACTCCGGCCACCACGTTGCCGAACTGGCGCCCGATGCGCTGGCCCGCGCGCTTACCGACTTCCTTCGATCTGAGCTGACTTGAGCAGCGGCCGTGGCGTGGGGCGCGCTGACGCCCACAGGTCTATGCGTTGGGGGTGTTGTGGACGACGCGGACGGTGCGCAGCTGGGAGTCGGTGGCGTCGGGCACGTTCATGCCGGCGTCGATGCCGCTGCGAAGGTAGGCGAGCACTGGCTCGGTGAGGCGTTCGCCGGGCAGTACAACGGGGATGCCGGGCGGGTAGGGCGTCATCATCTCCGCCGCGATCTGCCCGTCCGCTTCGTCGATCGGGATGTCCCGGGTGGTGGCGAAGAAGGCGTCCCGGGGCTGCAGCGCCTGCTCCATGCGCAGTTCGCCAGGGGAGGGAACGGCCACCGTGGTGCCGCCGTGCAGTTCGCCGCGGTGGCGGGTGAGGTCGCGCAGCGCGTCCAGAAGGCGGCCGATGGTGGTCGCGTCGTCGGCGTGGGTGATCTGCGCGCTGATCCGGCGGTGGTCGAAGAGGTGCAGGTCGATGTGGTGGTGCTCGCGCAGCCAGTCGGCGGCGCGGTAACCGCAGACACCGAGTTCACCGAGGTCGATGACGACGGGCAGCGGGTCGAAGTCGGCAGCTGCGTCCGGCCCGCAGAAGTCGTCACGGTCGTTGACATGCATCCCGTCGATGGCCTCGATCGACTCTCGGGCGGTGGCGGCGAGTTCGAGGGCGTGGGACATCAACCGGTGTCCGTGCAGGGCCATTTGGCGACGCCAGCCGTCGATGCCCGCGTACAGGAGTACGGAGGGGCTGGTGGTGCCGAGCAGGTCGGCGCGCAGCGCGAGGGCGTCGGGGTCGACCAGGTCGCCTTGGAGGTGGAAGACGGAACCCTGCTCCAGGCCGCTGCCCATCTTGTGGATGCTGGTGACACAGATGTCGGCGCCCGCGTCCATGGCCCAGGAGGGCAGATCGGAATGGAAGGGCAGGTGCGCGCCCCAGGCCTCGTCGACGATGAGCGGGCGGGAGCGCTGATGGCACGCCTCGGCGACGGCTCGGACGTCGGCGGCGGCTCCGTAGGGAGTGGGGCTGGTGATGAGGGCGCCCTTGGCGTCGGGGTGCGCGGCGAAGGCCGCCTCGTACGCCTGCGGCGACGGCGGGTGCGCGAGGTGGCGTTCGCGGTCCCACTGCGGTTCGATCCAGACCGGCTCGATGCCGCAGAGGATCAGGCCCGCGACGACGGACTTGTGCGCGTCGCGGCTCACCAGAAGTTTTTCGTGCGGGGCTGCCACGGTCAGCATGGCGGCCTTGACCGACAGTGAACTGCCGCAGGTGGAGAAGTAGGTGTGCTCCGCGTGGACGGCGTCGGCCATCAGCTGCTCGGCTCGCTCCAGGACTCGGCCGCGGCTGCGCCGGTCGTCCAGACCGCCGTTGGCCAGGACGTCGCCGTAGAAGACGGCGTCGCCCAGTACGGCCCGCACCTGCGGATCCGCACCACGCGCCTGCTTGTGCCCCGGCGGCGTGAAGCCCAGCTCGTCGCGTTCGTGGTACGCGGCGAGGGCCTCGAGCACAGGGGCTTGAGTGTGATCGGCCGACATTTCTCTCCTTCCCAGGCTGGCTTGCGAGGGGTGTGGGCGGGCTTCGCGGCCGTGCGCCGCCTGCCGGTCAGCTGTCTGCCGCGTCTTCCTGTGCTTCCTCGTTGGGCGTCAGCGCATCGCCGGCCTCGCCGTCGTGTTCGTCGCTCAGGCCGTCGCGGCCGGGGTCGCGGGTCTCGGCCTCCTCGACTTCCTTGAGGACCTCACCAAGGGCCGTGTCCGGATCGACGGCGGCCGAGGCGTCCTGGTCGGACTGGTGCTGAGGGCTGGTCACGGTGATCACTCCTGAGAAGCGGGTTCAGTCGATACGGGTGAATCCGATGCGTGGCGCAGGTGCACTTTCATGGTGGCCCGCACGAAACGGCGCTGCATGCGGGGCGGGCCGCGGGTCAGCGGTGCGGGTTGCCTTGTTCCGGGTCGTCGTCCGGCGTCTGCCATCCGGTACCGCGTCGCGCCTGGTCACCGCTGGGGCCAGGGCTGTGGCCCGGCGTGGTGGGCGGCTGGCTGGCGGTGCGCCGGACGGAACGGCGTTGGCCGACGATGAACAGGGCGATCAGGCTCAGGACCAGGACGACGCCCACGATGATCAGTGTCAGCGGAGCGGTGCTGGATGCGGCCAGGACGGTGGTGGTGCTGTGTGTCTGCATGATCGTCGTGTATCCCTTCTGACCTGCCCATGTGTGTGGCCGGCCTCCGCTGAGGAGGCCGGCCACACACATGGGACGACGGGTGCGGGTCAGTGCTTGCCGACGTCCTTGGTCTTCTCCTTGGCCTCGCGCGCGTCACCCTTCACCTGCTGGGCGCGGCCTTCATCGGCGAGACGGTCATTTCCCACCACGCGGCCGGCGTTCTTCTTCGCGGCACCGACGGCCTGGTCGGTCTTCGCCTTGGCCTTCTCATTGGCGCTCATGTTCACTCACACTTTCTTGGCGTCGACAACAGGTACTTCCCTCCGTCTGGCCTCCGTCGCGCACGCCAAACATGATCGATGCGCAGTGATTTCATCCAGCTCATCTGCATGAACTCGTTAAGGCGGGGCATTGCGCGAGCGTGCTCGGATGCCCCGAAACCTGGGACGGAAACGGCCTCTTCTTGTGTTTGTCGATGTGAGTTCAGAGCACATGATCGCCAGGAGGCAATAACAACAGGAGGTAATAACAATGGGTCCCCTGCTTCTCGTTCTTCTTCTGGCTCTTATCCTTTTCGGCGCGGGTTTCGCCTTGAAGGCCCTCTGGTGGGTCGCGATCATCCTGCTGGTGGTGTGGCTGCTCGGCTTCGTGATACGTCCCACCGCGAGCGGCGGCCGTAGGGGCCGCTGGTATCGCTGGTGATCCGGCGTCGTATCGCGAGAGGAATCCACGATGACCCAGCCCGGTGGGCCCGCCACGTCAGGGCTGAAGAAGACGCTGACGACACGGCTGCTGTACTTCTTCATCCTCGGTGACGTGCTGGGAGCCGGCGTCTATGTCCTCGTCGGTGAGGTCGCGGCGAAGTCGGGCGGTGCGGTGTGGCTGCCCTTGGTGCTGGCTCTGCTTCTGTCGCTGCTGACCGCCGCCTCCTACGCGGAACTCGCCACGAAATACCCGCGAGCCGGCGGAGCCTCCCACTACGCGAGGCGCGCCTATGGGCCGTTCGCCGGGTTCCTCGCCGGGTTTTGCATGCTCGCGGCGGGCATCGTCTCGGTGGCCGCGCTGGCCCGAGGGTTTGCCGGCGAATATCTGGCGGAGTTCGTGACCCTTCCCGTCGTCCTGGTCGCGGCGGTGTTCCTGGGTGCGTTGGCCTTGTTGAACGCGCGCGGTATCAGCGAGTCCACCCGCGCCAACGTGGCCGCCACCGTCATCGAGGTGGGCGGCCTCCTGCTGGTGGCCGGACTCGGGGTGTGGTTGCTGGTGCGCGGAGACGGGGATGCCGGGCGCCTCGTGCAGTTCGGCACCGCGCACCAGGGGGCGACCGCCGGCGTCCTGAGCGCCACTGTGCTCGCGTACTACTCCTTCGTCGGCTTCGAGACCTCCGTCAACGTCGCCGAGGAAACCCACGACCCGCGTCGCTCCTACCCGCGGGCCCTGTTCGGTGCCCTGCTCACTGCCGGAGCCGTGTACGCGCTGGTCGGCGTGGTGGCTTCGGCCGCGGTGCCCACGCAGACCCTGGCACGTTCCAGCGGACCTCTGCTCGAAGTGGTCGAAGCAGCCGGCGGGGTACCGCCGGAACTGTTCAGCGTCATCGCGTTGGTCGCGGTCGCCAATGGGGCGCTGCTGACGGGCATCATGAGTTCGCGCCTGGCCTACGGCATGGCTCGCGAGGGTTTGCTCCCGAGCGGGCTGACCCGCATTCTGCCCGGTCGCCGCACGCCCTGGGTGGCCATCGCGGCCACCACCGTGCTGGCCTTCCTGCTGGCGCTGACCGGAGACGTGGAGAGTCTTGCCTCCACTCTCGTTCTTCTGCTCCTTGTGGTCTTTTTCCTGGTCAACACCGCCGTTCTCGTGCTGCGCCGGGACGGCACGGACAGAAAGCACTTCCGTGCCCCCACCATCATTCCCGTCTTGGGCGCAGTCTCGTGCGTCGTGCTGGCCACCCAGGTCGAGGCAGCCGTGTGGTGGCGCGGGCTCATCGTGCTCGCAGGCGGCGTGCTGCTGGGAGCCTTCGCAGCATGGCACCGCCGGCGCAGCGCCACGCACCCGCAGGCACCGGCCGTTTCCTAGGGGGATGCCTTCATACGGTCTTGAGGGCTGGTGATGAGCGCAGAACGAAAGGGGCGCGGGGCGAGGGACTTTCGGCTGGTCATGACGGCCCTTTCGTCCCGGCCCCGCGTACGCGCATGGCGAATAGCCTGGCGAGCCGTCACCCCGGACGCAGCTGCTGCAGCAGGCAGCGGGCAGCGGGCCATGGGGTGCCGGTACGGGGACTGCGCTGGACCGGGTGGGCATGAACTCTTCGACACATAACGTCGCGCAGGTGGCGCCGGGCCGCGCGCGACTGCTTTTGACACGTCAGGACGGCGGCGACGGCACGTTCGTCGTCGCCGACGCGTGTGCCACGGCCTGCGCCTGGCTCGGCCGCCCGCGCAGTGTGCTGCGCGGCGCGGACTTCATGGCGTTCGTCGGCGACGCCAGCAGGCTCATGACCGAGCGCATGCTCGAGGAAGCCTGGCGCGGCACCGGCGACGGCGTGGGCGTACCGGCCAATCGTCAGCCGGTGGAACTCGAACTCGAGCCCGCCGAGCCGGTCGTGTGCATGCTGTCGGTGCACAGGGCCCCGCAGGCCCGCGACGCGCTGCTCGTCGAGATCGAGGACGGAGCCCGCCTCCGGCACTGGGCGGTACTGCGGGCCTTGGCGGTCCTGTCGGAGGACGCGCTGTGGGCGTACGACGAGGAGGCCGACCTCTTCGGTTGGCTGGACGGCGAGCACTTCCACGGCAACGTCAGCACCGACGAATCCATCCCCCTCGTACAGCTCTTGGACCAGTTGCACCCCGAGGACCGCCCACGGGTCGAGAAGGCGTTCTGGGACCTGCGCGAAGACAGGTGTAAGCAGGTGACGGTCGACTACCGGATGACCGGGCGTGACGGCCACTACCACTGGCTGCGCACGCGGTCGCGCGTCATGCGCTTCGGCTTCGGACAGCGGCGTTGGATCATCGGCTCGACCAACGACACCACGGCCACCGTCGAACGCCATCAGGCGCTGACCGAGGCGCACGCCCTGGCGCGCAGGCGCGGCGAACTGGTGGAGCACCTTGCGGCGGAGTTCGTCTCGGCCACCACCGAGCACGAGCTCACCGCGGCGATCCTCGACCATGTGGCCCCTGCCTTCGGTGGGGAGGGAACGCTCGTGGCCTTCGTGGAGGAAGGACGGCTACGGGTGACCTTCGGCGCGGGCATCGCCCCGGCCCTCGCCCGCAATCTGCACGGTGTGCCGCTGAACGCTCCCAAGCCTTTGACGCAGGCCATCGTCTCGGGCCGCCCGGAGTTCATCGTCGACCGCGCGCACTACCGGCAACAGTGGCCGCACGCACATGACTTCCTGTCGGCCACCCGTGCCGAGTCGTTTGTGATGGTGCCGCTGCTCGCGGCGAGCCATCAGCTGCTCGGCGGCTGGGTCATCACGTTCGCCGAACCGCACCACCCGTCCGAGCAGGAACGCACCCTCGTACGAGTGATCGCGACCCTCGCGGGCCAGGCGTGGGAGCGCATCCGGCTGCAGGCGGCCCGCCTGGAACTCGCCGGCGCCCTCCAACGGGACATGCTCCCGCGCAGCCTGCCCGAGGTGGCAGGCTACGAGATCGAGGCCCGCTACGCCTCCGCCCACACCGAACTCGACGTCGGCGGCGACTGGTTCGACGTGATCGCCCTGCCGCACGGCGGCGCCGCCTGCATCATCGGCGATGTGCAGGGCCACAGCATCAAGGCCGCGGCGCTGATGGGTCAGGTCCGCACCGCCATGCACGCGTACGCCTGGGAGGATCCGGCGCCGCAGCGGGTTCTCGAGCGGACCAATGCGCTGATGCAGCAGATGGGCGCGCGGGGCTTCGCCACCTGCCTGTATCTGCTGATCGAACCCGACGGCCGGATCGTTGCCTCGCGTGCGGGCCACGTGCCCTTCGTCCAGGCGGGGCGGATGCGGTCAGAGATCAGGGAGATCCCGGGCGGTCTGCCGCTGGGGATCTTCGACGATGCCTCGTACCCGATCACGGAGTTCACCCTGCCGACGGGCGGCACCCTGGCCCTGGTCACCGACGGACTCGTCGAAGGACCCTCCCGGCCGCTGGACGAGGGCCTTCGCCTGGTGGCGCGGGCGGCGACGGACCACACCCGGCCGTTGAGCACTCTGGCGGACGAGATCATGGCCCTGGCCGACGCGACGGGCCACACGGACGACTGCGCGGCGCTGGTGATCCGCAGGTCATAGGGTCCCGCAGCCACGCCGATCAGCCGGTTCCAGGCCGGTGAACTGCGCTGCGTTGTGCGGAGGTTCATCATGCGGCCGACGTTCGCCGCACATCATGCGCACCTGTGCACGTGACTTGACACGCATCGCTGACCTGCATGGAGAAGCCGGGATGGGGAATTCGGTTTCTCTGACGCGGGAGGAAAACAATGGCCATGACACAGGAGTCCGTTGCGGCCACGACAGAGGATCTGTCGTGCCGTGACTGCCAGGACCGGGCGAGTGCGGAACCGGACGTCGAGGTACCGGAGTCGGCACGCGAGCGGGTCAATCGCCGCTGGAACGAGATACTCCAGGAGACCCGAGTCGCCCAGACCGGTGTGCAGATCCTCTTCGGCTTCCTGCTCAGCGTGGCCTTCACCCCGCTGTTCCGGGAGCTGGCCACGTTCGACCGGGTCGTCTACGTCGTCACGGTCGTCCTCGGCGCGTCGGCCACCGGCTCGCTCATAGCGCCCGTCTCCATCCACCGCTTCCTGTCCGGCCAACGTATGAAGGACGAAGTGGTCGAAGCGGCAAGCCGGTTGATGATCTGCGGCATGGTGCTCTTGGCCTTGACCATCGCGTGCACCCTCCTGCTCATCCTTCGCCTCGTGGTCCCCGGCGTGCTCGCCGAAGCGCTGGTCGGCGGCGTCATGCTGTGGTTCGGCTTCTGCTGGTACGCACTGCCAGTGCGCCTGCGACGCCGCGCCGCCCGACGAGGCGAAGCGCCCGGAGCGTAGATGCGTTTTCTGCCGACTTGGTGTGACAGGGGAGGACCGGGGCAAGCGAGAGCGTGGAAAGCGCTCCGGAGGACATGTCCGGGGCCATGACGTGTGAGGAGTGTTGCGGTGCTCGTACCTGCTGCCAGGGATCTACGGATTGCTCTTGCTGCGTACGCGGACGCGGTGATCAGGGACGAGCGCTGCCCCACGCCGGCCAGCGCTCGGGCACGCGAGGACGCCACGTTCACGCTGTGCGTGATGACGGGCACCCGCGACCCTCGTGAAGCCGTCGCAAGGACAGACGCGTGGCTCGCGGGCAAGGACGTCTCCGTCGGCGGATACGCAGCCACCACTGCGGACATCGCACTGATTGGCCAGGCGGTGTCCGACGACCCGGGTGCGGTCGCGCCGGCGGCCTAGGCGTATTGACCCGCAGGCTTGTTCATGGGGCGGGGAGATCTCACCAGTGAAGAATGGGCCCGGCTGAAGCCGCACCTGCCGAAGTCGGGGCAGCGTGGCGGCCGTTGGGGCAGTCACCGCCGGATCATCAACGGGATGTACCGGGACCGGACCGGCGTGCCGTGGCGGGATCCGCCGGTCGCCTGAACTGCAATATCACCTCGCTGGTGAGGGCGGACGTCGCCCGCTGGCCCTGGTGACCACCCCGGTCCAGTGGGGCGACGCCCCGCAGTTCATCCCGGTCATGGAGCGCGTCCGTGTCGCCCGCCTGGACGGTGGGCGGCCCCGGACTCGACCCGACCATATTGGTGGCGACAGGGCCCTTTCCTCCTGCCGCAACCGCCGCTACCTGCGACGACGCCAGATCAAGCACACCATCCCCGAACCGCAGAACCAGCGGGCCAACCGCCAAGCCCGAGGCAGCAAAGACGGCCGACCCACCGGCTTTGAGAGGGCGTTAAGTCCGATCTTCCTCGGTTCGTGATCGCTCGATCGTGGTACTGATCGCCGCACCGGCCACCCTCTCAGCATGTCTATGCAGAGATGCGCGGCATGGGACGAGAGCCGTATCCGAGCGAACTAGCGGACGAGCAGTGGGTAGTCCAAGTGGACATGCTCCGCCCGCTGCTGGGGGACTCGGAGGCGCGTGGCGTTCTGTCCATGTCCACCGACTAGGAGGGGCCGTCCTCCGGCGCATGGGGATGGCAGGGACGGTGGCCGTTGGTGTGCTGGGTGAGGTCAGAACCGACCCAGGCAGAACGGGTGCCCGGCCGGGTCCGCGTAGACGCGGAAGGGGCGCTTACCGCCGTCGTCGTCCGCGTCCAGTACGCGTCCGCCCAAGGATCGCACCCGCTGCTCGGCCTCTTCGTGTGTGCCGGTCAGCTTCAGGTCCAGATGGGACTGTTGCGGGTCGCCTTCGGCGCCCGGCCAGTGCGGCCACACGGGCGGCTCGTGTGCCTCTACGTGCTGGAATCCCAGACGTTGTCCCCCGGGAAGCTGCACAGCCACCCACTCGCCCGAGTCGTCGACCGTGCCGCCGAGCAGGTCCGCGTAGAACGCTGCGAGACCTTTCGGGTCGGTGGTGTCCAGAACTGTGGAGTAGAACTCGGCGACAGCCATCTTTCCCCTCGCTGCTCTTCGATCTCAACGTGTGTACGTTCTCTCGGATGCCCCAACAGCACAACGTAAACATGTTGTTGAAGTCGGAACCCGTAGTGCGCCGCACTCCTTCGGTACCCGACGTCAAACACCCGGCTTTGCGTTGTAGCGCAAACAGCTGTCGCCCCAGCACACGACTGCAATTCTGCAGTTCAAGCCTGAGGACAGAGGGGGATCCTGTGGTACGCCAACTGCGACACGCCGTAAGAGCGCTGTTCGCGCTGTTCACCGCCATGTTCGCCATCACCGCGCTAGCCGCAGCACCCGCGCATGCAGTGGACAGCGACTGCAAGACTCAGTCCGACATCACGGTCAGGCCGGACGGCAACTCCAGGTATACGCAAGTCTCCATGTACACGTGCATCACGTACGACGACGGCACCTATTACGCCGGCGCATGGATCACGTGGACCGGGGGCGGGGGCGGCGACCGTGACGGTTCCCGCGTCTTCGACGGATTCAAGTTGCAGGTGCGCCTGGAGCAATACACCGGCGACTCCGACGTCACTCGGGCGTCCGAGACCTGCGACTACCGCGGTCTGATCAACACCCAGGAGTGGCCGGGCACGGGTACACAGTGGTACTCGTGTGCGGTTGCTCTCGGGCACAGCCGGACAGGCACGTGGAGCACTGACGGCAAGGTGGTGTACAACGTCGACCGCGACGACCAAGGCGACTTCACCCGGCAGCTGATGGGGACTCGGCGTATCGACTAGGAGCTGTCCGGCCGATCATGCGCCTGTGATGGAACGTGCATGATGTCGCCCAGGTCCTGGCATCTGCGACGCCACCACGGCCAGGCATTTGGAGCGTGAGGGTCGGGCAGAGTACGTGCCAGGAAGTCGGCGTCGGTTTCTTTGACGGCCGACGCGATTTCCCGGGCTGCTCGTCTGTCGAGAGCGCCGATGGCTTGCTCTATCAGGAGGCGGTCGTCCCAGATGTCGTAGCCGGGCAGATGCGGTTTGGGCAGGTAGAGCGGCCATCCTGGACGGTGCACGAAGCCCCGCCAGCATTGGACGGCGTGTTCGAGCGCTTGGGCAGGAAGGCCGCGTTCGGCCTCGAACCGGGCCGCCTGGCGACGCGTATGGGGTGAGAACTGTGAGGACCGGCGCCGGTAGTCCTGAAGATGGGACCGGCAGACAGCGTCCAGACGTAGAGCAGCCGCCGTCTTGCGGGGCATGACTCTTCTTTCGAAGTGGTGATCTCGGCAGGTCACTCTACTGTCTGGCCTTGCGGTGGTTCACGCCCTGAGCCAGATGGCCAGCACCGCCGCGGTTGCTGTGCCGAGGTAGATGTAGCGACGTTTGTCATATCTGGTGGCGACGGCTCTGGCGTGCTTGAGCTTGTTGATTGCCCGTTCAACGGTGTTGCGCTTCTTGTACCGCTCTTCGTTGAAGCCTGGTGGCCGCCCGCCGCGTGAGCCTCTGCGCTGGCGGGCGGCCTGACTGTCGGACTTCTCCGCGATCGCGTGCCGGATGCCCCGGAGTCGCAGGTAGTTCCGGACGGGCCCGTTGCTGTACGCCTTGTCGGCGGCGACGCTGTCGGGCTTCTTGCGGGGCCTGCCCGGCCCGAGCTTCGGGACGCGGATCTTCTCCAGGACCGGCTTGAACTGGGTGCAGTCCGCCCGCTGACCTGGTGTGACGATCAGGGACAGCGGTCGGCAGCGGCCGTCCGCGCTCAGGTGGAGCTTGGTGGTGAACCCGCCGCGCGAACGGCCCAGGCCCTCACCTCCAGCACCACCTCCACCAGGCGGGCGTGCAGGCTCTGCCACGGTGTTTCGTCCTGGCGTTCTGGCCTTTCGGCCCCCTTTGAGCCGGGCGCCGGCGGTGGGGCGGTGCGGGCGCCCGCCGCATGCTGATGCGCGCGAACGATGGTTGAGTCGACCGAGATGTCCCAGTCGATCTCACCTGCCGCGTCGGCTGCGGCCTGGACCTGCTGGAGCAGACGCTCCCACGTCCCGTCGGCCTACCACAGCCGGTGGCGTTCATAGACGGTCTTCCACGGCCCGAACCGTTCGGGCAGGTCACGCCACTGCACGCCGGTCCGCACTCGGTGCAGAATCCCGTCGATCACCTGCCGGTGGTCCCGCCACCTGCCACAACGCCTGTTGCTGACCGGCAGGAACGGCCGCAGCCGTTCCCACTCAACATCACTCAGATCACCCCGCCCCATGCCCACATCAACGACCCAGATGCGGTGCAGTCACATGATCGGCCGGACAGGTCCTAGGTGCACGCTTGCGGCGAGTGTGCGCCGCACCTTCCCGGATGGCGGTTCTGACCGCTCAGAGAAGCCAACTACTGGCGCTGCGGCGCCCGTTGAGGCCGGCGCTCACACGGTGAGGTGTTGCCTGGTGTCGGAGTCGTCGGCAGCCGCCTCGGGGGTGATGCCGTGCTGCTCCTCTTCGGGGCGGCCCTTCTTGGGCAGCAAGAAGGTGATCGTGAGGAAGACCAGCAGCAGACATGCCTGGACGATCAGCGCGCGGTGGAAGCCGCCGGTGAAGTCACCCGTTTTGGCCTGGGCGAAGAACACCGAGCCGAAGACCGCGACGCCGATGGAGCCGCCGATCGCCTGGACCGCGGACAGGACTCCGGAGGCGGATCCGATCTCGTTGTCGTCAACTGCGGCCAGGATGAAGCTGAACAGGGCGGCGATCACCATGCCGGCGCCGATGCCCGCCACTGTCACGCCGGGCACGATGTCCCAGATCGAGAACGAGGCGGTGTCGAGGCCGTCGAGCTCGAACCACAGCACGGCCGCACCGGCCAGCTGGATCAGCGGTCCGATCTGGAGCACCTTGCGGCCGATCCTGTCGGCGAGGAACGCGCCGCTGATGGCGCCGCCGATCGCGGTTCCCACGGCGAGGGGCAGGTTGCCCAGGCCCGCGTCACCGGCGCTGAAGTGCCGGCCGATCTGGAGGAACAGGGTCAGGACGAGCTGGGTGCCGATCAGTCCGGCGAAGAACAGGGCGATGCCGCCGAGGCCGACGGTGAAGGCCGGCTTGCGCAGCAGGCCCGGGGTCACCAGCGGTGCGCGGCCCGTGGCGGCCATGCGGCGTTGCTGAAGGGCGAAGAGAGCGAACCCGGTCGCCGAGGCGGCCATGGACAGCCATGTCCACAGTGGCCAGCCCTCCTCCTGTCCCTGGTTGAGCGGCAGTACAAGCAGGGCGCAGGAGATCACGATCAGTGTGGCGCCGGTCATGTCGACCCGTACCGTGCGATCGCCCGGCTTCTTGGGTACGAACTTCGCGGCGACGAGGAATGCGGCGATGCCGATGGGCAGGTTGATCAGGAAGACCGACCGCCAGCCCAGGCCGAAGAAGTCGCCCTCGATGAGGAAGCCGCCCAGGACCGGGCCGATGATGCCGCCCAAGCCGAGAACGGGTCCGAAGATGGCGAAGACCTTGGTGAGTTCGGGGCCGGAGAAGTTCTCGCGCAGCAGGCCCAGGCCTTGGGGCAGCAGCATCGCTCCGGCGGTGCCCTGCAGCAGTCGGAAGGTGATCAGTGACTCGATGTTCGGTGCGATCGCGCACAGCAGGGAGGTCGCGGTGAAGGCGGCCAGGCCGATCAGGAACATGCTGCGCCGGCCGTAGCGGTCGCCGAGCCGGCCGCCGAGCACGAGCCCGGCGCCCAGGGTGAGCGCGTACCCGCCGATCACCCATTGCAGTCCGACGGAACCGGCGCCGAGCGATGTCTCGAGGTCCGGTCCGGCGACATTGACGATCGAGGCGTCCAGGAGATCCATGATCTCGGCGACGATCATCACGGCCAGGATCAGCCATCGCCATCGGTAGGGCCCGGTCGTCTTGTCGGGGGTGGGGGACGGGTCACGCACTACAGATACCTCCATGGTGAAGTAATTCCATCATGAAGGTAAAGTGGTGACGGTAGGTTGTCAAAGCGGAGTGACCGTGCGGACTGTCGCGGACTGTGCGGCGGGAGAAGGGCGGAGGGTCAGGCGTGGAGGAAGCCGTGCGGGACGGTGTCGCGGAGCAGCGTGAGCGGCTGATGGAGGTGCTGAGGATCTACGGCGGTCACTACGCCGAGCTCAGTCGGCGTTTCGCGGCATGGCTGGGCCTGCACTCCACCGACGCGACCGCGATGCTGGAGATCGCCGCCGCCGAAGAACGCGGGACCCCGCTGTCCCCGGCCCGGTTGAGTGAGCGCATCTCCCTGTCCACGGGCGCCACCACCGCACTCCTGAACCGCCTCGAAGCGGCCGGGCACATCACCCGCACCCGCGAGCACTCCGACCGTCGCATCGTCACCCTGCGCGGCGGCCCGCACGTACAACAGCGGGCGGACGAATTCTTCGGGCCGCTCGCCGGCCGCCTCGATGCCGCGATGTCCCCCTACCCGCCGCAACTCCTGGAACAGTTCGAGCAATTCATGACAGATCTGAACACCACCATGGGCGCCCACCTCGCCGAGCGGACCCGATGACACCGTGACCGGCCTGCTGAGCAGGCAACTCGCAAGCCTCCACAGGAGGTTGGACAAGGCGCGAGCTCGAGTCGGTTCCGTCGGTGCAGAAGGGCAGTGGGGATGAGTGCAGTGGGGATGAGTGCGGTGGAGAGTTGGTCTCGGGTGATGGAGCTTCTGCGGGAGCAGGCTCCGGCCGATCACGCGGAATTGCCCGGGCCGGCCACGGAGCAGATGCTCACGGCCGCTGAGGGGCGGATGGGTATCTCTCTTCCTCCGGATCTGCGGGCATGGCTGCTGCAGAACAATCTGGATCTTCCTGAGGAAGAGGTGGACGACGATGTGGCCTGTTGCGGTTTCGCCGGGTTCCCGGACGAGACCAGCTTCTTTCTCGGGATCTGGGCGATGGAAAAGCTCTATGCGAACCACCGGGTTTCCGGCGGGGTCAACCCTCCCGATCAGCCGGACAACCCGTTCTGGCGCAACGAGTGGATCCCGTTCCTGTCGGATCAGGACGGCTGGACGGGAAAGTTCATCGACGTGCGGGACGGACGTATCGGCAGGTGGTTCGTGGGTGAGATCACGACCACGGGGGAGTACGCCTCATTGGCCGACTATTTCGACTCGGTGGCAGAGACGCTGACGAGGATCGGCGAGGGAAACCATCCCGTCTGTTCAGCCGTCGACGGACGACTCGTGTGGTTGTGAAGCACGAATGCCCCCCGACGAAAATCGGGGGGCATTTTTCATGGTGCGGTTACGGGGTGGGCGGGGTGAATCCGTCGAGGTCGAGCCAGTAGTCGTCGTCCTCCATCAGACGTTGTTCCTTGATGAAGTCGCCGAACGGGCGCATCGACTGGGTGTTCTGCCAGTTCGACATCGAGGACCGGCCGCAGGGCTCGTTCCAGGTCGGTGCCGGGGCATCCGGACGCAGGTGGAGCGTCATGGTGTCGTCGGGGTTGCGCTTGACGTAGGTCTGCACGCATTCCTTGCCGCTGTAGCCGACAGGGTTGGGGCCCCTGGAGTTTCCGGCGCTCTGGAAGGCATTGGCGAAGGCGAACTCGTCGCAGCTCTTCGCGTCGGTACGCGGTTCCCCGGCCTCCAGGGTCCACAGGTCACTGAACAGACCGGTGTCCCTGTAGGTCTTCCACTGCCTGCCGCAAATGAGCTGACGGTTGCGGTCCTGCTGGGTCTTGGTCGGTTCGTCGACGGCCATCTTGTTGCCCAGATAGGTGAGCGGCTTGCCGCCGTTGCGGTTGCCCCAGTCGAGCGTGGTCTTGCGCCACATCATGTCGATATGCGCGGCGGCCCCGGGGAACTTCTTGGAGTTCATGACGTACGTCGGGTCGTAGCCGGAGAACACACAGCCGGTACCGGCTCCGGAGACGGCCGTGTCGCAGCGGATGTCCAGCTTGGACTTCTCGACTTCGAGCGGGTTGCGGATCGCGTCCCCGTTGGTCGCCCCGCCGAAGGACCAGTACGGCGTGATCGAGTTCATGGACGCACCGCTGGGCGTCCACTTCATCCGTGTGGTGATGGTCCTCTCCAGGGTGTCGCCCTTCTTGAAGACCTTGGATCCGTCCCAGTTGACGCTGGTGATTTCGCAGTACCCGCGGCACTTGGCCTCGTAGTTCAAGTCGACGGTGTGCATCGCACCGCTCATCGACTTCAACCGGATATTGGTGACCTGGGAGAACTCCGCACTCTTGGGGTCGAGGTAGACCGTGTTGTAGTAGTCGAACGTCGCGCCCCCGTCCGGTGCGTTGTTCTCGAAGTGCGTCACGGACAGCTCGTCGTGGAGGCAGCTATTGGTGCGCTGGCGGGTGATGGACACCGACGCGGTCGAGCACGACGAGGTGCCTCTGGTCGTGATCGGAGCCGTCGCGGTGCGGCCGGCCGAGGTATCAGCCTTCGAGGTACCGGCGACCTTCGGGAAGAGCTCTTCGGTGATGTCCTCGCCGGGCTCGACCGGGGCCGGTTCCGGCGCGGTCGGGTTGGCCGTCATATTGCCGGTGATCTTCTGACCGTCGTACGTGCCGGGTACGAAGGCCAGCGCGTCGAAGGCGATGTCGGCGGAACCGTTGCCGCCGTTGAAGTTGTCGAGCTGCACCTCGGGGATCTGGTCACCGAAGTAGTAGGCGCCCAGGTCGACCCACTTGTTGGACTCGTTCGCCGTCTGCGAGATGGACGCTTCCTCTTCCCCTTCCGGGGTCTGGATCCGGTAGACGGCGTTGGAGGTCTGCGCCCCGTGGTCGGGGATGTGCGCGAAGACCTTGGCCTGGCGGCTGGTGTTGGTCAGTGCGCTGTTGAGCTTCCAGGTGCCGGTGACCTTCATCCGGTTGGCGTTGGCCGGGTGGGGATCCAGGGTGCGGGTGTGCGTGAACCAGAAGTGGTTGCCGTAGCCCGCGCCGATCTGGTGCGTGTCGATCTTGCCGGGATACGTGGTGACGGTGGTCGGGTTGTCCGTCCCGTCGTGGGTGAGATCCATCGGGGTGTCCCACGGCACGTACGTGAAGTTGAACGTGCCGCTGGATTGCACCGCCCCGCATCCGCGCTTGGAGTCAACGCCTGCGGGTGTGGTGCCGTTCGCCAAGTCGTCGACCACCAGGGCGTTGGCGGGCAGCGGCGTGGTGGAGCAGTTCGGCGGGTATGAGCCGGCATCCGGCTGCTCGCCGTAGGACGTGGTGAAGCGGTGCACGCCGTTGCCGCACTTGGCCCCCGTGTCACAGTTCTTCCACTGCGCCGCGGTGACCTCCTGGTTCCACCAGCAGTGCAGCCAGTGTGCGTTGGTGTCGCTGTTGCCCGCGTCGAGGGTGCAGGCGCCCAGGCCCGGGTCGTTGGAGTCGTTGTCGCCGATCTTGGTCGGGTTGCAGTTGTTCGTCGCGTTGCAGAACAGGTCGACCGGAGGCTTGGCGCTCGCGCGGTCCGCGTTGGTGGTCCACCATGCGGGGCGGTAGCCCGCCTGGAAGTCACCCGGAGCGAACATCGCCGAGATCGGGCGGGCCGCCCAGCCGATCACCTTCTCCTGATACGGCCAGTCCTGCGGGTGCGCGGCGTGGCTGTAGTCGTCCTTGGAGGAGTCCGTGGCGTGCTGCAGGAACGGCACCCGGTTGGCCTTCCACAGCGGGTTGGCCGGGTTGTTCGTCCAGCCCACGCCCGAGTGGCCCTGGGAGTCGGCGGTGTCGTAGAAGCCGGAGTTGTACGCCCACAGGGCGAAGAACCAGTTCTCGATCCACTTGGGGTGACCGCCGTTGATCTTCATGCCGGCGTTGTAGGTCTGGTTCCACTTGTCCGACAGGATCCGCACGCCGGCCGCGACGTTGGCGGTGTAGTCCAGCGCGACCGCTTCCTGCGCCACCGTGGACAGGGCGGTCTCGCCCGGCTTGGTCTTGCCCGCCAGGCGCATGCCGTCGGTGGCCTGCGTGATGCCGTAACCGCAGTCGGCGTCGGCCCAGTTGATACGCCACGGGTCGACCTGTTCGCCGGAGGCGGCGTAGTCGACGCCGTAGTAGTTGCCGATCAGCGAGTTGGAGGTGACACCGGGGACGGCGAAGCGGGTGGCCTGCCACATGTTGGATTCCTGCGCGGTGATGCCGAGCATCACCTGCGCGGGAATGTGCCACTTGTCGGTGACGTCGGGGTCCTCGTTGTCGAGGGTGCCGTTGGGGTCACCTGCCAGGACGATCGGCGGGAACAGACCCTGGGGCTGGTAGCCGCCGGCGATGCCGGTGTTCTTCCAGTTGCTGTCGCGGTAGAAGTTCAGCTCGCCGACGACGGCTTGGTCCACGGCCCACTCGACTTGGCGCGGTGTGGGCTGGAACGCCTGCTTCTTCACGTCGTTGCGGGCCACCGAGCAGTACCGTTCCCCGCTGCCTTCGCTGGGGTCGTCGGCCTGTGCGCCGAGGGCCTGGGTGCTGACGGTCTGCGTGGACAGGCCGTCACCGGTCTTGTCGGCCTTGCTCGCCTTGTCGGGGCCGGAGTCGACGGGGCCGCCGGTGGGCAGGGCGGGGGACAGGGCGTGCCCCTGTGCCGCGTTGCCCATGCGGTGGGCGCCGGGACGCAGGTCAAGCGTCACGGACTTGCCGGACTCCAGCAGGCGCAGCGCGGTACGCGCGGGGCGGGGGGCCGCGGCGTCCTCCGGGTTGACCAGGGTGGTCTTGCCGTCGGACCAGGTGGTGGTCAGAGCCGCCCGGGCGTGGCTGGAGATCGCCGCGCCCTTGGGGAGCCTGCCGGGGTTGTGCACCCGCTGGGGGAGCGTCTTCGACGTGGCGTCACCGGTGACGAACACGTCGCCGCGTGCAGAGCGGGCCAGGTCCCATGCGTGCAGCGTGCCGGAGGCGACGGTGACGGGCGTGGTCTTCTTGCCCTGCGCGACCTTGGTGTGGTCCAGGTGCTTGGCCCAGCTGGCCGGTGTCTTGGACGTGGTCGTGTCGAGCTCGCGGTCGATGAAGGTGATGCTGCCGTCGGCGTCGGCGGTGATCTGGAACGGCACCGTCGTCGTGGCGGCCAGGGTCTTCTCGGCCGTGCCGTTGATCCGTACCAGCTTGTTGCCGTGCGCGGCGACGATGCCCTCGGCCGTGGGGATGGCGGAGGTGATCTGCCCGCCGAGCGTGACGGGTTCGGACTCCTTGCCACTCGCCGCGTCGATGGTGAGCAGGCGGGTCTGCTGCTTCTTGTCACCGTCGTGCGTGAGCTGGGTGAACACCGCCTGGTCGCCTTGGCCGCAGCCGGGCGAGAAGTAGGCGAGCGACGACTGGAACGGCAGCTTGGTGACCTTGCCCGAGGTCAGGTCGACGACCGCGGTGAAGGCACCGCGCACCATCAGCTGGGGTTTGTTGGTGAACATACGCGGCGCGTAGGAGACGGCTGCGAACTTGCCGGAACCGGTGACGCAGTGGTTGCCGATCCAGGTGTCCGAGGCGAACCCGTCCTCGAACAGGCTGGCTATCGTGCGCAGTTGGTAGCCGTCCCTCTCCTTGCCCGCAAGGAGGTGGAAGCCGGTGCCGTCGCCGGTCGCGGTGACCGCGGTGTCGGCGGAGTCCTGGTAGTCCTTGCCGAGCAGGCCGGCGCGATCCTTCGCAGGGATGGCGGAGGGCTTCAAGGTGACCTTGCCCTGCTGCTGGGGGGAGTTGCTCCACCCCTGAGCCGCGCCCTGGGGCGGCTTTGATTCCTCGGCCTGCGCGGGCAGGCCCAGGGGTATCGCCAGCGCGGTGGCCACCGCGAGGGTGACCGGGACGCGCAGACGGATACGTCTGTGTCTCAACGTTCTTCCTTCTCTGGTTACTTGACAGCCTTGGCGGCTGCGAGGACTTCGCTCATGCGCGCTTTGACGGTGGCGAGCTGGTCCTTGTTGTCGTTGATCAGCCGCTTCTGGATGGCCGACTCCTCCTTGAACCAGACCTCGATCAGACGGGTCTGCTTCTTGCAGTCGAGGTCGTCCAGGGCGAGTGCGATCGCGTTCTTGGTGGCGCCGTCACCGTCGGCGAGACCCTGCTCCATGGCCCGGAACGGGTCGGCGGACTTGTGGCCCTTGGTCTTCATGCAGGCCGCCCAGTCCGTGATGGCCTTGCCGACCGGCTTGCCCGGCCGGGACTCGGACAGGCTCCTGGAGGCGAGCTGGGAGACGAAGCCCGCATCCAACTCGTTGAGCTGGAGCTGCTGTTGCGACCAGCCGATGCAGCCGCCCTTGTGCAGCTTCTTGCCGTTGTGCTCGGCCCGAGCGGGCTCGGTCTTCTCGGATGAGCCGAAGTAGGAACCGTCACCGCCCGTGGGCGCGGCGACCGGCTCCGGCTTGGTGTGACCGGTGAGGACCTCGACCTGGACATCAGGCAGGTCGGGCAGCTCCGGCTCGGTGTGCTTGCGCTGTTCGGGCGGCAGCAGGTAGCCGTACTTCTTCGCCTGGGCGCGGTCGGTGATGCCGTAACGACGCTCGATATGGGCTGAGTTGTTGCCGGCCGGCGGGTTCACTCCGGGGCGTGGCAGGTCGACGGCGAAGCCGTACTCGGACATGCAGCGCGTCTGCAGGGTGCGCAGGGCCGTGTCGACCGTGACCTGATCCGCATACGTGGACATGTAGGCCTCGAGCGGCAGTGCCAAGCCCTTGGCCAGTCCGGACGTAGGCGTTTTTGCCGGCCAGTTGCTGCGGTCGACAGGTGCCTGGCCCTTCGCCGGGTCGGACGGCGATCCGGACGACGAGCACGCACCGAGAAGGATTGTCGCGAACATGACAGATATCGCGACGCTCGTCGTTCGCTGGGGGATGTGCACAAACTTTCCTTGTCTACGTGGAGCAACACCACCACGCGGCATCGCCGGCTTGCGGTGTGCCGGCCGGCCCGCGCCTGGATCTCTCACGAGTTCGCACGGCGGCAGGCGGGGCCGGTCTGGCTTCTTGCGGGGGTTACTTCCGCGTCATCCTCGGTCGATGGCTCAGAACTTCGTGCTGCACTTCATCGGGTATTCGTTGCCGACAAAGGCGATGCAGACGCGGTAGTAGTAGCTGGCGCCGCCCAGCATGTTCGACCAGTCCGAGCCGCCCGTGTTGTCGGGGACCCGGATGCTGAGCGAGCGGATCAGCTTGCCGGCCGAGTCGTACTTCTCGATGTAGCCGTACGAGTTGTAGAGCGAGTTCGAGGAATTGTTCGTGACCCGGACCCAGGCCGCGCTGCACCCCGCCGACCAACGCAGTTCGGCCTTGCGGCTGTTGTTGTCGATGGTTTTCTGGGTGGTGACGCTCGCGGTCTCGCAGCCCGTGGCCCGCGGGCCCTGGTTGTCGCAGCCCGCGCCGCTGCAGCTCGCGGCGTAGGAGGTGCCGGCCAGGGGCACCAGGCTCATCCCGACGATGGCCGCCGAGACGGTCGCCGTGCGGGCCAGTGCTTTCTTCATGAATACTCCGAGGTGAGATCGCGTGATGACGGACACCGATGAACGGACATCGATGAGCAGCGCCCGATCGGACATGGCTGACCGCGGGCGATGCGCTGCTTCTAGTTGCAGGGGCGGGCGTTCGCCTTGCGGTCGATGAGCGCCGTGGTGGCGGACTTCGACGTCTTCATGACCGCGATGACCGTGGCGCAGTACGTGGTCACGTTCATACGGACGGGGCCGGCGTACTGGCTGAAGGTTCCCTCGTCCGTCACACAGGTGGGGGTCGTCTTGTAGTCGCAGACCTTCACCTTCATGTACTTGGCGGTGCCCGTGTTGTTGTCGAAGATGGCGCAGACGCCGTCACCCGAGGTCTGGTTGTAGACGAACAGGGTGCCCAGGCGTGTCGCGTCGGGCAGGCGCTCGGCGTAGTAGAGCTGGTAGCTGCTGCCGCAGAGGTTGCCCGTCGCCAGGACCGCCGCGGTCTCCTCCTCGGCGATGGCCCGCGTGGTGTCATCCGCCTTCGCGGAGATCTTCAGCTCCGTCTTCGCGGGAACTTCCCCGGCCGAGGCCTGCGGCGCACTCATGCCGAAGGCTGCGAGAGCCACCACGGCGGCTGCGGCGCGGACGGAGTTCTTCTTGGTGATGGCAAACATTGCCGTTCCCCCTCAGGTGCCGCGTGGCCGACGGTCCGCGCGCGAGGGCGCCCCTGACTGCATCAGGGAACCTCACGCCCAGCGGACGTTCATCCATGCGGAGTTGATGTGATGCGGGGCGATTTGCCCACGCAACGGCCGTAAGCGGCAGGGGTGTTGGAGTCGCAACCCTTCCCCGCCTGGACGGCTCGTGAATTAGATCATCACGACATCGGCAGGAAGCGGACATTGCCCGGGGCGGGTCATCACAAGTGAGCATCAACAAAATGTTGAAAGCATTCCGAAGCGGCGAGCCGTACAACCTTGGCGCCCTCTCGGTTGTCGCAGGGCCTTCCGCTACTGCTCCCTGCCCGCATTCCGGCATGCCGGAATGTGTGTGCTGGCTCAGGCTGGTTACAGGAGGACCGCACAGACCACGTCAGGGATGAGGGAGCAGCGCACCATGGGAACCGATGTGTTCCATTCGGAAGTGCCCATGACGGTGAACGGCTCGGGACACAGTCCCGTCGTCGATCACCGCTCGACCCTGCTGGACGTGTTGCGCGAGCAGATGGACCTGACGGGCGCCAAGAAGGGCTGCGATCACGGCCAGTGCGGGGCCTGCACCGTCCTCGTCGACGGTCGCCGCGTCAACAGCTGCCTGGTGCTGGCCGTCTCCCTCGAGGGGTGCGCCATCACCACCGTCGAAGGGCTGCGGGATGCAGATGGCGAGGGCTTGCACCCTCTGCAGCGTGCCTTCATCGAGCGGGACGCCTTCCAGTGCGGTTACTGCACCCCGGGACAGCTGTGTTCCGCCGTCGGTGCGCTGGCGGAGGCCGAGGCGGGCCATCCCTCGCACGTGACCGGCCCGGACACCGCCGCCGACGCCCCCGTACGGCTGACCAAGGAAGAGATCCGGGAGCGGCTCAGTGGGAACCTGTGCCGCTGCGGCGCGTACCCGCACATTGTCGAAGCGGTCGAGGACGTCACCAGGGCAGAGCCCGTCGGCCAGGATCGGAGCGGTCAGGACGCAGACGGCACGCACGGCACGCAAGACGAGGTCGATGCTTGATGAAACCTTTCCGCTACGTGCGCGCCCATAGCGTCGAGGAGGCGACCGCCGCCCACGCAGGCCGGGCCGCCTCCCGCTATCTGGGCGGCGGGACCAATCTCGTCGATCTGATGAAACTGGGCGTCGAACGGCCCGAGACCCTGATCGATGTGAGCCGGCTCGACCTGGACGGTGTCGAGGAGTTCAGTGACGGGTCGGTGCGCCTCGGCGCCACCGTGCGCAACAGCGACCTCGCCGCCCATCCGCTGATCCGCGGCCGTTACCCCGTACTGTCCCAGGCCCTGCTCTCCGGGGCCTCGGGCCAGCTGCGCAACGCCGCCACCACGGGCGGCAACCTGCTCCAGCGCACGCGCTGTCCCTACTTTCAGGACCTCGGCAAGCCCTGCAACAAGCGCGAGCCCGGCAGCGGCTGCGGCGCGCGCGACGGCGTGAGCCGGGACCATGCCGTTCTCGGTCACTCGGCGCAGTGCGTGGCGACGCATCCGTCCGACATGGCGGTCGCGCTCGCGGCTCTGGACGCCCAGGTCGAGCTGCGCGGGCCGCAGGGTCCGCGGACGCTGCCCGCCGCCGAGTTCCACCGGCTGCCGGGCGACCGCCCGGACCGGGACACCGAACTCGACCATGGCGAACTCATCACCGGCGTGGTGCTGCCGTCCTCGGCCGCCGGCCTGCCCTCCGCCTACCGCAAGGTGCGCGACCGCGCGTCGTACGCCTTCGCGCTGGCGTCCGTCGCCGTCGTACTCGGCGTCGAGGACACTCGCGTGCGCACCGTGCGGATCGCCTTCGGCGGGCTGGCGCACCGGCCCTGGCGCGCCCTGCGTGCCGAAGAGGCACTCGTGGGGCAGGAGCCGACCGACGAGGCGTTCCTGCGAGCCATCGACACCGAGCTGTCCGAGGCCGAGCCGCTGCGCGACAACGCGTTCAAGGTGCCGCTCGCCCGCAACATCGCCTGCGACCTGCTGCGCCACCTGGCCGCGGCCCCTGCTGCTCCGACGTCCTGAGCGGCCCCCGCCACGACGTACTGAGCGGCCCCCTCCGCCACGACGAACTGAACCGTCCGAATCCGCTTCCAGGGAGAACCTCATGCCGGACACCGTCAAAGCTCTCGGGGCGCCCACCGAGCGCCGAGAGGGGCCCGACAAGGTGACCGGGACCGCCCGCTACGCCGCCGAGTATCGGCCCGACGGCTGCGCCTACGCCTGGCCCGTGCCGGCCGGCATTGCGCGCGGCAAGGTCACGGCCGTCGACGACACGGCGGCCCTCTCCGTGCCCGGCGTCATCAAGGTCCTCAGCCACCTGAATGCGCCGCGCCTCGCCGAACCGGACGACGCGACCCTCGCGGTGCTGCAGGACGAGCGCGTCCCGCACCGAGGCTGGTACGTCGCGCTCGTCGTCGCCGACACCCTGGAGGCGGCGCGCGAAGGCGCCGGCGCCGTCCGCATCGACTACGCAGAGGAAGACCACGACGTCACCCTGCGCACCGACCATCCCGACGCGTACGTCCCCGAGGACAAGGACGGCACGTCGGGGGAGCATGTGCGCGGTGACGCGGAGGCGGCGTTCGAGTCCGCGCCGGTACACGTCGACGTCGAATACCACGTGCCGCCCCTGCACAACCACCCGATGGAGCCGCACGCGGCCACCGCGCAATGGCAGGACGGGCAGCTGACCGTGCACGACTCCAGCCAGGGGGCGACCACCGTCCGCGACGTGCTGGCCGCCCTGTTCGACCTGCCCGCGGACCGGGTCACGGTGGTCTCCGAGCACGTCGGCGGCGGCTTCGGCTCCAAGGGCACACCCCGGCCGCATGTGGTGCTCGCCGCCATGGCCGCCCACGTCACCGGCAGGCCCGTGAAACTCGCCCTGCCCCGGCGGCAGTTGCCCGCTGTCGTCGGACACCGCTCGCCGACCGTGCACCGGCTGCGGCTCGCGGCACAGGACGACGCCACGCTGCTCTCGGTGATCCACGAGGTGACCGGTTACACCTCCCGTATCAAGGAGTTCGTGGAGACGGGAGCGGCCGCCACCCGCGTCATGTATCCGTCGCCGCACGCGCGCACCACCCACCGCGTGGTGCCCCTCGATGTGCCGAGCCCTTCCTGGATGCGGGCGCCGGGGGAGGCGCCCGGCATGTACGCGCTGGAGTCGGCGATGGACGAACTGGCCGTCGAGCTCGGCGTCGACCCGGTGCATCTGCGGCTGCGCAACGACACCGACACCGAGCCCGACAGCGCGAAACCGTTCAGCAGCCGTCATCTCGCCGAATGCCTCGAGGAGGGCGCCCGCCGCTTCGGCTGGGCCGAGCGCGATGCGCGCCCCCGCTCCCGCGTGCACGGAAGTGTCCTGGTGGGGAGCGGAGTGGCCGCAGCCACCTACCCGGTGAACGCCTCACCGTCGCAGGCCGTCGCCCACGCCTTCCCGGACGGCAGTTACGTGGTGCGGGTCAACGCCACCGACATCGGTACGGGCGCGCGTACGGTGCTGGCGCAGGTCGCGGCCGACGCGCTGGGCGTGCCGGTGGAACGGGTGCGCACCGAGATCGGCAGCAGCGACCTGCCGGCCGCGCCGCTGGCCGGCGGATCCTCGGGAACGGCGTCCTGGGGCTGGGCCGTGCACGAGGCCTGTGCGCGCCTTGCCGAGCGGCTGACGAGGTCCGGCGGCAAGGAGTTGCCGCCGGAGGGGATCAGCGCCAGGGCCGACACGGCCGGTACCGCCGACGCCGACAGCGACTACGCGCGGCACGCGTTCGGCGCCCACTTCGCCGAGGTCGGCGTCGATACGGTGACCGGCGAAGTCCGGGTGCGCCGCCTCCTGGGGGTCTACGCCGCCGGACGCATCCTCAACGCCCGCACGGCCCGCTCGCAGTTCGTCGGCGGGATCGTCATGGGACTGGGGATGGCGTTGACGGAGGGCAGCACGATGGACCCGGCCTTCGGCGACTTCACGGAGTCCGACCTCGCCGGCTACCACGTGCCCGCGCATGCCGACGTACCGGTGATCGAGGCGCACTGGATCGACGAGGAGGACCCGCACCTCAATCCCATGGGGAGCAAGGGGATCGGCGAGATCGGCATCGTCGGAACGGCTGCCGCCATCGGCAACGCGGTCTATCACGCGACAGGCGTGCGGCTGCGGGAACTGCCCCTCACACCGGACCGGGTGCTGACAGCACTGGACGCCGGAGCCTGACCACCCGCGCGGCCGGATCGCCGGTCCGCCCGAGGTCAACTGGCCGACCGGGCCCGGCTCTTGCGCGTCCAGGCCAGCAGCTCGTCGGCCGTCCACGTGGTCACGACACGCTCGGCGGGCACGCCGCACTCCTCGGCCCGCGCGCAGCCGATGATCTGCCAGTCCAGCTGACCGGGCGCGTGGGCGTCGGTGTCGACGGAGAACAGCACCCCGGCCTCGACCGCCTTGCGCAGCAGGCGCCGTGGCGGGTCGAGCCGTTCCGGACGACTGTTGATCTCCACCGCCGTGCCCGCTTCCGCGCATGCGGCGAACACCTGGTCCGCGTCGAACTCGGACTCGGGGCGGCCACGTCCGGTGACGAGCCGGCCGGTGCAGTGCCCGAGGATGTCGGCGCGGGGGTCGCTGACCGCGCGGATCATGCGGCGTGTCATCGACGCCGCGTCCATGCGCAGCTTGGAGTGGACGGAGACGACCACCACGTCGAGCCGGTCGAGCAGTTCGGGCTCCTGGTCCAGGGAGCCGTCGTCCAGGATGTCGCACTCGATGCCGGTGAGCAGCCGAAACGGCGCCCAGCTCTCGTTGAGCCGGGCGACGACGTCCAGTTGCTCGCGCAGCCGTTGCGGGGACAGGCCGCGGGCGATGGTCAGCCGCGGCGAGTGGTCGGTGAGCACCGCCCACTCGTGCCCGATGTCCCGTGCGGCCCGGCCCATTTCCTCGATGGGGCTGCCGCCGTCGGACCAGTCGGAGTGCAGGTGACAGTCGCCACGCAGCAGCGCCCGTAGTGCGGCGCCACCCCCGGTGATCGGTTCGCGCGCCTCCTCCTCCAGTCGCTCCAGATAAGCGGGTACGTCGCCGGCCAGGGCCTCACGGATGACACCGGCGGTCTTGGGCCCGATCCCCTTGAGCGACTCAAGCGATCCGTCGGCGGCACGGCTCGCGGCCTCGCCCTCGGCGAGGCCCTGGACGACGGCGGCCGCGGTACGAAAGGCCCGCACCCGGTAGGTGGGTGCGCGGCCGCGTTCCAGCAGAAAGGCGATCCGCTCCAGTGCCTCCACGGGCTCCATCGGCACCTCCGGCCTGCGGGACTGCGACTGCGTACGGCCGCTCCGGCACTTTCCAGCGTCGCGCAGATGCGGGCTCGCGGCACGGCGAACGGTGACACCGCAACTGCCCCGCAGAGAGTCATGCCCACGACCCGCGTGCCCGGGTGGGACGCCGATGGGATCCCTTCCTTTGTCCTGGTCGTGGGGAAAGTAGCGGGCGTGCGTGCTGAAGGGCTTCCGGGATCGGACCAACGCCGCTAACTTCCTGAAATGGACCGGTCAACTCTCTGGTGGGCCGGCCGACCATGGCGCGACGGCGCGCGCCGAGCTCTCCCTTGCCCGTCCTGTTCAGGCCTTGACCCCCCAACGGGAGGCACCCGTGCGCACACGCATGCCTGGATCCACGAGAGCACCAAGACATCGCAGACGCCGCCTGCCGGCACTGATCGTGTCGGCGCTGCTTGCCGCCGGCGCCCTGAGCCCGGTCGCGGCAGCCGCAGAGGATGAGCCGTCCGCGGCGGCCGAGGAGTTCCAGCAGGTCACGTTGGCCAAGGGAGTCGCCGAAACCGGCGAACCCATGACCATGGCCGTACTGCCGGACCGCTCGGTACTGCACACCTCACGCGACGGCACGCTGCGGCTGACGGACGCCGCGGGAACCACCAAGGTGGCCGGCAAGCTCGACGTGTACAGCCACGACGAAGAGGGCCTGCAAGGCGTCGGCATCGACCCCGCCTTCGCCTCGAACCGGTTCGTCTTCCTGTACTACGCCCCGAAGTTGACCACCCCGGCCGGCGACGCCCCGGCCGAAGGATCGGCGGCGGACTTCGCACCGTTCGACGGCGTGAACCGGCTGTCGCGCTTCGTCCTCAAGCAGGACGGCACGCTCGACCTGGCCAGCGAGAAGAAAATCCTCGACGTGCCCGCCTCGCGCGGCATCTGCTGTCACGTCGGCGGCGACATCGACTTCGACAAGGCCGGCAACCTCTACCTGTCGACGGGCGACGACACCAACCCGTTCGCGTCCGACGGCTACACGCCGATCGACGAGCGCGCCTCGCGCAACCCCGCCTACGACGCCCAGCGCAGCGCCGGCAACACCAACGACCTGCGCGGCAAGATCCTGCGTATCAAGGTCAACGCGGACGGTACGTACGCCGCGCCGGCCGGCAACCTGTTCGCACCGGGCACCGCGAAGACGCGGCCCGAGATCTATGCGATGGGCTTTCGCAACCCGTTCCGGATGAGCGTCGACAAGACCACCGGCATCGTCTACGTGGGCGACTACGGCCCCGACTCCGGAACCGCGTCGGCGACCCGCGGCCCCGCCGGCCAGGTGGAGTTCGCGCGCGTCACCAAGGCCGGCAACTTCGGCTGGCCGTACTGCACCGGCAAGAACGACGCCTACGTGGACTACAACTTCGCCACCGGCACCTCAGGCGCGAAGTTCGACTGCGCCGCGCCGAAGAACACCTCACCGCGCAACACCGGCCTGAGCGACCTGCCGCCGGCGCAGGCCGCCTGGATCCCGTACGACGGAGGCTCGGTACCCGAGTTCGGTTCCGGATCCGAGTCGCCGATGGGCGGGCCCGTCTACCGCTACGACGCCGCCTCGACCTCGGACGTGAAGTTCCCCGAGAGCTACGACGGGGACTTCTTCGCCGGAGAGTTCGGCCGCCGCTGGATCAAGCGGATCGAGCAGGCGGCCGACGGAACGGTGCAGTCCATCAACGCCTTCCCCTGGACCGGCACCCAGGTGATGGACATGGCCTTCGGCCCTGACGGCGCGCTGTACGTCCTCGACTACGGCACCGGCTACTTCAACGGCGACGCCAACTCGGCCCTGTACCGCATCGAGCACGTCACCGGCGGCCACGCCCCGGTGGCGCAGGCCAAGGCGAACGTGACTTCGGGCAAGGCGCCGCTCGCGGTGGCGTTCTCCTCCGCGGGTACGTCCGACGCCGACGGTGACGCGCTGACGTACGCATGGACGTTCGGCGACGGCGCGACCTCCACGGCCGCCAACCCCTCGCACACGTACACCGCCAACGGCCAGTACACGGCCACGCTCAAGGCGACGGACACGACCGGAAAGTCGGCGACCGCGTCGGTGCAGATCACCGTCGGCAACACGGCGCCCACGGTCCGGGTCGACCTGCCCCTGGACGGGGCGATCTACGACTTTGGCGCGGCGATCCCGTTCAAGGTGACGGTGACCGATCCGGAGGACGGCATGATCGACTGCTCGAAGGTCAAGGTCAACTTCATCGTCGGCCACGACAGCCACGGCCACCCGCAGACCTCGGCCACCGGCTGCACGGGCACCCTGCAGACCCTGGCCGACGGTGAGCACGACCCGAACGCCAACATCTTCGGGGTCATCGACGCCGAGTACACCGACAAGGGAGCAGCCGGCCAGCCCGCGCTGACCACCCACGACCAGCAGGTCGTCCAGCCCAGCCACCGCCAGGGCGAGCACTACTCGTCGTCCTCGGGCGTCCAGGTCGTCAGCCACACCCCGGCGCACGGCGGCAAGACCGTCGGTTACATCGAGAACGGCGACTGGATCTCCTTCACGCCGTACGCGCTGGCCAATGCCACCAAGTTCACGGCGCGAGTGTCCTCGGGCGGCGCCGGCGGCACCATCGAGATCCGGGCGGGATCGGCCACGGGCACGCTGCTCGGCACGGCGACCGTGCCGGTGACCGGCGGCTGGGAGACCTTCCAGGACGTCACGGCCAATCTGAGCAACCAGCCGGCCGCATCCACGAGTCTGTACCTCGTCTTCAAGGGCGCCACTGGCTCGCTGTTCGACGTGGACGAGTTCTCCTTCACCACCGGCACACCCACCGCGCGCACCGGCCTCGTCAAGGGCGTGAACAGCAAGTGCCTGGACGTGCGGGGCGGCGCGAGCGCGGACGGGACGCAGATCCAGATCTACACCTGCAATACCTCCGCCGCGCAGCAGTGGACCGTTGCTGCGGACCAGACCCTGCGAGCCCTGGGCAAGTGCCTCGACGTCTCCGGCGGTGGCAGCGCGGACGGAACGAAGATCCAGCTGTATACGTGCAACGCCTCCGGGGCGCAGAAGTGGGCTCCGCAGTCCGACGGCACGCTCCGCAACCCGCAGTCGGCCAAGTGCCTCGATGCGTCGGGCAGTACGTGGAACGACAGCACAGTGGTCCATCTGTGGACCTGCCACACCGGCGCCAACCAGAAATGGACCCTGCCGTAAAGGGACGGAGGTGCAACACACCATGCGTACAAGACTCTTCACACGCTCAGGCCCCAGAACACTGCTCGGCCTCCTCGCGGGCGCGGCCCTGCTGCTGAGCCCACAGGCCGTGGCGCAGACCGCCGAACGCACGGCTCCGGCCGCCGCGCAGCAGGCACGCAGCGCCGCCGACCCTGCGTACAAGGTGCTCGTCTTCTCCAAGACGGCGGGCTTCAGGCACTCCTCCATCGATGAGGGCCTCACGGCGCTGCGCTCACTCGGCGCGGCGAACAACTTCACCGTGGATGCCACGGAGAACGCCGCGGCCTTCACCACGGCCAACCTCGGCCAGTACAAGGCCGTCGTGTTCCTCTCCACGACGGGCGACGTCCTCGACGGCGCGCAACAGACCGCGTTCGAGGGCTACATCAAGGGCGGCGGCGGATACGTCGGCATCCACGCGGCCGCCGACACCGAGTACGACTGGCCCTTCTACGCCGGCCTTGCCGGGGCGCTGTTCCAGTCGCATCCGGCCATCCAGTCGGCGACGGTCAAAGTGGAGGACCGTGGGCACGACGCCATGGCCCATCTGCCGGCGACCTGGCAGCGCACCGACGAGTGGTACAACTACCGCTCCAATCCCCGGACATCGGCCCGCGTCCTGGCCTCGCTCGACGAGTCCAGCTACTCGGGCGGCAGCATGTCCGGCGACCATCCGATCGCCTGGTGCAAGGACTACCAGGGCGGCCGGGCCTTCTACACCGGAGGCGGCCACACCGAGGCGTCCTTCACCGAGGCGGCGTTCACCCGGCACCTCCTTGGCGGCATTCGGTGGGCGGCCGGGATGACCGAGGCGGACTGCCGGCCGGAGACCGGGTACACCTCACTGTTCAACGGCTCCTCCACCACCGGCTGGAAGCAGGCGGGCCCCGGCGGCTTCACCCTGGCCGACGGGACACTCACCTCGTACGACGGCCTCGGCATGCTCTGGTACAACGCGAAGGAATTCACCGGCGACTACTCGCTCAAGCTCGACTGGCGCATGGCCGGCGACGACAACTCCGGTGTCTTCATGGGCTTCCCGGCCTCCGACGACCCCTGGTCGGCGGTGAACAACGGCTACGAGATCCAGATCGACGCGACGGACACCGCGGACCGCACCACGGGTTCGGTGTACGGCTTCAAGTCGGCCGACCTCGCGGTACGCGACGCGGCGTTGAACCCGCCGGGGGAGTGGAACACCTACGAACTCCGCGTCACCGGTGAGCGTCTGGAGATCTTCCTCAACGGCCGGAAGATCAACGACTTCACCAACACGGATCCCGCCCGCAGCCTCAAGCAAGGCCACATCGGCCTCCAGAACCACGGCAGCGGAGACGACGTCGCGTTCCGCAACATCCGCATCAAGCAGACAGGCACCCCTGATCCGACGCCGCGTACGGGTGTGGTGAAGGGGGTGAACGGCAAGTGCCTGGATGTCCGGGGCGCGGCGAGCGCGGACGGAACGCAGATCCAGATCTACACCTGCAACACGTCCGCGGCGCAGCAGTGGACCGTAGCTGCGGACCAGACCCTGCGGGCGTTGGGCAAGTGCCTTGATGTGTCGGGTGGCGGCAGCGCGGACGGCACGAAGATCCAGCTGTGGACGTGCAACGGCTCGGGCGCGCAGAAGTGGGCGCCGCAGTCCGACGGCACGATCCGCAACCCGCAGTCGGCCAAGTGCCTGGACGCGTCGGGCGGTACGTGGAACGACAGCACACCGGTCCACCTGTGGACCTGCCACACCGGCCCCAACCAGAAATGGACCCTGCCCTGACGAAGGGAATGAAACGTGACCAGCGCGCCACAGGGTCGTGGACTCTGTGGCGCGCTACGCCTGAGCGTCGCTTGATAGCCTGCGGTGATGAATGCAGCGCTGGACGAGGGGCCTTTCTTCCACGGTACAAAGGCCGACCTGCGGGTCGGAGATCACCTCACCGCTGGTTTCCGTTCCAACTACCGGCCCGAGATCGTCATGAACCACATCTACTTCACGGCGCTGCGCGACGGCGCGGGACTCGCGGCCGAACTTGCCGCAGGTGATGCGCCTCCGCGCGTGTATGTGGTCGAACCGACCGGCGACTTCGAAAACGACCCCAACGTCACCGACAAGAAGTTCCCCGGAAATCCCACCCGGTCCTACCGCAGCAGGGATCCGCTCCGGATCCTTGGCGAAATCACGGACTGGACGCGACAGACACCCGAAGCTCTTCAGGTGTGGCGAGACCGCCTGGCCGCAATTCGTGTCGATGACCGTGCTGAAATCATCAACTGAAGGCTGCCCCGTAACTGTGGTCGAGGGACGGCGCTCAGACGCTCGGGTTCGTCCATAGATGTCGCTCGTCCAGTGTCCCGAATCGCACGCCTCTGCGTTCAAGGTCGACGAGGATGGGCCAGCAGTCCAACAATATTGAGGTGTCTCGGGGCTGCCTCGCGCTGCATGATCGAGACATGTCGAATCCTGCTTCCTTCCGTGACCAGTCCAACTGGGGCGACGGCTACGAGCTGGCCATCGAGGCCGGCTCGACTGGTGACGCCGAGCTGCAGAGTCTCCTGAGTGCTCTGTGGTCGGCGGCAGGCGTGCGGGGGTGCTTCGGACGGCGCGACCGTGAGCCCGACGAGCAGGATGAGGTGCCGTGCACGGTGGCCTCGCTGACCGAGTACGGCCAGGTGCTCGGCCAGGTGCGCTTGCCGACGGGGCAGTCGGTGGTATGCGGGTGCATGGCCGTACGCGGTGGCGACGACAGCAGCGACTGGCTGGACTTCTACGTCCCCACAGGAGCACTGGACAAGGCCGGCATCGAGTACTGGGATGGCCGGCCGTTCTTCAGGTCCGCGGTCATCGACGACTGGCTCGCCGGTATTGCGACTGAGACCTTCAGGCAGGCGCCATTCAGCCTGGGTGTCGTCGGCTGGATGGTCTCCGGACTCGCCGAAGCCTCAACGTTGGCAGGCGAGTTGCCCAAGGAGCGCGGCATGGGATACCTGCTGCCACGTGACGGGATCCTGCACTATGGGCCCGCCAACACCTGACGCCGACGACTCGAGCCGTCCTGGATGGCCCCGTTCACCGGGCTCAGTTGGGACAGTTCGGCCGGGAAGCCTTCCACTGGAGATCCGGGGACTGCCCAACTGGAGATCCGGGGACTGCCCAAGAGATGTGCGCTACCTCGCCGTTGCGGTTCGAACTCCGAGACCGATCAGCACAGCTCCCGCCAGCCGACTCATCCCGCGCCGGAATCGAGGCGTGTCGATCATCGTGCGCGCTGCGGCGACCACAGACGTCCAGAACAGCAGCCACACAACGACGATGGCCACATGTACGACCGCAAGCGTCGCGATCTGCGGCGCGATAGGGCGGCTGGACGTGAGGAACTGTGGCACGAGGGTGAGATAGACCGACGCCGCCTTCGGATTGAGGACGTTGGACCACAGCTGTTGCCGAGACCGTAGTGAGGTCTCAGTATTCCGGACGTTTCGGCCCGGAAGGTCCGTCTCGTTACCAGGGCGTGAGGGCTTCGGCTTGAGTACGGTCTCTCGCTTCCGTCTGCCGCTGGTGCGGCAGGGTTGCGCCACCTGCCCGCCCCGCCTCCGCCTTGTGGCGGGGGTGGGTGGTGCGGGTCTTCTGGTCGGCTCTACGAGGCTTCGACACCGCTGGGGCGTCCTGGTCTCCGGCCACTCCGGTACCAGTTGCGGCTGCCGCGAGCGCGGCGAGGTTGAGTGCGGCGTTGTCGTCCCGGTCGATGACCAGACCGCAGGCGTCGCACTGGTAGGTCCTCATGTGCAGCGGCAGTTTGGCTTTCACCGCGCCGCACCTGGAACAGGTCTTTGAGGAGGGGTACCAGCGGTCCGCCGAGATGGTGCGGGTGGCGTGGCGCTGGCGGGTCTTGTAGGTGAGCTGGCGGCGGATCTCCCCGAACCCGGCGTCGGTGATCCTTCGCGCGAGACGCCGGTTGCGGAGCATCCCGGCGACGTTGAGGTCTTCGACCACGACCGTGCCGTACTCGGCCGCCACAGCTGTGGTGAGCTTATGCAGGGTGTCCGCGCGGAGGTCGGCCACCCGGTGATGCACTTTGTTGCGGGCTGCGTTGGCCTTCTCCCACCGCTTCGACGGCTTCTGACCGGTCCGCCGGTCGGGGCCGCGTCGTCGGGAGACGACGCGGGAGGCGCGGCGCAGCTGCTTGCGTGCCCGGTCGTAGTGCCCGGGATTCGCGATAGTGCGGATCTCGCCGGTGCTGTCGGCCATGACCGCGAGGTTCTTCACCCCCAGGCCGATCCCGACCGCCACGTCCGGCCGCGTCACGCGTTTGAGGTCGCGCTTGACCTCGGCCTGGAACGAGACGAACCAGCGTCCGCGCTCGTGCCGCACGGTCGCGGACAGGATCCGGGCCGTCCCGGCCCGGACGCGGGCGAGGAGCTTCACCGTGGGCTCGTGGGTGCGGATCGTGCCCAGCCGGGGCAGGGTGACGTGACGGCCGTCAGCGTCCACGCGGATCACGCCGGTGGTGAACCGGCAGGCAAGGCGCGCCTTGCGCTTCGACTTGAACCGCGGCGCACCCATCCGCTTGCCGCGACGCTTGCCGTTCTTGGACTTCGCGTAGTTGCCGAACGCGGCCGACGCGTTCGCCAGGCCGGTGGAGTACGCCTCCTTGGAGTTCTCCTCCCACCAGGCGGCGAACCTCGGATCGGTGTGCTTGGCCTCGTTGAACGCCTTCCGTAGCGCGGGCAGCGACCACGGCCGCCACTGTGTCAGCCCGGCCTCGCCGATGCCGTAGGATTCCTCCGCGCGGCGCTGCCACCAGGAGGCGGTCACCCAGCCGACGGCCCAGTTGTAGGCGGCACGCGCCGCGCCGCAGTGCGAGCGCAGGGCATGCTCCTGGGTGGCGTTCGGGTCCAGTGCGAAGCGGTAGGCCTGCACCACGAACCCGGGCTGTGGCTGGAACTTCTTCACTCGGTGGCCTCGCCGGTCGCTACGGCCACCGCGCGGGCGGCCCGGTTCTTCGCTGCCCGCCGCCCGTACAGGCGGGCGCACATGGAGGTGAGTACCTCGGTGATGTCGCGTACCAGGTCATCGGTGGTTTTGGTGGGGTCGAGGACGACCAGGCGCCGCCCGGACGCCGACAGCGCGGCCTCTAGGTGCTCGACGCCGAACCGGGCCAGCCGGTCGCGGTGCTCGACCACGATCACCGCCGTCTGCGGGTCGGACAGCAGCCGGGTGCAGCTTGCGGCGCCGCCCGTTCAACCCGGATCCCACCTCGGTGACGACCTCAGCGACGGCCAGGTCCAGCCCGTTCGCGCCGGACACGACCCGGGCGGCCTGCCGCTCAAGATCGGCTTTCTGGTCAACGGACGACACTCGGCAGTACGCCACTACACGCCCGGACGGCTGGACGGCGACCTCGTCGACCAACCACGTCCCGGACGGCGCCTGGCGAACGGGGACGGGCATCTTCCCGTCCTTCAACCACCGCCAGGCGGTCTGGTAGCTCACGCCCTGCTGACGGGCCGGCCCACTCCGAAAGCCTCACGAGACCAAGTTAAGTGAGACACACGACTAGGGATGACTATGAATGACTAGAAAATCTCTAGCGGCTTTCCACCCTCCAGGTAGTAGAGGTCGTCGATCAGCCCGTCCAGCGGCGGTCGCGGCACTCTGGACACGTACTCCACGCGCACAGTATCGCCGACGCCACATCGGCATCGAGCTGCCTTGCCAGCACCCCCGGCTCCTTCCGTGACCCGGGGGCCTCAACGGGTTCCGCGAGCCCTCAGCCGGCCAACTCCTCACCAGAGCAGAGCACTTCGTCGAGGGTTGCACGCGGTCGCGTCGGATCACTGGGCCGGTGCAGGACACGGACCCTCCGGCGTCAGCCACTTCTTCGGCTGCACCCCGCTGGGCCCGGTCGCCTGGGCGGGCGGAAACTGGCGCGAACGGTCCGCGAGAGGGCGGTCAGCGAGTTCGCGGCGCCCGCTGCGTGAAGCGCGTCATGCGCGAGTGCGCATGGGATCAGTGGGATCAGTGGGATCAGTGCGGCAAACCGCGCGACAGCACGGTGCCCCGCTGCGTGGCGCGATTTCACCCTGACCCTTCCGAGTTGGCGTTCAAGGATGTGAGTGGCGTTTATGTCACGGCACTTGACGCGTTCGCGACAGGCCCTTAGCTTCCCGAACGGTAAGCGCTTTCCCCTGCTGCTGCGGGGCACGGTCGACCCGTCGGTGCGTTCCTGCGTGTTCACGTGCCCGAACGGCGACCCTCGCAGCCAGGACCCGCAACATCCGGCATTCGACGGCGAATTGGGGAGAGACATGGCACGAGCAAGAACGCGGGGCATCAGAGCGGTATGGGCGACGACGGCGGTCGCGGCCGTCGCCGCCGGTGCGCTGGCGGTGATGCCGCAGGCATCCGCCGCGGCCACCGGCGGAGTCACCGGATACGCCACCCAGAACGGCGGCACCACGGGCGGCGCCGGCGGCCAGACCGTACGGGCGACCACCGGGACCCAGATCCACGCGGCGCTGTGCGGTCGGGCGAGCAGCAGCACGCCGATCACGATCCAGGTCGAAGGCACCATCAACCACGCCAACACCGCCAAGGTGTCCGGCACGAGCTGCAACACCGCCGACGGCGTGATCGAGCTCAAGCAGATCAGCAACGTCACGATCGTCGGGGTCGGCAGCGGAGCCGTCTTCGACCAACTGGGCATTCACATCCGCGAGTCCAGCAACATCATCATCCAGAACGTGACGGTCAAGAACGTCAAGAAGTCCGGCTCGCCCACCTCCAACGGCGGCGACGCCATCGGCATGGAGTCCAACGTACGCAACGTCTGGGTCGACCACACGACCCTGGAGGCCTCGGGCGGCGAATCCGAGGGCTACGACGGCCTGTTCGACATGAAGGACAACACCCAGTACGTGACCCTGTCGTACAGCATCCTGCGCAACTCGGGTCGCGGCGGCCTCATCGGGTCCAGCGAGACCGAAGTCTCCAACAGCTACATCACGTACCACCACAACCGGTACGAGAACCTGGACTCCCGCGTCCCCCTGCTCCGCGGCGGCACCGCGCACATCTACAACAACCACTACGCGGGCGTGAACGACTCGGGCATCAACTCCCGGGCCGGCGGCAAGGCCAAGGTGGACAACAACTACTTCGAGGACTCCAAGGACGTCCTCGGCACCTTCTACACCACCACGACCGGCTACTGGCAGGTCAGCGGCAACATCTTCGACAACGTGACGTGGTCGCCGGCGAGTTCGGACTACAAGCCGGCCGGACCGAACCCGCAGTCCAACACCAGCATCAGCATCCCGTACGCCTACACCCTCGACAACGCGAGCTGCGTCCCCGATGTCGTCAGCCGCACCGCGGGCGCCGGCAAGGGCCTGCAGGTTTCGGACGGCAGCTGCACGCCGACCACCCCGTCCCCGGACCCGACGACGCCGCCGACCAGTCCGGACCCGACGACCCCGCCGCCGAGCCCGGACCCGACGACCCCGCCGAGCGGAACCAACCTCAGCATCGGCGCCGGCTCCGACGGAACCAGCAAGGCCGACGGGACCAGCTACGGCAACGTCCGTGACGGCAACGTGAGCACGTACTGGTCGCCGGCCGGCGCCACCGGCTCCATCTCCATCAAGTGGGGCTCGCCCACCGCCGTCGCCAAGCTCAACATCCGCGAGGCCACCGGAGCGACCGGACGCATCGGCTCCTGGCGGGTCCTCAACGCCGACACCGGCGCCGTGCTGGCCACCGGTACCGGTGCGGGCGTCATCACCGTCCCCAAGACCACCCTCAGCAAAATCACCTTCGAGATCACAGGCTCCAGCGCCACACCCCGGATCGCCGAGTACGAGACGTACGCCGGGTAGCTCCGACCCGAAGTGCGCGGGGGAGCACCAGCGAGACGCGCGCACGGACCTCTCCGGTGATTCGCCGGAGATGTCCGCGCCCGTGCGCCGACACCCCTCGATCTCTTATCCTGCGCCGCCCCGTCCGTCCGGACGCCGGGCGGCGCAGGAAGGAAACGAGCGATGCAGCAAGGGGCGGTCATGTACGGGCACAGGGCGGGCCGGGGGCTGCGGGTCGCGGCCTGGGTGCTGGTGCCGGTCGGCTTGGTGCTGATCGCGGGACTCGCGTACGCGCGGATGCAGTTCGAAGGCGTGACCGTCAACAGCGATGCGATGAACCCGACGTACCGTCAGGGCGACACCCTCGTCGTCGAGGAGGTCGACCCAGGCGACATCCGCAGAGGCGATGTCCTGCTGATCGACGTTCCCGGGCGCGGATACCAAGGGTTGACGCTGCAGCGGGTGGCCGGCGTCGGCGGCGATCACGTGAGCTGTCGCGAGGGCGGGCAGCTCGTCCGGAACGGGAAGCCCGTCGACGAGCCGTACGTGAACTTCGGCGAACCCTGCATGGGGCTGCCCTACGAGGCCACGGTCCCGCAAGGCCGGCTGTTCCTGCTCGGGGACGACCGGGGCAACGCGCGGGACTCGCGCGAGTTCCTCGACGAGCAGTCCGGCAGCGTCGCCGTCAGCACCGTGCGCGGGCGGGTGACCGACGGTCTCGCCCTGCCCGCCGGGTTGGTCGCGGCGGGCATCGGCGGGCTGGTGGCCCTGCTGGTCGGGATCGGGCTGGGGATCGGCGGATACGTGACGGGCCGACGTGCCCAGGCGCCCGCGGTGCCCGTGCCTCCGTGGCACATGTACTGAGCCGGGCACGTGTGAGGGACGCGCTGACCATGGTGATGGGGGCGCCGGTTGAGGCGTGAACGGGGAACGTACCGTGGCCGCATGTCGATATCCGTTGGCCTCTCTCTCGATGTTTCCGGCCTGCAGCCCGGTGAGCAGACCGCCCGTGTCACACAGGCGTTGACCGAGTTCCTCATCAAGTACGACCTGGACAGGGACGTGTCGGTGGACACGAAGCCGGATCCGGGCTGCGTCTTCGCGTGGACCGAATTCCCCATCATCGTGACGCGCTTCGGTGCCTGGTCCGACAAGCTCGAGGAGTCCTGGCGGGAGACGCTGCACGCGATCGCGCCCGACGCCCAGTTCGCTCTGCGATGGAGCTTCGAGGACGACGACGAGGAGTACTAGAGCCTGTCTGACAAATGATCACCTGGCCGCTTCACGGAGCCAGAGGATCAGGGAGGCCAGGACAACTCCCGCGCGGTAGCGGTCTGCGAGCTTGTCGAACCTGGTTGCGATCGCACGGAACTG